>DASVCT010000087.1:0-11403 GCA_036381475.1 Cyclobacteriaceae bacterium
CAGCGATACAACTTTAAGGTTCTCGAGTGTTGCCAGCGCACTGATGTCCGCGAAATAGGTGCTGTCCAGGCTCAGGATCTCGAGTTGAGTCAGTCCTGACAGAGGCGCAAGGTCGCGGACCAGGGTCTGTGACGCATCGACCTCCACGAGCCCAATCAGCGCCGTCAGTGGCTTAAGATCCGAAATGGGCGCCGCCGCCATGAGAAGGTATTTCAGCGATGTACAGGAAGAAAGTGGACTAATATCGAGCACCCCTGTGCCGCTGATGTCCAGCGTTTCCAGCGCGGGCATCTGGCCTACTACGGTCAGATCGTTAACGGGCGTGCGGGCGAGCACGAGGCGGGTAAGCTTGTCCGAATATTTCAGCGGTGTTAGATCCGTTATGCTTGTTTGTGAAATGTCAAGATCCGTCAGACCCGTCAGATTCCGGATTGGTGTCAGATCGGTGATGCCCGTTCCTGACAGGTCGAGCGTTTTGAGGTTAGACAGTTCGGCAAGCGGTTCTATGGTTCGGAGAAACTTGTTGTCGCTGAGATCCAGCGCGTCGATTGAGGTGATGTTCTTGATTTCGTCGAGCGTGACGCTGTCGGCTGTAATACCGAGGCGTCTTTTGAACACCGACTGCCATTCGTATGACAACTGTGCCCACCAGGTCTTGAGTGCCTTCGACTCGTCGAACACATTGGTGTACATGCTGACGATCTTCAGATCCTGGTCGTCCGGGTTGTAATTGATTTCGATATACCGGGGAATGGTCTTGTTTATTTGCTTCCCTCCTACCGTGGTGGCCTTAAGGTTTCGCGCCGTGGTTACCTTATAGAAAAGTTCACCGTTGGCGTTTTCTTCGCCCTTGATGCTGCGGATGGTGAATTCGAATTCGGCGTCGTCAAAGAAGAAGTCGACATCCTTGAGATAGGCCTGGACGTCTTTGTTCGTGATGACGCTGCGGTTCTCGTCAAGGTCGTCTTCAATCTGGACCTTGTTGTCACGGAAGATCTTTGTGTAGCTTTCCTTAATGAGCACGTCCTTGTCGCGCGCGGACGTTTCCTTGCTTCCGATTGTGTTCAGCACATATTGCAGGAACGCCACAATGTCACGAACCTTCTGTTCGTGCTCGGCCGGATCGGGTCGCTGTGCGTGCACACCGCCGATGGAGGCTGCGAGCAGAAGAAAAACTGTGATCCAGCGCGTTGCAGGTGTCATGGGATTCTCCTTTGCCTCACCAGGCATTAGCTTCATTTTGCTGCCAGTTCGTAGTACAGGTACCGGCGCAACGTTGCCTTTTCGCTTTCGTTGTTAACCTTTACGAGGTTCGATATGAGCCACCCGGTATTGTAGCCGGGTCTGTTGAATTGGGACAGTTCGAAGTACCACCCGTCGACCTGGAAGAAGTGGAACTTCACTTCCGAAATGGTCTGAAATTTCATATTGCCCTTCTTTATTTCATAGAGCAAAAGGGTTAGGTGATCCGGGCGGAACTTCTTGCTCGTGAATTGACTCACGCTGTCGGGATTGATGAACGCCTTTCTCAGGTTCATGAAATCGAGCTCATGGCTTAGGGGATGCAGGAACCGGCCGACGCGTGTCGTATCACGTCCGAAATAGGGTTCGAACATATCCGCATGGACGTGGGTGATCACCCACTTGGTGCCCAGGTGGTCCTTTTCAAGTTCCATGAACAGGATCACCGATTCCGGCTTTCCGTTATAGGTAAAGGTCGTGTGTACTTCGGAAAACCAGTTTCCGCCGTGGAAGTCCAGGATCACCGGTTCATCCTTGTCCAGCACATCCTTTGCAAACTCGACCTTGAGCTCATTGCTGATGCTGTTATTGGAAGCGTCGAAAAGGATTCCTAGGTATTTGCGACGCAGTTTCGGACTGCGGTAAAGGCGGTCGCGTGGATAATACCGTTCACCCTTTTCGTCTTCCTCTCCGTTGAATCGTCGGAAGAACTGATTGACCTGCTTCGTCTGGGCGTACAGTCTGCTCTCGTCCTCCTGGGCGAGTTGTGCCTGAACGTGGCAGACCGGCGCCGCAGCCAAAAGCAAGAAAATCAGTGCTACCCCTCTCATGCGCTTGTTTCCGTCACCCGGATATCGCCCAACAGCACATCCCAGAACTCAACTACCCGGCCCGAAATTTGGGTGCGTTTCCGCTCCACGTAGATGGTGATATCCTTCTTCGTCGTATCACGGTACCGAAGGCCATCGTCCGATACACCTTCAAAGCGCTGATAGATCGTGACCACACCGACATAACGGCCGTCGGGTTGTCGTTCCAGGTCACTGATGTAATGAATGTCATACCATTGGATCGTGACGCGATCATAATTGAGCGCGATGAGGCGTTCAAAATATTTCCTGACCTTGTAGTACGCGATTTCTTTCCGGTTCAATGACGAAACTCCCATCTCGGCATCGGGCGCAAACAACTCTTCGGCGCGGTCCATAACCCGGCTTGCTTCGGAGAACGGTGTATTCTTGTTTCCGATGATACTGATGTACTTGCTCAGGTCACGTACCTTCTCCAGCGCGAGGGAGTCGATCGCCTGTTTCCTTTCGGGGCTGATGTCGGCACTCTGGGCGGTAGCATTGGCAAATGCAGAGAGGATGAACAGAAGCGTGAGAATATTCTTATGGTGAATCATGACGGATTTGAATTTTAGAATGGTATGCGAGATTATTTTATCAACTCCAGTTCGGTGATCTTTCCGGTGTTGTCGTATTGCACATTGCCGATCCGGTTTACATTCTTCCCCGTATCCTTGAGGTATTCCAGGTACTGCTTGATCGTCGTCGGGCGGTCGTAATCCTTGGTACCTCCGGATTCGCTGATTACGATAAGAACCGGGGTCTCGTCGGAAGCAAACAAAGTGAGCGCTTCGGATATGCTGCGGTTAGCGGATGCCGCATTGTTGGAACCAGCAATTGTTCGGAAATATTGTTCCAGCTTTTCGCGCGGTGCAGCTGCTTCTGCCTTTGCCCGTTCTTCTGCTTCACGGCGGGCCCGTTCTTCAGCTTCACGCCGGGACGCCTCCTCTTGCTGTCGTTTCATTTCTGCTTCTTGCTCAAGCCTGGCCTTTTCGGCAGCAGCGGCCTCCATTGCTTTTTTCTTACTCTTACAACCTGATCCCACAGCCACCATGCCGAGGATCATGGTCATTACGATCAGTCGTGAAGAACTTCTAAGCAGTCGTATCATTTTTATGGTCATATGTTTGGTTGATGATTATTTTCTGTCGCCGTGGCCAAAATACTTATGCCTGACTTACCGATATCACGTAAGCTGAAAAAGTAACAGAATTCATGCATTTCTGTTGCGAGCATTCGGTTCGGAGGCAAATATGTGGAAAATTTCCACACTCTGGTAAATAACCGGATACAAATGCATGCATGTTCTGGGTCATCTGCGACGTTCATCCTGTGAACCCCGGCATGCAGCAAATCCGGAGCCTTTCCTGCTCACAAGCTCTACGATTTCAGGTTGTATGACAAACAAATATGCTGCCAACGGTAACGTCATCCATCCGCCCGTCACCAAATAGGCTCCGAAATGTTTTCGTTATTTTTGGGTGGACCTGACCCAAAACAATGTTAAGTAGATCCCCCCTTCTCGTCGCTGCCTTATTGGTCACCCATGTGTTAACGGCACAGGGCCAAACCCGCGGACCCGCCGCCGGTACTGGCGCCAACATTCACGACCACCTCCTGATTCAAACCGCGAAAGACGTTCTTCGTGAAGATGCAGATCACCCGGTCGAAGGCAGTCCTTACATGACCGAAGAATTCACCAAGGGTACTGTGATCACAGCGAAACGCGTATTTCCCGACATCGAGATGCGGTATAACATTCACGCCGACGTCATTGAATTCCGCCAAAATAACCAGACCTATTGGCTCGATCCAGTCCCGCAAATCGTTCGCGTCGACATCGGCAAGCTTCGCCTGGTAGTCGGTGGTGAAGACGGAAGCCAGCGCTGGGGATACTACGAACTGCTGGACAGCGGGGAGGTGATGCTGATGGTTCGGCACAGGGTCGCCTTTCAGCAAGGAAGGCCACCACAGGCGTTGGAGTCGAAAGCAACGCCGGCCCGATATACCCGTATGCCCGAGATGTACTTCTACCAAAGAACCGGAGGGCTGCTTACCCGTGTTACCAACCTTAAGAGGCTGTTGGCCGATCTGCCCGGCGATCGTCAGGCGCTTGCCAACTTTGCCGACAGTGAGGATATATCAGTTCGAAAGAGAGAGGATCTGCTCAAGCTGATCCGCTACTGCAATGCAGCCGTTCACTGATTCACCGGGCTTCCGCCGATCCACACACCATGAATGCGTCTGCAGTTGGTGATATCTTCCAGCGGATCGGCGTCAAGTACAACAAAGTCCGCCCACTTCCCCACCTCCAGCGTACCCACTCCTTCCAGGCCCAGGCAGTGGGCAGCATCCCGTGTAGCAGCGAGGAGAACCTGCCTTGGGGTCAGCCCCGCCTCAGTCATTAACTCCATCTCGAGGTGTTCGAAGTATCCCTGGAAACGACCCGGCATTCCGCTGTCCGTGCCGAACGCGATGGTCACGCCGTTGTCTGCGAGGATTCCCAGGTTCTTCAAGGCGGTTTGAAGAGCTCGTTTGTAGGTCTGGGCACTAACGCTGTTCCTGATCTGTTCCTGCCGCTGCGGGTCCTCCAACTGACGGACAACAGCGGTATCTGCTTCCTTCAGGAAAAACGGATCGTCGAAGAAGTCAGGTCTTGTTTCATAGACGAATGTGGATAGGTCACGCGTAAGCGTCGGGCAGTAGCACACGTGCTTTTCCTTAATCAAGGCTATGAATTCATCATCCACGATTGTATCGCGGACGCTGTGTGCGATGAAATCTGCGCCCGAACGCAGAAGGTCTTTTGCGTCGGCAAGGTAATACAGGTGTACGGCGAGCTTCATTCCCTGGTTGTGCGCACGATCGATTACGGGGCGATAAATTTCCGGACTCATTTTGGCCGTCTGTCCAAGATTGTCATCTACCCGGATCTTAATGAAGTCTACACCCATCTCAACATCTTTGTCGACCATAGCTAAAGCCGCCTCCGGTGTTGTACCGCTGACGACGTCACCAGCAATGTACAACCTCGCATAGGGTCGGCCGGCAGTTGTGTCGTTTACCGCGCGGAACGACTCCGCCTGCTGACGGTCGTCGCCCAGGCTCACCACCGTTGTGATGCCATATTTCGCGTACACTTCCAGCTGATGCTGTATATTTTCGGCCGAATAATGGCCCATTTCAAGACCTTTCACATTTCCGACATGCCCGTGGGCGTTGATGATCCCGGGGATGATCCACTTGCCAGCAAGGTCAATGTGTTCCGCGCCATCAGGAATATCTGTGGTTTCAGCTGGGCCCACAGATACAATTCTTCCATCACGCACAACCATTACACCATTTGGAATAGGATCGCTGCCTGCACCGTCCCAGACGGTAGCGCCGGTGAATGCAGTCACGCCCGAAGCCTGATCTTCTTTTTGTTTTCCACAGGAGAGGAAAAGGAGCGAGATGGAAAGAATTGAAAGGAACGTGGAGTGGTTCATGATTCAAGATAAGGAATAGTGGGCAGAGGCCAATGGGCAGTACTTCAACACTTCAACACATTCTAACGTATCGTTTGGTTCTTAATCAGCGGCCTCGCCCAAATACCTACGCTAAACACATAACCGAGGGTAAGGAAAAGGAAGGCCATACCGAAACGAAGGCCCACCAGTTCGGCAAGACCGCCGATTATCGGGGGAACGATGGCGCCGCCGACAATGCCCGTGCACAGGATGCCGGCAAATGTTCCGTGGTGCGACGACACCGAGTTAAGCGCCAGCGAAATAATGATCGACCACATGACCGACGCAAAAAAGCCGCACAAAGGAAATGCATGTGCGGCCATGGTCGTCGTGCCGAAAAGTGCAGCAAGCAAAGAAAGCATAGCACATGCGGTAAAAAGCACGAGCACTCTTCTGCTGTCGAAAAGCTTCAGCAACAGCAACCCTAACACGCATCCGACGGTCATGAGACCCCAAAAATTAGAAATAACAGAAGCCCCTTTCGTCGCAGGATCGACGCCATGATAATCCTGAAGGAATTTCGAAGCCCAATTGGCGATGCCCTGTTCCGATCCGACGTAACAGAAGATGCCGATAAAGTACAATATCACATAACGATCCGCCAACAGCGCACGCAGCGCGCCGCCTGTTTCAACGCGTTCATCGTCTTTCAACTCGACCTCAGGGAATCGAACAACAGCGATCACCACCACCATGACCAGCGATATGGCCGCAAAAATCCAATACAGTGACACCCATCCGAGTTCCTCAGGTACCAGCGAATTGCAGATCCGAATGAGCAGCGACGTGTTGTCTGTGTGGATGTTCGTCACGATGTAACTGTACAGCAGCGGACTAAGAAACGAAGCGCCGCCGAAAAAAAGCTGAGCCAACACGGAGTTAAAGGCGAAATGCTTCTCCCCTCCCGCAACGCGGAGTAACGGGTTAATTACAACCTGGAGCATCGCCATCCCTATTCCGATCATGAATAAAGATGGAAGCGCCACGCCAAACTTCGGTATCAGTGCGAACAGGATTGCTCCTACGAAGGACAATGCAAACGCCAGTACCATGACGCGCTTTCCGGAGTATTTCTCCTGAAGCAGACCCGCAGGTATGGACATAACACCATACGCTACGAAGAACGAGAAAGGCAGGAACCCGACAAGGCCGACGCTCAGGTCAAAGCTGCCGATTATATCCGGTATGATCGCCCCCAAAATGTTCGTAAGAAAGGAGATCACGAAGAAGACGACGAGGATCAGGATGACGATAGCGGCGTTACGGGACATGGAGAAAGAATTGAAGGGTTGAAGGATTGAATATTGAATAACGCACCGATTACCGATTACCTTTCACCAGGGAACTCGCGCCCAGGAGCGTGATATGTTCATTCTCAGACCGCAATATCCGCAAGCGCTCCATGGAGCGGGGAAAGTGGAAATGCGACGCAATCGTCTCGCGTAACGAAGGCAGAAAAAAATCAAACGCGTTCGTGATGGAGCCTCCGAACACGATCGCATCGGGGTCGTACGCATAGACCAGCGACTTAACCAGGTTGCCGATGTGCATCCCGTAAACCTCCCATATGCGAAGCGCATTCGGACTGCCAGCTACCGCCTCGTTGTACAGATCCAGCGCGTTCGTTCCATGAACTTCAGCAAAAAAGAAGCTGCCCCCGTAAAACTCGAAGTCGCGGTTGCGGTAGTTGAGGTACCCCACTTCGCCTGCGCCGCCGTTGCTACCCCTGTAGATCTTTCCGTCGAGAATCAGGCCCGCGCCAACTCCCGTTCCCAATGTGACACCAATAACATGCTGAAGACCTTTCGCCTTGCCGTGGTAGTACTCGCCAAGAGCAAAACAATTGGCATCGTTCTCCACGGCCGCCGGCAAACCAAATTCTGCTTCCAGTATAGCTTTGAGTTCCACGCGTTCCCATGACGGGATATTCACAACATTGTACACCACGCCCTGTACTGCATCGACGACGGAGGGAACAGCAACGCCGATGGACTCGATCTCGCTGCTTACCAACGGCCGGATCAGGTCTTTCAGTTGTTGCAATGTGCTGTCGAGGGAGTCCTTGTCCCGAAGTGTTACCTGCCTGAACCCGGTTACTGCATCGCCCGACCGGATTCCGGCACGGATATTTGTGCCGCCAAGATCAACGCCGATAGTCATGCCGTGAATATAGGCAAATCAAACGACGGCGTTTTCGAGGATCTCACGCGTTCGCCTGGCGACCACGTCTACCTGATCGGGCTTAAGCAGCACTACCCCCAACCGGAGCTTGTCGCGGGCACCGCCGCCTGTCGCAATGGCGGGTTTACCGTTGAGCAGGGCATCGCGCACTTCGGTCGGCGTGATTTTTACTTTTGAAGCGTCCCAACTGACGTCGAGGCTTGGGAAGGCATTGGCAGGCCCTGGTTCAATGTAGATCTCATGGCGAACGGAAGGGACACTTTCCAGTGCCGATCCTATACGCCGGGCACGGGTGAGCCACATTTCCCATTCCTTTTTATGATCCTTTTCCAGGTAGGCCTTGAGGGCGGCATACATGCCGAACATCTCCTCTTTGTTGACCTTCATCGGGCGTCCAATGGGGCATTCGTGAGGACTGTGATTACGCTTCGCCGCCTCAATCAGATCTTTGCGCCCGAACAGCAACCCCGTGCTCTGGGGCCCGCGTATCATTTTGCCGCCGGAAAATGTCACCAGGTCGAATCCCATCTTCTGATACTTGAACAAATTGTCAACCGGCGGAACGTCTGCGGCGGCGTCGATGAAACTTGGGATATTGTGTCGACGGCAAATGGCGACAAAGGATTCGTGGGAGACACTGTGCTTTGAGGCTGCATTGAAGAAAAGGCCCATGACCGTGTTTGCATTAAATGCCCGTTCCATTTCTTCTTCACCTTCAACTTCAACCAATTTCACGCCGGCACTTCGCACCGCCTGATCGAACAAGTAACGATGCGACTTTTGTATAATCACTTCCTTCTGTGGTCCTGGAAGGTTCGGAAGCTGGTTGATCAGGTCTTCATTCATCCCAGTGATGCAGGCGGCCGTGGCTAACGTCATGGCACAGGCCGCACCCGACGTCACCATAGCTGCTTCGCATCGCAACATTTCGGCGATCTTCGCGCCTACCTTGTCCTGCAGTTCGTACATGTTGGCGAAATCGTGCGCAGTCGAATTGATCGCTTCCAGCACTTCCGGCTCCATCAGGGATCCGGAAAGATACGTCATAGTAACACCCGCGTTGATAATGGGAGTCACACCGAGCTCCTGGAAAAAGTCCCTTTTACGGACGGCAGGTTTCGGTGCACCCGCGACGGCGGAAAATCCCGCTCCCATCAGCCCGCCCAGAATGTGTACGGCCGACAACCCCTTGACTAGTTTCCTTCGGCTTAGCATACAGTGATGGCTTAGTTTGAACGTCGAAAGTGTAAGTTATTACATTGGACAAGGAGGTGAAAGTACACATGCGACACACTGCAAGACAAAGAAAAACCCGGAATGGTGATTCGTTGTTGAAACGGAATCCCAATCCGGGTTATTTGATCCGCCGCCCCTTAATGCCGTGGGCATGAATCGACGCGAACGGCAGGGACGAAACTAGAAATCGCTCACGTATAGGTTAACGGTACTCCAGGTTGATGCTACCACCGGAGGTATGCATGACTACGGGAATTCCGCCGCCGTTCATGCTGCCGCGGATGCGATCTTTCTCGGCTTCGCCGTTGAAGTTGATCAGTCGTGAATTGACACGATTGCCGCGGAGGTCGAGGTCGAGACCCAGTCCCTGAGGTACAACGGCCGTGATGCTGCCGCCGCTGGTGCGTAGTTTCAGATACTTGTCCAGCCTGGCCACGTCAGCGCGGATGCCTCCGCCGCTGGTGCTCGCTTCCACACTGCCTTTGACGTTGGAGATATCGATGCTGCCGCCGGACGTATCGACCTGAAGTTCACCTTGTGAATTACTCAAATCGATTGATCCGCCGCTGGTGTGTGCAATCAACTGCCCCGCATAGTTATCCACCTTGATGCTGCCGCCCGATGTGCGGGCATCCGTATCACCCCTTACGTCTGCTACACGAACACTGCCACCGCTGGTTTCCAAATTTTGCCCGCCGCGCACACCTCTTAGTTCAATCGAGCCGCCGCTTGTGTTGAGACGGCACGACATCTCTTTCGGTGTGTACACTACGAAAGAGATGCTGGCGTGGTTGCTGCCGAACCATCCTGAGATAGAGCTTTGGCGTTCGGCCCGTGCGTAAATGGTGTTGCCCGACTTCTCGATAGTGATGTCGTAATCCTCCATGATTTCTTTCGCGTCACGATCGTCGGGCGTGATCGTATTCCCCCTATACCGTACATACATTTCGACACGTGCTTCGTTGCCATTTCCACCGGTAACATTGATACTGCCGCCCGAGGTCCGGACTTCCAGATTGCCGGGTCCGTCAAGGGTGAACGTCTTTACGGCAAAAGGCTTGCCTTCACCGGGAAAGTCGAAGCTCAATGAGAATGCGGCCGCCACTACTACAAGGAATGCGACAGCGGCGATGGGAAATGCGGATGATGGTTTCATGGTGGTTCAAATAGGATTTCTGTTTCTTCGTCCCATAAGACTACCAAAAATGGTGCGGGGTTGCACCGGAAACCAACTTTTGCATCCCGGGTGGAAAAAACGGTATTTTTTGGTTGACAGCTAAGTTGCGCATTGTTCGCGAATGAACTCTGGTGTTCACTGCCGGACAGCGGAAGTTTTAGATGAGTGATTCTTGATCAGTGATTTTCGATTTGTTGGGTATCCGGATCGAAAATCAAAAATCCCGCCCTCCATTGGGTGTATAGGGTGTACAGGGTGTATAGGGGTATAGGGGTATAGGGGGTCCACGGATTGAAATGTTTTAATCACGAATACCACCGATTACCACTTACCTTTTAACTTCTCAGTTGTTACTTCTCCACGGCTATAAATACGGTCCTTCCTCCATACGTATATCCAGCCGGGGGCGGTATTTGCGGAGGGCCTCTACCACCTCGGGACTGGTGGCTGTACCGTACAGGTAGACGGTCTTGAGTGCGGGGAAGTTCAGCAGATCGAGTGCGGCTTTGTCATCTACTTTCGTGAACGACAGGTTTAGCACTTCAAGTCGGGGAAGTTTCTGGAGGTGGATGAGTCCGCTACCGTCGAGTCGCGTCTTCTGCAGATACAGCGTCCGCAGGTTTACCATCCGGCTGATGTAGTACAATCCTGCGTCGTCAATACCGCTTGACACCAGGGATGCCCTCGAAAACACTTCGACATACGGCGCCAGCTCACGAAACTGGTCGTTTGTGAAAGGGGCCGGCGGAAACTTCATCGCCAACAGGTACGTATCCCCGTCAGCCATGGTATCCGGTTCGACGAGGACGTCTATTTTTTTTGCGAGCACGTCCAGTTCCTGCCTCAACTCCTCGGCTTTGAGTTTAGCCACCACGGCCTTGCGACGGTATCGTGCCAATTCGGGAAGCAGCGCGGCGATTACAGGCCCGACACTGCTGTCCTGTTTTGCTTCTGTAACACGAAGCGCCGGGTCCGCGCCCGTTTGAATCCAATGCGCCAGCAGCGCGACCTCGTTGGCGGTCAGAGGCGTCTTTCCTTCGGGTGGCATCCGGTCGGAATGACCCGGTGGCAGGGTGACACGCACGTACGCTTCACTTTGGGAGGTATCCCCTGGCACAATCCCCGGTTTGCCGCTTTCTCCTCCCGCGATGAATTCGTCGAGGGATGTCATGTGGAACCTTCCTTTGGCCCGCTCTGCGTTGTGGCAACT
>DASVCT010000088.1:0-8185 GCA_036381475.1 Cyclobacteriaceae bacterium
GGTATATAAGGTATATAAGGAGGTAAGGCCAGGAGGGATGGGCACAACTAACATAAGGAATACGCGTGACAAGCAGACCCCCTATACCCCTATACACCCTATACACCCTATACACCCTTACACCCTTATTTCCTTATCTCCTTATTTCCTTATTTCCTTATTTCCCCCACACCTCCAATACCATAATATTTGCTATCTTCGTTTAGCTTTTTAGACTATGTTAGACCGACTGCCGAAGATTTTTAGGAATTTTTACTTTCTGACCGGGGTGGCATTCCTCATCTGGATCGCTTTCCTGGATTCCAACAACCTTATTTCCCGATTTTCGCTCACGTCCAAGCTTAACGGGCTCGAACGGGAAAAAGAATTTTACGAACGAAAGATCGAAGAAGTAGCCAAGGACCAACAGGAACTATTCGGCAACGAGGAAACCCTCGAAAAGTACGCGCGTGAAAAGTACCTGATGAAGCGCGAGTCTGAGGATGTCTTTGTGATCGTTGAGGAATAAAAAAACGAGACCATGATCAGGACAGCGATGATCGTCGTGCTGCTTACCTCCATCGCAGGGGCTGCATTTGCGCAGGGAGAGGAGAACAGCCTTAAGGATGTTCCCGCTAATGAACGGGTTGTGTTTGGCGGAGGTCTGGGATTGGGTTTCGGCTCAGACCAGGACTACATCATGCTATCGCCGTCGATCGGTTACATGCTCACCCGCAAGTTCATGGCAGGGGTCAACCTGACATACCAGTACAACAACTACAAATTTTACAGCCCGGCCATCAAGACTCATTCATACGGAGGAGGACCCTTCGCACGCTACATGCTTTTTCGCGGGATCTTTGTTCACACCGAGTACGAGTACCTGAGTTATGAATTCCTTGAACATCGTGAAGGATATGAGAGCTTCATGGCAGGCGCCGGATTCATTCAGCCCCTGGGCAACAAGGCGGCGTTTTACTTCCTTGCCCTCTACAACTTTCTTTACGACACCCCTCAGCCCGGTGAATTCTCTCCATACAACAGCCCGCTCGTTATAAGGGCAGGGATCAGCCTGGGACAGTTTGGGTTATTCTGACACAAACCCATTCCTCCGGGATCGTGGACACGTATAATCGCGGAAACGCAATGGCAGAAATGCGTGGTCTTGGAGGCATCGTCTGCGTCTTACAACACAACGCTACTAACGTTAAATCGAGAAACCAATCCCTTCAAATCTTCCAGCACTTTTGGGTTAACCGGTACACCGTGTTGCTCGCGGTACGCTTCAGAATCTCTTTCAGGATCGCCCGGTATCATTACCCGATCATGTCCTTCCGCAGGCGTGGACGAACGAAAACGCCGGATCCAGTTGTCCATGTTTTTCTTGAACTCATCAGCGGGACGGAAGGCATCGACGCGCATAGCCCCAAGGAAATGACCAATGCCTTCACCAACGGGATCAGCAGGTGGAGCAAGGAAGGCGACAAAAGGAGGGACCCAGGGGCCGTAGTTCGCGCCACTCAGCACGGCTGAGAAAATGTCGACTACCGAGCCAAGACAATATCCTTTATGACTTCCGTGCTCATAATCGCTTCCCAGCGGAACCAGCGCACCTCCGTTTTTCAGCTCATGGGGGTCCATCGACGGGCGGCCCACTTTATCTTGTATCCATCCCAGCGGAGCTTGTTCGCCCTTGCGCTGAAGGATCTCAAGCTTTCCATTTGCGGCTGTCGTAGTTGCCATGTCGGCAACAAACGGTGGCTCTTCTCCGGCAGGCACGGCTACGGCAATGGGATTGGTTCCCAGGAGACGGTCGAGTGAAAAAGTGGGCGCTACCAGGGGACTGGCGTTCGTCATAGCCATGCCAATCATGTCTGATTTCAACGCCATCATGGCGTGATATCCCGCTATGCCAAAGTGATTCGAGTTTTTTACCGACACCCAGCCCGAGCCCACGTGCGCGGCTTTCGACATGGCTATTTCCATTGCCCGGGGCGCCACCACGAGCCCTAACCCCCGATCGCCATCCACCACCGCCGTGCTTGGTGTCTCGTGTACAATCTTGATGTTGGGTGTAGGGTTGAGTCTTCCGGCTTCCCACAGTCGCACATAACCCGACAGTCGGGCTATACCGTGAGAGTCAATTCCCCGGCGGTCTGCAGAGAGAAGGACCTCTGCGGCCAGGGAAGCATCGGCATCGCTACAACCGATTTTGGTGAATATTTCGAAGGCAAAGTCTTTAAGTTTCCCCGCAGGATACGTTATTTCACTCATAGCCCCAAAGATAACAAAGCCGCTCGCAAATCGCGGATTTACAACCTTTTGGACTCGGATTGCGTCGAATTGAAAAAAGTTGGGTGTCCGTTGTGGAATCGACGGTCGCCTTGCGTCTGTTTGTTGACCAGCAAAACTGAAAAATGAAGAACGAAAGAAAAGGAGTAATGGGAACGAATGTGCGATGCGCAGGACGAGCCGTGGTAATTTTTTTTGTATTGGCAGCAGCGTTGCCTGCGTCGGGACAAACGGTAACAGAAGTAGATTCGAAAATCAGTGAAGTGACGGTATTCCTCAACCGGGCCCAGGTGGTCCGTGAAGTGAGAGCGCACATCGGTGCGGGTAAGACTAACCTGGTGATCGGAGGACTGACCTCTGCGCTGGATCCACAGAGCATACAGGTGTCGGGGTCCGGTAACGCTGTGATCCTGGGAATACAACACAACCAGAATTATCTGGATGAAGGTAACAAGCCACCGAAGCTGAAGCATCTTGAGGATTCACTTGAATATTATGTTACCCGCCTGACGAAAGTCCAGAACGACAAGGCAATCCTCGAAAAGGAAGAGAAACTTATGGAAGCGAATCAGAAGATCGGCGGTACACAGCAGAACCTTACCGTTGCTGAGCTGAAGGCGATGGCGGACTTTTTCCGTGCGCGGATGTCGGACATCGGCGCAGCGAAGATCGACGCAGACGAGCAAATCAAAGATATCAACGAAAAGATCACCCGGTTGAAGAAACAGATCGCGGAGCAGCGCGGACTCTTGTCGCGCAACACCAGCGAGATTGTTGTCAGCGTTTCAGCAAAGGCCTCAACGCAGGCCAGCCTGGAAGTAAGCTACGTTGTCAACGACGCCGGATGGTACCCGGTGTACGACCTGCGGGCCACGGACACCAAATCTCCCGTGATGTTAAACTATAAGGCCAATGTGTTTCAGCAGACCGGGGAATCCTGGGAAAACGTTAAGTTGACGCTATCGACCGCCAATCCTGCGCAAGGCGGTCAAAAACCTGAACTATACACCTGGTATCTGGACTTCCCGCGGCCCATGCCGCTGCAGGAAAAAGCGGTTCGCATACGGGGCGCAGCAGCGCATAGGGTGGCCGATACCGCTCAAATGGCTGAATCCGACTTTGAGTCTGTGGCCAACTATGTGAGCACTATCCAGACCTCGCTCAACACCGAATTCGAGATCGCCCTTCCTTATACAATACCGTCAACGCCAAAGCCGACCGTTGTTGATATCGCCAGCCACGAAGTACCAGCCACCTATCGGTACGCTACGACTCCAAAGCTTGATCGCGATGCATTCCTCCTTGCCCGGGTAACCGGTTGGGAAGCATTCAGTCTTTTGCCTGGCGAGGCGAATGTGTTTTTCGAAGGCACGTTCGTAGGTAAGACGTTTGTCGATCCGGCTAACGTACGTGAAACACTGGATGTGTCGCTGGGGCGCGACAAACGGATTGTTGTGGAACGTGAAAAGGTGAAGGATTTTACCTCGCGGAGGACTATCGGCGCGAATCGACGTGATCGGTACACTTGGGAGATTTCGATACGCAACACGAGGAATGAGCCGGTTAAGATTATGGTGGAAGATCACGTGCCGGTATCACAGAACAGTCAGATCGAAGTGGCGGTTGACGACACGGGTGGGGCACGCTACAACACAGAAAACGGAAAGCTGGTGTGGGAGCTTGCGCTCAATCCTAACGAGACGAAAAAGGTGCGGTACAGTTTCGAAGTAAAGTATCCGAAGGATCAGGTGATACCGGGCTTGGAGTAAGCGGGTTACACTTCCACCGCTTTCTTATTCATAGAAGCAAGCACGCCTTCTTTAAGGGAATAGGTCGATACGCGAATGCGATTGAAACGATGGGATTCGAGAATGCGCTGGATCAGGCAACACGCAACTACGATCATGTCAACGCGCATTTCGATCATGCCGGGTACCAGCATCCGTTGTTCGCGGTTTTTGGAAAGCAGCTCATGGTGAATGGCGTGGAATCCCTCAAGGGTTAACGGGGTCTCTACTTCGTCAGGCGACTTGTGAATATCGTGTGCTTCGCAGAAGATATCGCTAAGTGTGTCAAACGTGCCGGATGAGCCAACCAGGGTACGGGGATTATGCACTTCGATGGCTTCCCGGAGGGTTGTCAGTTTTTCGTCGAGGAAGGTATTGAGGGCGCTGATTTCTTTGGGAAGGATAGGATCGTGATGCTGGAATTTTTCGAGCAGGCGTTGAGCACCGATCTCGACGCTTTCCTTCCAGTAGATCCTGTCGTTGTCGGCGATAATAAATTCAACGCTGCCACCGCCGATGTCCATAATGAGTGATTTTTCCTCGCCTAGGTGAAGCGCTGAGCGGACGCCGAGATAAATTAATTCCGCTTCGCGATCCCCGGAAATGAGGGTGACGTCGAGTCCTGTGAGGTCGTAGATGGCCCGCATCACCGATGCTCGGTTTCGGGCGTTTCGCAGGGCGCTCGTTCCGTAGGCGTAGGTGTACGGCACCCGCATGTTATCCAGGGTATTTCGGAAACTCTGGAGGGCCAGCAGAGCGCGCTGAAGACCATCAGCAGTGATAAAGCCCCTGTTTATACCTCCCATGCCGATTTTTACAGACAGACGGTCGCGATGAATAATTCGGTACACGCCATCCCGCTCGTCTGCAATCAGCAGATGAAAGGTATTTGTTCCCAAATCGATTATACCTACCCGGTTCATAAAATGTGGGCAAATTTACACAATCCAACGATTGTTCCGCATATGTGGCCCATGTTCAGGCTAAAATGGCTGATTTATGGCTTTCATGGCATCTTCGGTCTGCTAAAGTCGGGCCAACCCTTGCTACCATCCATTGGGCGATTTGGCCACAAAGTGTTGAAAAATGTCTTTCATCGTTGGGGAAAATGTTCCACATTGAATACACGCTATCCCTTGTTCGTAGAAAAATAGGGACGTTTCCGCTCTGGCATTATTTTTCTGTTCGGTGAATGTCGCAAGGCTGCCACGGGGAGGCAGGGGACCAGCAATCCGGTATTATTTGCCGGAACCGGGTCCTGACTGAGCGGAAAAAAACCAAACAACTTAGATAATGGAACGAATACTGGTGATTGACGATGATCAGGACATATGCAGCCTGTTGTCGAGATTCCTGAGCAAAAACGGATACGAGGTGGACACCGCCTCCAGCGGTGCAGACGCGCTGAAGCTGCTTCGAACGAAGAGTTATACCCTGGTATTATGCGATTATCACCTTTCTGACATGGATGGCGCCGACCTTTTGCAGCGTATCAAGATCCTGCAGCCGGCGGTCCCTGTAATCATTATTACCGGCTATTCGGATGTGCGAACTGCTGTTCAAACATTCAAGTATGGGGCATCGGACTATGTCGTGAAGCCATTGCTGCCGGACGAGATACTGATTACCATTCGCGAGGCTATTAACAAGAGCAATTCCAAAGGTCAGGCATACAAGGAATCGAGCGAACAACGACGGAGTTCTCCGCGTGAAGATCGGTTCATCGTCGGTACCAGCCCCCAGGCGGAGACGGTAGAGCGGTATATCAACCTGATTGCGCCGTCCGATATGTCGGTTATCATCACGGGCGACACGGGGACAGGCAAGGAGTACGTTGCGGTGGCCATTCATGAGCGCAGCCGAAGGGCCGGAAAGCCGTTTGTTGCCATCGACTGCGGGGCGCTCTCCGAGGAGTTGGTTGGCAGCGAATTGTTTGGTCACGTAAAGGGTTCATTCACCGGGGCGTTTACCGACAAGGCGGGAAGCTTTGAGACTGCCAACACGGGTACGTTGTTCCTGGACGAAATCGGCAATCTGTCGTATGAGAATCAGGCGAAACTTCTTCGCGTGCTCCAGGAGCGGAAGATCCGGCGGATAGGAAGTACCCGGGACATCGACATCGACGTCCGCATTCTCACCGCCACAAATGAAGACCTTCTGTCCGTGGTGAAAGCCGGAAGATTTCGCGAAGACCTGTATCACAGGCTCAATGAATTCAAGATTGAATTGTCTCCGCTCCGCGAGCGCAAGGGCGACATTATGATTTTCGCGGAACACTTCCTCAAGAAAGCCAATGCAGCTTTGGGCAAGGATGTCAAGCTCACCAATAAGGAGGTCATCGAGAAGTTAAGGAACTATGCCTGGTACGGCAATCTTCGCGAACTCCACAACGTCATCAAGCGTGCGGTGCTTCTTTCTCCTGGATCGGAGATTACGCTTGAGTCGCTTCCTTATGAGATAATTTCACCGGAACCGGAATTTGCCGACACACCGGGTACGGATCATATATTTGAAATGGCGCATCACAACCTTCTCAAATCCGTCTCGGGTCGCGCCGAACGTCAAGCCATCATCTCAACACTGGAGAAGACCGGTTTCAACAAGACGAAGGCGGCTGAATTGCTAAAGATCGATCGCAAGACCTTGTACAACAAACTCAAGGCCTACGAGATCAATCTTTAGCCTGAACCTGAGCACGAAAAGAAATGGAACCCGATTTGGGTTCCATTTTTTTTGCGTTGGGACTTCGCCGCACGTTACCGGGTAGTATTGTGCGCTGGTGTGATCATCACATCAACCATGAAGGTCTGTCACGGATTTAGGTTCAGTGCCACGTACACCTGCGCGCACGAGTTCTTGGCATCTCCGAGTAAGAGGTCGGCTGCGTCGCTGTCCGCGATTTCAGAGAGCCCGTAGTTGTAGCGTGCCCCGATTTGCACAGCACCAAAGTTCAGACCGAATCCACCGGAAAGGCCGAAGTCGAATGACTTGAAGTTGTCGCGGTCAAGTTCTTCATTCGTTCCCCCGAGGTCGCCTTCCGTGTCTATATTGGCCCCCAGCAGGTAACTGAAGTAAGGCCCTATGTGGATCTCCGCCGATTCACCGAGTTTGAATACGGCCAGCACCGGCAACTCCAGGTAGTTGAGGTTGAACTTTACTGTTTGGTCGATCAGTCCGTTCCATTCCGATTCCGATCCTTTCGTTGTATAAAGGAGTTCGGGCTGAATCGCAAACGTCTCAGTTGAAACGATCTGGCCATACACGCCAACATGAAAACCCACCCGCGCGTTCTCGTCGTCCACATCGTCGACATAAAGATTGCTCAGGTTAAGTCCACCCTTTATCCCCATACGCCGATCCTGTGCTGTCGACGACACCACCGCACCTGACAAAAACAGAAGAGTCAGGATTCCCATCATACAAGTTGTTTTCATTTTGCTCATACGGATTGTTTTTAAAGTATTAGTTGTTCAACCATCTGTGGTAAAATCATGCCAACCGGCCTGCGCGGTGGAGGATCAAATCACTAGTCTTTACTTCAAGGAAGGTATTCAACAGTGGACGTGTATTTTTTTTCTGATAGATAACGAGGAAATTGGGAAATAGGAAAATGGGGAAATAAGGAAATAGGGAAATAAGGAAATAAGGAAATAAGGAAATAGGGTATCGGTACTGCGCGTGGGGCCCCTTTAGGGGAAAGGGGCGTGGGGTGGGAATTCACGGTGAGAGGTATTCGGTAATGGAAAAAAGGGAAATAAGGAAATAGGGGTATAGGGATATAAGGGTATAGGGTACATAGGGGTATAGGGGGTCCACGGATACGATTACGTCTTACTTCTTCCTATTCCCCGCTCTCACACTCACACTGTTCTATCTTGCTCCGGGCTACCAACGTGCCGCCCCTACGGGGCTCGTGAACGGTGGCATTCGACATGGTGCTTACGTTTCTGACCTGCCCTTGACAATAAGTTAATAAGGTTGATATAACTTCATGGATCTTCCTGCTACTAAGGTAATAAGGTTTGATGGTGCTAATTGGATAGGGACTTCGAGGATATTGCTTTTACGTGTGATAACGGTTTCCTAGTACCACCCGACACAATTTTTTATGGCGCACATGTCGAGGT
>DASVCT010000089.1:0-24589 GCA_036381475.1 Cyclobacteriaceae bacterium
TCCTGGTATCGTCGCAGCAGGCCGGCATCGGTAAGAAATGGTGCGAGGCGTGTCGCGAAAGTGGCGGGATCGTGTGGGTCGACATAGATACCGCAGCCTTCGGCTTCTGCTTCTTTTCGTATCCACCCTCCGAAATTGATGACGATGAGTTTGCCGGCAGCCAGGCCGTCAAAGTATTTGTTGGGTGAGCCGGTCTCGAGGATCGGCACAGGTCGGTAGCTGACAAATATGGCATCCGTTATATTCATGAGTTTTCGTATGCCAGCCCGGTTCTGAAAGGGAATGAACTTCACGTTGTCCAGGGACGCAGCCCGTGCCTCTTGTCGCAACATATCTGCCTCGGCCCCTTCTCCGCAGATCAGGAACGTGACGGCCATTCTACGCTCCCGGCAACATTTGGCACACTGCAACACGTAGTCCAGCCCGTTCGCATATCCTAGCGCACCCAGGTAGGACACGATCAGGCCTTCCGGGACGCCGTATTCCCGGGCGATGTCCGGATCCTTTTCAGTGGGAAAATAGTACCGGGTGTCAGCCATGTTGGGGATGAGGTGGACGGCCTTGCCCTTAACCCGGTCTTCTATTGCCGTACGGATCGGGGGCGACAGCGCGACGATGGCCGAGGCGTTGGCATAGATTTTTCGCTCCAGATCGTGCAGGAGACGCTGCAGTACCGGGTTGCGGATAAATCCCAACTGGATGGGGGCATCCGGCCATAGGTCGCCGACCTCAAAAACGAAAGGGATTGCATACCGCCTCCGGATGCGCATCGCGGCGATACCCGTTGTGAGGGGCACCGAGATGGCGTAGCACAGGTCGGCATTCCGAACGAGGTGGTGGCGTCGCCCCACCTCGAAAACATATCGAAGAAAGGACCACGCCCGCGCCAAAAATCGAAAGCGGTTGTCATAAGCAACGGGCAGCCAGTGTATATCCATGCCGCCGAGGCATTCGTGCCGGTACGATCCGTTATGCCCCGTTAGTACGGTTACGTGGCATCCGGCGCGTACGAGTGCCCGTGCCAGGTAATAGGAGCGAATGGCGCCGCCCCGGTCCGGCACCTTAAAATGCTGATGGAGAATCACGACGTTCACCCCACAAAGAAAATGGTATCGGGGCATAAAAAAACCCCCTGATGTACAGGGGGTTTCTGAATGCTGAAATCGACTTTCCGGCCGTGGGGCAATCTGAACGATGTTACGTCAGTCCTTCGCACTTACGCCGCGCGCGTGGCTAAGGATGTTGAGAATCGTCTGTGAGGACGGTTCAAGGACGGCCTCGTCCATCATTTTCTTCACGGCACTGATCTCGTTATACAGCGCCAACAGTTCTGAATCGCAGAGAAGGGCGTTGTTAAGTTCCTTCTCCTCTTTCTCCGATGTTTCGTGGTATAAATACCTGATCAAATCGCGCTCGGTAAACGTCTTTGTCATAGGCTCTGGTTTTTGTCATTTTCTTCCTAAGATTGATGAGCGCGTACCGCATCCTGCCCAAGGCGGTATTAATGCTCACGCCGGTGCGGTCCGCTATTTCCTGAAAACTCATCTGTAGATAGTGTCGCATTATCAGGACTTGCTTCTGTTCGTCGGGAAGCTCCTTAATTAACGTCCGCAACCGCGATTTATTATCCCGCATAATCTGCTGGGACTCAATAGATTCCTCACTGAAATCCACGGAGTTAAACACCGAACTGCCATCCTCCAGAACGATCTCGGGGTAGCGTTTGCGCTTTCGGAAATAGTCTATAGCCAGATTATGAGCGATTCGGCTCAGCCACGGTGAGAACTTGCCCTCCTCATTGTACCGACCGCTCCGGATGGTGCTCACCGCCTTTATGAACGTCTCCTGTAGCAGATCCTCCGCCACATACCGATCCTTGACAATAAGATAAATTGCGGTATAAATCCGCGACTTGTGCCTGTTCAGAAGAATTTCAAAAGCTTCCTCGTTACCATTTTGATAGAGCGACACCAGTTTGCTGTCGCCGATCCTGCTGTCTATCATTCTGTTCGTGCTTTAGGTAACGTAGAGCTATGTTTCGATAGTTTAGGGGTTAGGCCAATGGAACAGGTTGGAAAAGATAGTAACTTTATTTCTGTCGGCAAAAAATTTTTTCAAAATTCTTGCCTGCAATCAATTTTCTTTGGGTATTTGTCCGAAAATCAGAGTGGCTGGTTAGCGTATGCCTGAAACGAAAAAGCGCGTCATAAAGAGCCTCGACAACCTCGCTGAGGACCTGCGGGAGCTTCTCCGTCGCCAATATCCGAACGGTTATGAGGCAAACATTACCAGGATTACCAACGCAAAAAAGGAACCCATTTTTGTCTTTCCTCTCGAGACCGACGACTCGATTATTCTGGTGAAAGTGCCCGCTACCAAAAACAGCGACGGCGAATACGATGTGGAGGCGAACGCAGAGGAGGATTTCGACAACACCGAGTCTGATGACTACGGAACCGACGACTTCGGGACGGAGGACGATTACGATTCGACGCCCGACAAGCGGAATTCCGAGGCAAGCTATGACCCGGATTTCGACAGCTGAATATTTTCCAAATCACCCTAATGCCGAAACACCACCCCTTGCGAGTGGTGTTTCGCTTTTACGGCCGTAGCGCCTCCTGTTTGCGACTCCGAACGGCGCACTGCAACCTGGAACTTCCTGTGCTCCAAAGGCCTTTAAAAAGGACGACGTAAATCAATCGTGCGTGACACAAATCGTCACCTCCGGTGCTTACTGACACCGGGAACTTCACCACATTAATAGCTATTTTTGCGGTCCTATCGATGAGCAAGACACTAAATGCGGATACACACCTGGATGCACTTGACCCCAGGAAATACATTATCATTAAGCGTGCGCGGGTCAATAACCTCCGGAACCTGAGTGTAGCCATTCCCCGCAACCAGCTCGTGGTGATCACCGGGCTTTCCGGCTCCGGCAAGTCTTCCCTGGCTTTCGACACCCTTTTCGCCGAGGGCCAGCGGATGTACGTAGAGAGCCTCAGCTCCTATGCACGGCAGTTTCTTGGTCGGATGGAAAAGCCCGATGTCGATTACATCCGCGGCGTGTCGCCGGCCATAGCAATCGAGCAAAAGGTCAATACCCGCAACCCGCGATCAACGGTAGGTACCACCACAGAGATATACGATTACCTCAAACTCCTTTTCGCGCGCGTGGGGAAAACCATTTCTCCAATCAGCGGCAAGGAGGTAAAACGCGACACGGTAACGGACGTCGTCGATGCCATCAACGCCCTCAAGCCCGGTACCCGTGTAATGGTCGCGTACGGCCTGCGAACGCCTCGCGGCAGAAAGCTGATCGATGACCTTACCCTCCTGCTCAGCAAGGGATTTGCCCGCATCCTGATCGGTGGCGAGGTCCGATACATAGAAGAATACATCCAGGAACTCTCGAAAAAGAAAAAATCAAAAGACGGGATCGAAGTGCTCGTCGACCGGGCTGTGGTGTCGCCAGGCGACGACGATACTACCTTTCGCCTTGCCGATTCCGTGCAGACTGCCTTCTACGAGGGCGAGGGCGAATGTATTGTATACGCCGAGGGCCACGATCCCATGCGCTTTTCCGACCGCTTTGAACGCGACGGGATGAAGTTTACGGAGCCCTCCATCAATTTTTTTAGTTTCAATAATCCCTACGGCGCATGCCGCACCTGCGAGGGCTTCGGAAAGGTGCTTGGCATCGACGAAGACCTGGTGATCCCCGATAAGACCCTGTCCGTTTACGAGGGTGCCATCGCCCCGTGGCGCTCCGAGGTGATGGGCGAATGGCTCACCCCTCTGATCAAAAACGGCATCCGCTTTGGGTTCCCGATCCATCGTCCCTACAACGAACTCACTCCGGCCGAGCGGGAACTGCTGTGGACCGGCAACGAATACTTCGACGGTCTCAACGATTTCTTCAAATACCTCGAAAGAAAATCCCACAAGATCCAGTATCGCGTCATGCTTTCACGGTACCGCGGCAGAACTAACTGCCCGGATTGCAAGGGAACCCGCCTTCGAAAGGATGCCCAATACGTCAAGGTTGGCGGATTGTCCATCACCGACATCGTGCTGATGTCCATCGAAGATGCCCTGGTTTTCTTCAAGAAGCTGAAACTGCCCGCACATGACCGGAAAGTATCCGAACGGATTCTCACGGAAATCAATTCGAGACTCGACTACATGGTCCGGGTCGGCCTCGGGTATCTCACGCTCAACCGCCTGACCAACACCCTTTCCGGGGGAGAATTTCAGCGCATCAAACTGGCGACCGCACTGGGAAGCTCCCTGGTCGGATCCATGTATATCATGGACGAGCCCAGCATCGGCCTACATCCCCGTGATACCGCACGCATGGTTGAGGTGCTTAAGTCCCTTCGCGATCTGGGCAACACGGTTATTGTCGTTGAGCACGAGGAGGAGATCATGCGCGCCGCAGACCAGATCATCGATATCGGTCCGGACGCTGGAGTACACGGTGGACAGCTTGTATTCCAGGGATCGCTCCGCGACCTGAATGGATCAACCCGATCGCATACGACCGACTATCTTACCGGAAAGGAAAAGATTCCAGTACCCAGTAAGCGAAGGAAATGGTCCGATTCCATTACCATCACCGGCGCCCGCGAAAACAACCTGGCGAACCTCACGGTCACCTTTCCGCTGGGCGTACTCACCGCGATTACAGGCGTCAGCGGCTCAGGCAAGTCAACCCTGGTCAGGAAGATCCTCTACCCCGCTTTGGCCCGGGCTACCGGTAATCCCGGCGAAACACCAGGACGATACGACACGATCACCGGGGATGTGAGCCGCATTTCACAGGTCGAATTTGTCGATCAGAATCCAATAGGTAAGTCGTCGCGTTCAAACCCGGTCAGTTATGTAAAAGCGTACGACACGATAAGGCAGCTTTTTGCCGATCAACCCCTCGCGGTCCAGCGCGGTTACAAGCCCGCCTATTTTTCCTTTAACGTGGAAGGCGGCCGATGCGAAACCTGCCAGGGAGAGGGCGAGATCAAGGTCGAGATGCAGTTCATGGCTGACATCTACCTGAAATGCGAAACGTGCCACGGGAAACGTTTCAAGCAGGAGATCCTGGAAGTCGAATACAATGGAAAAAATATCGACGACGTTCTCAACCTTACCGTCGAGGAAAGCCTCACGTTCTTCGAACACAAAAAGGCCATCTGCGATAAGATCCGCCCGTTGTTCGATGTGGGGCTCGGCTATGTGAAACTCGGTCAATCGTCTAACTCACTAAGCGGCGGCGAAGCACAGCGCGTCAAGCTGGCCTCCTTCCTCGGCAAGAACGCTTCGACCGGTCAAATCCTTTTCATCTTTGATGAACCTACCACCGGTCTTCACTTTCACGATATTTCCAAACTCCTGAAAGCCATCAACGCGCTTATCGACCAGGGTCATTCCGTGGTCGTCATCGAGCACAATCTCGAAGTGATAAAATGCGCCGACTGGATTATCGACCTCGGACCGGAAGGAGGCGAAAAGCACGGCGGCCGTCTGGTCTTTGCCGGCACGCCGGAGGATATGGTCAAAAAGAGCAAGGGTCATACCGCACAATTCCTGAAGGAGAAGTTGCGGGCGTAAATAGTATCCACATGCCTAAGCGCGTGACGCACACCAAGTAGAGACGCACGGCTGTGCGTCTCCGTACGATCAATCCAAACGCATCAATCCTACGCATCACGAGATCCCGCATACAGTTCATACCGCAACAACCTGCAATCAATCTTTGCTGAATAGAATTCTATTCGGCGCGTGGGCCGAAGACCAATTTTCTTTGCCAGGTCAGGATTACCCGTAAACACACAACCCGTGTAACCTTCGCAGTTCTTTTTCATGAAGTCGCCAATACGCTTGTACGTCTGCTCCAACGCCTTTATTTCTCCAAGACGTTCACCGTATTCAGGATTGAAAAAGATAACTCCCTTCCGACCGGGGGGTATGGGTGTATTTTCAAAGTCGCATTTTTCGAAATGAATGCAATGCGCGACACCGGCACTGGCGGCATTGGCTTTTGCTATCTTAATAGCATCGAGACTGTGATCAGTAGCTACGATCTTAATGTGGGGTTGCTCTTTGACATTGTCCTGAAGTGACGCCGTGAGCTGCCGGTATCGCTCAGGCTGGTATCCCTTAACATGCATGAAGGAGTAGTGAGAACGGTAGAGTCCCGGTTTCCTGTTTGTTGCCAAAAGTGCAGCTTCGATGGCAAGCGTACCGGATCCACACATGGGATTGATGAAGGGTGTCTGCGGATCCCATTGCGAAGCCATAATGGTTGCTGCTGCCAGGGACTCAAGCATGGGAGCTTTCCCGGGAATTTTGCGGTAGCCGTGCTTTGCCAGTGTCTCTCCCGAAGTGTCTATGAACACTTCCGCAAGCTTGTCTTTCCAGTAAATGTGAATGACCGCGCCCCGCAACTCCGCGCCGGAATCAGGCCGCTTCCCCGTCTTGTTGCGTATCCGGTCTGCGATGGCATCCTTTACACGCACGTTAACAAAAAGCGCGTTGTTAACTGAGGGCGTATTGACATTGGACGTTACCGAAAAATAATCATCCGGTGCAATCAGTTCCTCCCAGGGCAACCTCATTACCCTGTGATACAGCGCTTCGGAATCTCTCGCCATCAGTTCACCCAGTGAATACAGGACCTGGCTGGCACAACGGAGACTGAGGTTCAATACTATGCAATCGTCCATGGACCCGCGCAACTCCACACCGGTTTGAAATGTCCGCGCCGGCTGATAGCCGAGCCCGACAACTTCCGTTTCCAGATAGGGGGCGAGCCGTTTGCTACACGTGACGATGATTCGGCCGGCGCGGCGGAAAGGATCATCCATTCCGATAAGGGATTGCTACCCTAGCGATTGATCTTTTCAAACGAGGTGCAAATCCCCTTGATGAGCGAAGAGGAGAAACCCTGGTGTTCCATTTCGTTGAGGCCGGCAATGGTGCAACCGCGTGGCGTTGTCACCTTGTCGATTTCCTCTTCGGGATGACGGTTCCCTTTCAACAACAATTCGGCAGCGCCATTTACCGTTTGCGCGGCAATCAGATTAGCAGTCTTGGCATCAAAGCCGATCTCGATTCCGCCTTGTGTTGCAGCCCGGATAAATCTCAGCGCATACGCGATGCCGCATGCGCCAAGCACTGTTGCGGCATCCATGAGCTTTTCGTCAATAGGAATCGTAATGCCCAACTGATTGAACAGTTCGGTTACATACGCTGTCTGTTTCTTGCTGGCGCCGACGGAGCAAATGCAGGTGACGGATTCACGGATAGCGATCGCCGTGTTGGGCATCGCCCGGAACAAAGGAACGCCATGATCGACGATGGCAGCCAGGTCCTGCAGTGCAATGCCTGTAACTACGCTTACCAGGATATGCTTTTTTGGTTTAAAGCTCGACCGCAATTCCTTCAACACGTCGCATACGTTGTAGGGCTTGAGGGAAACGATGATCACCTCGCTGCTTTCAATCGCCGCAGCGTTGTCGCTGGTGATGTTCACTCCCTGCTTTGCGAGATGCTCGAGGGGAGCCGTGTTTCTGCGTGTCACCGTGACTTGCCCGGCTTTAGCAAACTTGCTGCTGATCAACCCTTCCGCGATGGCCGCGCCGAGATTACCCCCGCCGATTATGGCTATTTTTTTCATGATGTATGGGCATTTGCCCCAAAGAAACCACTAAAAGGAGTCATCTACAAAAAACCCCTGCATGCGGGTCACTTCGTCCCCTTCACGCGCGGGTAGAATAGCACCCAGGGTGCGGTGTGGTTATGCTCCTCGCTTAGGGTGAAATATCCCTCGCCGGCCCGGTCGAACGCAACCGATTCACCCTGGGGTTCCGTAGTATAGGGAAGGCTCAGGGGCTCTCGCTCCAACGCCGACGGGATAGGTTCATTCGGTTCTTTGCGCCAGTAGTACACGTGGGTGTAGTTCTTGATGAGAATCTCGCGGCCGTCGGCTGAAATGTCCGCAGCATTGACTTTTACGATTGGCAGGTACATGACGAACTCAGCCTTTGTTACTTCCGAGGTCGACTGGGGATAGGGCAGCCGGAAGACGCGGATTTTTTTCTTTTCATTTTTCGAGAACACATAGATATCACGCGATATCGGATCCACGAGAAATGCCTCGGTGTCGCGCGGCCCTCCTTCCAGCGTGAATTTTATGGAATCGAAAGTGTGGATTGTCGTATCGATCCGCTCCGGCCCAACGGGAATCTCCGGTTCACGGAAGCGATACAGGTATTTGTATTTATACGTTGCCCGGTTGTCCCCGATTTCGCCGACGTACACATACGATTGACCTTCTTCCGGCCCCACGCCCACGGCTATTTCCTCCCAGTCGCGGTTGTCAACCCCTTCCAGCCACACGACTGCCTTACAAACACCTTTGCGGTCAATAAGGAAGATGCGCGCCTTACCGCCACTATCGTTGTGCGTCCACAACATGCCCTTGTTCGCCACACTGGCGGCCAGGCCGGAAGCCTCGTCGATTTCAGAATAGTCAAGTGCTCCCTGTCGTACACCCATGCCGAAATATCCTTTGTCAAAGTTCTTTCTGGTATTGCACATCGGCACCAGCAGCACAATCAGTGCAATAATTTTAAAGCGCTTCATAGTTGATAGAGTTGCCACTTGTTTTTTGCCAAAGAAAAGACTTAGAGCGTTATTTACTTGCCCTGAAGCGTATTTTGCGAAGCAAAATTCTGCTTCAGGGCTTTCCTCCATGGAAGAGATTGAAGATCGCGATGATGATTTGTTTGAGCACCACCGGATCACCGTCGATCCCGGGCAGGATCTCGTCCGTATCGACCGGTTCCTCTTCGCCAGGCTGCCTAACGTTACGCGCACAAAGATACAAGCCGGGATACGCGAAGGCTTCGTCCGGGTGAATAGCGCACAGACCAAGCCGAACTACCGTGTCCGGCCTGGCGATATCATCACCGTGTCTTTTCCCGAGCCACCGCGGTCTCACGAAGTCGTTCCAGAAAACATTCCGCTCGACATTGTGTACGAAGACCCGGAGCTGCTGGTCGTTAACAAGCCGGCGGGAATGGTGGTTCATCCCGCGCATCAAAACTGGTCCGGAACGCTCGTCAACGCACTCGCCTATCATTTCAGTCGCCTGCCGGAAATGCCAAACAATGAAGGGCGTCCCGGGTTGGTGCACCGCATCGATAAGGATACCTCAGGACTGCTGGTGATCGCAAAGACCGAGGCGGCCATGACGCACCTGGCCAAACAGTTTTTCGAGCATAGCATATCGCGAACGTACCTCGCGTTGGTTTGGGGAGTACCTGATCCACCGGAAGGAACGATATCGGTTAATCTTGGCAGGAGTCCCCGTGACAGGCGTATTACAGTAGCTTTTCCGGAGGGTGACCACGGAAGGACGGCTGTCACCCATTACCGCGTCCTCAAGGACCTTCGATATGTGTCGCTGGTGGAATGCCGCCTTGAAACCGGGCGCACGCACCAGATACGCGCCCACATGAAATATCTGGGACACCCGTTGTTTGCTGACGACCTCTACGGAGGAAAAGAGATCGTCAAGGGAACGGTTTTTACGCGGTACAGGCAGTTCGTCGACAACTGCTTCAAGATCATGCCGCGACAGGCGCTTCATGCGCAGACGCTGGGATTCGTTCACCCTGCTACGAAGGAATTCATGCAATTCACGGCCGAGCTCCCGGAAGACTTTAGCGCTGTGCTTTCAAAGTGGGAGCACTATGTTACCTATCACTGACACAGTGAGGTCCCTGACGGCAAGAAGAAATAGCAGGACCGTGTCCGATAAAAGAAGGCTGCATTTAGGGAATAACACTTTCCGTTCGCAGCGCCTGTTCGCCAAGGACAGGCTCGATTCTCTCATTCAAGGGACCAAGAAATCTCAGAAGCATGAGGATTACCAACACGACATAACAAATCCAGCGAAGGCTTCCTGACGCCTGCAAACGCAACTGACTCAATGCTTTGGAGCTCATCAGATCGGCTATTAGCTAAAAAAATAGGGTCTCGAACAAAAAATCTCCGGCCTAAAGTTAGGAAACTTATTCGAAAGCGCTGCATAACGGGTTCGGTATGCAACGCTTTTCGAGTAAGTTATTAGCTATAACGATAGCTATTTGAGAGGGTTTAGTTCATTACACGCTCTTTTGTCAACAAATCCTCCCAACGAGTATCGGGTGCCGCATGGACGTCGTCGCGAACGATGGAGGGAAGTCGCGTCGCCAAGTTGGCTGGGGTAAGCATGTCGTTAGCTTGCAACGCCATGCCAAGCGATTCCATTTCCTTGTTGAGTTCGTCTGCTACAAATACCACCGGCGTATTTTTGTTTACTGAATTAGTGCGCAAAGACCGAACCATTTCAAATCCGGTGATCACAGGCAGGTCTGTACCGCAGATAATAAGGTCAAAAGTCTCAATTCGGGCAGCCAGGAGCCCATCCAGTCCCGAAGTGGAGTGTCGTAGTATGGAGCCAACGGATTGCAGTACCGTTCGGATTTGGTCAGCAATCTCCCTCTGCCTGTGAACCACCAGGATTTTCATAGTAATCAGTCAAGCCCGGGCTGAAACACCCAGACGTCTGCAATATGGGTATATTGAAATTTTGGCTGTGGTGGATTTTTCCCTTTACAGGTCAGCTATGTAATAAAAAGTGCGATTCCGCCCCAATTTCGCCACTTTGTAATTGCGGAGATAGTGAAAAACCCCTAAAGAATTAGTACTTTTTTACTATTGCCGGTAAGGCGCAGTTTAGTTGAAAAGACCGGACTGAATGGCGTACTTGACGAGCCCCACGGTATTCCGAACGCCGACTTTTTCCATGATTCTCACCCGGTGATTTCGCACCGTGTTCTCGCTTAGTGACAGCTTCGTACCGATCTCGCGAATGGTCAGCTCCATGCAGATGAGCTGAAGTATCTCTTTCTCCCTGTCGGAAAGGTCCACCTTCTTTGCGACCGGCGGAGGGGCCTTCTGCCGCTTGATGCGCCTCCGGAGAACCGAACTGATGAGATCGTTCTGATAAAAATCATTCTCCACGACGGAGTAAATTGCACGCTCCAGTTCGTAGGGATCAGCGCTTTTCAATAGGAAACCATGTATCCCCATCTGCAGCAATTGACTGATATACCGCTCATCGTCATGCATGGACAAAACGATAAGCTTTACCTGGGGGTAACGGGACAAAATGAAACCGCAAGCTTCGAAGCCATCCATCACCGGCATTTGCAAGTCGATGATCGCAACGTCCGGGGGTTCATTCTTTACCAGCGCGCAGAGTTCTTTGCCGTTCTCGACATCCCGCACATGGCCTACCCGCTCAAATGCGGACAACAACCGAACAATTCCCTTTCGAAAAAGAGTGTGATCGTCGGCGACATATACGGTGATGGCTTTTTCCATTGATCTCCTTCCCGGCGCCTCAAAATGAGAAGAATCTTTACAATTTGCACTCGGGGCGGATCGTGAATCTATGCAATTTTGGTTTAACTTCCGGGCAGGCGCAGGGCAAAACCAGACGCGTCTGACAACAAGGTTTTATGGCTGAAAAGAAACGATGCACGTGGTCGCTGAAATCCGACCTCTACATCCAATATCACGATGAAGAATGGGGCGTGCCGGTTCATGACGACCGCACCCATTTCGAATTTCTCATCCTTGAAGGCGCCCAGGCCGGACTGAGTTGGTCGACCATTCTCAACAAGCGTGAAGGCTACCGCAAATGCTTCGCCGGATTCGATCCGGAAAAGGTGGCTCGATTTACTGAAAAAAGGATTGCCAAAATCCTCCTGGACCCAGGTATTGTACGGAACCGGCTTAAGGTCAACAGCGCAGTTAACAATGCACGAAAATTCCTGGACGTCCAGGATGAGTTCGGAAGTTTCGACGCCTACATCTGGCGCTTCGTTGACGGAAAACCCATCGTAAACCGATGGGCACGAAACGACCAGATACCGGCCACCTCTAAAGAGTCAGATGCACTCAGCAAGGACCTTATCCAAAGAGGATTCCGCTTCGTCGGCAGTACCGTTATATATGCCCACCTTCAGGCATGCGGGCTGATCAACGACCATCTGACCAGCTGTTTCCGCTATCGCGAACTCCGCGGGAAACGGTAATCGTTATTCCATTTCCAGGATCAGTTCCTTCTTCGCAAGACGCACACCCCAGACGCCTTCGATCGACACAGAGCTGTCTGGTAATATGGAGACCTCGGGGCGGGAATACAGCACGGAATCGGTACCAAGTTCCTGAACGTTGTCCGGCAGGTCGGCTGTAGGGTTCATCACATACGCTTCGATAATTTCCAGCTCGACAGCCAGCGCATTGGATGTTCCCGGCACCTGCCACCGGATCTTCGCACCCTTGGCGTGGCCCAGCGAATCCAGCCGCGCGCGGTCATCGCGGAATCCTCTCGCAACATCGGTTACCGACCTACCCTTCGCGAGTGCTGCCTCCGCGATTTCGGCTTCCGTTACCCGCTTGATCTCAAGCTTACGACTTTCTTCCTGAAGTTGTTTTCGTTCGTCACTGGATAAGGAACCGCCACAGGACGCGAACACAAGGATAAGTAAGGCTGGGATGTATCTCATGCGACAAAGTTACGGGCTGGAGGACAATCTCAATAGGGTGCATTTCACTAGATTTGGACCCTGATTGCGCATCGTATGGTGGAAAAACTTGAAGATATCAAACATCGCTTCGAGGAAGTCGGGCAGCTTCTCGCGCAGCCAGACCTCGTCAAAGACCAAAAGAAGTACTCCCAACTAAGCAAGGAATATCGCGACCTGGAGAAAATCGTGACCGTTTACAACGAGTATCTTCGCGTGCTTGAAAACGAGCGGCAGGCACGGGAAGTATTGGAAAAGGAAAGGGACCCCGACATGCGCGAGTTGGCAAAATCCGAGCTGGACGAACTTGCTCCGCAACTCGAGAAGCTGTCACGCAAGCTCAAAGAAATGCTCGTTCCGAAGGACCCCAACGACGACAAGGGAGCGCTCCTGGAGATCCGTGCCGGAACCGGCGGCGACGAAGCTGCCATCTTTGCCGGCGACCTGTTTCGCATGTATCAGCGCTTCTGCGACCAACACGGCCTCAAGCTCACAGTACTCGATATGACCGAAGGTACTGCCGGTGGATACAAGGAAATCATCAGCAGCGTTGAAGGCGCAGGCGCCTATGGTCAGCTTAAATTCGAATCAGGGGTCCACCGTGTTCAGCGCGTCCCGGCAACCGAGCAACAGGGGAGGGTGCATACGTCAGCAGCATCCGTGGCCGTGCTTCCCGAAGTAGAGGACGTCGACGTTGAAATCAATCCCGCAGATCTCGAATTTCAAACTGCCCGCTCCAGTGGGGCAGGGGGTCAGAACGTCAATAAGGTGGAGACCAAAGTACAGCTCACGCACAAGCCTAGCGGCATCGTTATAACCTGTCAGGTCGAGCGATCTCAACATGCAAACCGCGAACGTGCGTTACAAATGTTGCGGGCCAAGCTGTATGAGATCGAGGTGGAAAAGCAGCAAAGCCAAATGGGCGCAGCACGCCGGTCCATGATACGTTCGGGTGACCGGTCGGAAAAAATACGCACGTATAACTATCCGCAGAGCCGCGTAACGGACCATCGCATCGGGCTCACCCTATACAACCTTCCTTCCATCATGAACGGAAATCTCGATGAGATCATCGAGCAATTGAGAATTGCGGATAGCGCGGAGAAGATGGCCGAAGGAACGACATGAGAATGTGTTGGAGTGTTGGAGTGTTGGAGTGTTGAAGTGGTCGGGTATCCACTTGCCTGCAAGGATGATAGAGTGTTGACTTGTTTACGTGCTTAGGTTGGCTGATATCCAAGTTTGGCACTTTGTAGTCCATTGACTGCGAATGCCTATCAGCCATGTAAACACGCTCTCCTCACCGCAGGCCCGTGGAAGCCAGAGACTTCAACACTCCAACACCTCAACACTCCAACACTCTCTAAAGAGTTCTCTTTACTTCGCGTTGCTCGTAGCTTTCGATGACGTCGCCCACCCGGATGTCATTCACGCTTTCGATGCCGATACCGCAGTCGAAACCTGACTTTACTTCAGTGACGTCGTCCTTGAAACGCTTGAGCGAGTGGAGCTTGCCGGCGTATACAACGATACCGTCCCGAACAAGGCGGATGGGATTCTGACGTTTGATGTAGCCATCCGTGACCATGCACCCTGCAATAGTGCCCACCTTGGATATCCTGAACACCTGACGAACTTCGGCGTTGCCAACGATCACCTCTTCCACTTCGGGCGACAACATGCCCTCCATAGCATCTTTCACGTCGTTGATTGCGTCGTAGATGATGGAGTACAGTCGTATTTCTATCTCCTCCTGTTCGGCAATCCGCTTCGCGGCGGCAGAAGGCCGCACCTGGAATCCCAAAACAATCGCATCGGAAGCAGAGGCGAGCAGTACATCAGATTCGGAAATTTGCCCGACGCCGCGGTGAATGATGCTTACCTGGATCTCATCGGTCGACAATTTCAGGAGCGAGTCTGACAAAGCCTCGACTGACCCGTCCACATCACCCTTCACGATCACGTTAAGCTGCTTAAAATTACCGATGGCAAGCCTGCGGCCGATCTCATCGAGGGTAATGTGCTTCTTGGTCCGCATGGACTGTTCCCGAAGGATCTGTCCGCGTTTTGTCGCGATTTCACGCGCTTCGCGGTCGGTTTCCATGACGTTGAATTTCTCACCCGCTTGCGGTGCGCCATCGAGGCCAAGCACCAGTACAGGCGTCGAGGGTCCGGCCGATGTGATTCGCTTGCCTGTGTCGTCGAACATGGCCTTGACCCTGCCATAGTGCGACCCGGCCAGCATGATATCGCCAACCTGAAGTGTGCCATTCTGGATCATGACAGTGGCCACGTATCCCCGCCCCTTATCGAGGGAGGCTTCAATAATGCTACCCGAGGCTCTCTTTTCAGGATTAGCCCTCAGGTTGAGCAGCTCAGCTTCCAGCAATACCTTTTCAAGGAGCTCGTCAACACCTTGTCCTGTTTTGGCGGAAATTTCCTGGCACTGGTATTTACCGCCCCATTCTTCCACCAGAATGTTTATCTGCGACAGCGACTCGCGGATCTTGTCAGGGTTGGCACCCGGCTTGTCAATTTTGTTGATCGCGATGACGATAGGTACACCGGCAACCTGCGCGTGGTTGATGGCCTCCTTCGTTTGGGGCATCACATCGTCGTCGGCTGCCACCACGATGATGGCTACGTCAGTGATTTTCGCACCGCGCGCACGCATGGCCGTAAAGGCCTCGTGACCGGGCGTATCGAGAAACGCGATCTTATGGCCGCTCTTGGTAACCACATCGTATGCGCCGATGTGTTGCGTGATTCCGCCCGCTTCCTCTGCCGTCACCTTGGTATTGCGGATGTAATCGAGCAGCGATGTCTTTCCATGGTCGACGTGACCCATGATCGTGACGATTGGCGCGCGGGGTTCCACGTCTTCGCCTTCCGCTTCCTCCACCAGGTCAAGCTCCTCTTCAGCGTTCGTAAACTGAACGTCGTACCCGAATTCGTCGGCGATAACTGTGATGGCTTCAGCATCCAGGCGTTGGTTGATCGAAACGAACATGCCCAGGCTAAGGCAAGTCGAAATGACTTCGTTCACGGACACGTTCATGAGCGAGGCCAGGTCGTTCGCGGAAATGAATTCCGTTACTTTCAGCGTTTTTGATGCTTCCTGTTCCTGAAGCAGCTTTTCCTCCTGGGCGTCGGATATCGCCTGGCGTTTTTCCCTTCTGTACTTCGCGCCTGAAACTTTCTTTCCGCCTGTGCTCAACTTGGCCAGCGTAGCGCGGATCTGATCCTGAATTTCTTTTTCGGAGGGTTCTTCTTTCTGGAACCGCTGCGGCTTTGCACCGCGCATCGGCTTCTGACCGCGCGCGCCGGCATCGCCGGATGCGGGAATACGCTTACGCGGACGTTTGCCTTTCCGATCTTCCTTGCTGGTGTCGGAGGAGGCAACAGGCTGGTCCTTTTTCTTTTCCTTTTCAGCCGGAAGTTCGATGCGGTCTACTACCTTCAGCCCCTGCAGCTTGTCCGCGCGGGCCTTGATCAGTTCCTGCTCGGGTTTTTCTTCAGGAGGTGCAGGCTTCGCCTCTTCCGGAGGAGCGGGTTTCTCGGCCGGCTCCGACTTCTTTTCTTCCTTCGTATCAAGATCGATCTTACCCAGGACTTTGATCCCCTCCAGCTTCGGCCGGCCACTTTGGATCTTGTCGGGCTTGGCCTCTTCCTTGGCGACAACGTCCTTCGAGCCGAGGTTCTTGATCATGATGCTCTCTTCCTCCTCTAATCGCTTCTTGGGCAATTCCGGCTCGGTCTCGATAACAACATTGTCGGTATGCTTGGTCCCAATGGTGAGACCCGACGCTTCGCGCTTCTCGGTAGCTGACGCGGCGAACTCTTTCGACAGCAGACCGAATTGTTCAGGCGTAAGTTTAGCATTAGGATTATTCTCGACCTGAAATCCCTTCTTTTCCAGAAAATCAAGGATGGTATTATGCCCAACATTGAGCTTTCTGGCTGCCTGACTTAACCTGATCAATTTCTCTTCTGCCATATTTCAAATATTGCTCTTTTTTGCCGATTAGTTCCGGAGCGCGCCCATTTTGAACGCGTCGCCGGCGGCCTCATTCAAATTCCTTTCGAAGGACGGAAAGCACATGCTCCACCGTTTCTTCTTCGAGGTCGGTGCGACGAACCAATTCCTCGGCCGACAACGCCAAAACGCTCTTTGCGGTGTCAAGACCGATGCGCTTCAGTTCGTCGATCACCCAACTTTCGATTTCATCCGCGAATTCATCCAGATCCACATCTTCATCCTCCTGTCCGTCGATTTCGCGGAATACATCGATCTCATAATTAACAAGCCGACTTGCGAGCTTAATGTTCAATCCTCCCTTTCCAATCGCCAGGGAAACCTGGTCGGGTTTCAGATAGACCGATACGCGGCCTGCTTCTTTATCGATCTTGATCGACGAGATTTTGGCCGGGCTGAGGGCCCGTTGGATGTACAGTTCCAGGTTATCGGTGTAATTGATTACGTCGATATTTTCATTTTGGAGTTCACGGACTATGGCGTGAATGCGCGATCCTTTCATACCAACGCAGGCGCCCACCGGATCGATCCGGTCGTCATACGATTCGACCGCTACTTTCGCGCGTTCGCCGGGTTCTCGCACCACTTTCTTGATCGTAATAAGTCCATCATAGACTTCCGGAACTTCCTGCTCGAACAAGCGCTCGAGGAACACCGGCGAGGTCCGTGAGAGAATGATCTTCGGGTTGCCGTTCACCATCTCCACCTTATGGACAATCGCACGCACGCTGTCTCCTTTGCGATAGCGGTCTTTGGGAATCTGCTCGCTCCGTGGAATGGAAATCTCGTTGCCCTCCGCATCGATCAGCAGCACTTCCTTGCTCAACACCTGGTACACCTCACCGGTGATAATCTCACCGACCAGGTCCTTGTACTTCTGAAAGAGAATGTCTTTTTCAAGGTCCTTTACCTTCTGAAGGAGTGTCTGACGCGCCGTTGTTACGGCACGACGTCCGAAATCTTCGAGAAAAATTTCTTCAGCAACCTCCTCGCCGATCTCGAAGTCTTCCTCGATCGCCTTGGCTTCAGACAGGCTGATCTTGTCGTGATCCCAGATATCTTCAGAATCGTCGTCGACAATCTCCCGGAACCTCCAGATTTCAAGATCGCCTTTGTCAGCGTTGATAATGATATCGAAGTTATCATCCGTGCCGTATTTCTTTCGGATCATGTTGCGGAACACGTCCTCAAGAATACGGATCATCGTAGGACGATCAATATTCTTCTGCCTCGCAAACTCCGCAAACGACTCAATGAGCGTACTTGCGCTTATGGTACTCATAGCAGTTTTCAATTAAACTCCTTTCTTATTTGAATGATATCAATACAATTGCCTTACTGATCGCTGAAAAGGGAATCTCCCGGCTCCACGGTTCCGCTTTCTTTCCCTTTCCCGTCGAGCCTGAAAGAACGATGCCCTCTGAAGTCACACTTTCCAGCAGGCCTTCTTCTGTCCTGCCATCGGTGGTTACGCGAAGGCGACGTCCCACATTCTTCCGGAACTGACGTTCTCCTTGAAGAGGGTGGTCAAGCCCGGGTGAAGAAACTTCCAATACATATTGGCCATCCAGCGCACCGGTATCATCCAGTGCCTTCGACAGCCTGCGGCTGATTGCAGCGCATGCTTCAATGCTCACACCCTTGTCGCCGTCCACGACTACCAGAAGTTTTGGCGTCGCCGCCCTCCCTCCAGACAGCTTCACATCCACTATGAACTGTGTTTCGTCCTCCAGGGAGGATTCGGCCATTTGCCTGATTTCCTCTACCGGAACCATAAACAAACCCATAAACAAAGAGGGGACTTATCGTCCCCTCAAAAATGACTTAGTAGAAGCGGCCTCAAAATTAGTCGTTTTTTAATTATATCACAAAATATTGTGTTATTTGGACGTTCTGAACCACCGTATGCAGGGCCGATTATTTCCAATTTTTTTCCTGATAGCGCTCCTCTCCTGCCAAAAAAGCCGGAAAAAGCCACAGGTTGACGAAGATAACAGACCGGTAACCATCGAAGTTCCGACGTTCAATGCCGACAGCGCCTATTTCTTTGTCGAAAAGCAGGTAGCCTTCGGTCCCCGGGTCCCGGGCACACCCGCGCACGATCGCACCGCAGAGTACCTTACTCGCCGCCTTTCCGAGTGGGGAGCGACCGTCACGGTCCAGGAGTTCGACCAGACTATGTACGACAAAACCCGCGTACGTCTGAAAAACATTATCGCGTCTTTTTATCCGGAAAAGCAACGTCGTCTGTTGTTTGCTGCCCATTGGGACACGCGTCCATTCGCTGACAAGGACAAGGAGAACCCGAACGGGCCAATGGACGGGGCCAATGACGGCGCGAGTGGCGTTGCCGTCCTCATGGAAATCGCCCGTATTCTCAACTCCGCGCAAGGGGCTCCCGAAGTTGGCCTGGATATTATTTTATTCGATGGGGAGGATTGGGGTGAACGTTATAATGAGCGACAGATGCCGCCACCTGGCCTCCAGAGCTGGTACTGCCTGGGATCGCAGTACTGGGCTACGCACAAACACAAGCCCGGCTATTCAGCCTATTACGGCATTTTATTGGATATGGTGGGGGGAAAGAACGGACGCTTTTTCCGCGAAGAACTCTCCATCCGGTATGCTCCCAGTATCGTCGATAAAGTATGGAATACCGCGCATCGGCTTGGGTATGGACAATTTTTCCCGAACGAGGTTCAATCCGAAATCGTCGACGATCACAAATTCGTAACGGAACTGGGCCGCATACCGATGATCAATATCGTCAATTACGATCCTGTGCTGGGAACTTTCGGCTCCTTCCACCACACCCAGGACGACAATATGGAAATCATTAGCCGGGAAACGCTCGGCGCAGTTGGGAAAACCATCCTCCACGTTCTGTACGAAGAGCGGTCGGGCGTGTAATCGGTCAGCGGTTTCGGTACATCTCTTCGTAGTACCGAAGATACTCCCCGGATGTGACATGACTGAGCCATGAGTCGTTGGCCAGATACCAGTCCACCGTCTTTTGCAATCCCACATCAAAATTCGTCTCCGGACGCCATCCCGTCTCGCTGATAACCCTCGACGCGTCGATCGCATAGCGAAGGTCATGTCCTGGCCGATCTTTTACGAATGTTATCAGCTTGGCCGACTCGCCTTCTTCACGTTCCAACTTCTGGTCCATAATGCGGCACAGCAGGCGCACCAGATCGATATTTTTCCATTCGTTGTTGCCGCCGATGTTGTACACGGCGCCGTTCTCGCCGTGGTGAAAGATCCTGTCAATAGCGTGTGCGTGATCTTCGACGTACAGCCAGTCCCTGATGTTCTCCCCTTCGCCGTACACCGGCAGCGGCTTTTTCAGGCGAATATTATTTATCATCAGCGGGATTAGCTTTTCCGGGAACTGGTAAGGCCCGTAGTTGTTCGAACACCGGCTAATTACTGTAGGCAGTCCATAGCTGTTGTTGAAGGCGGTTACGAAATGATCGCTGCTGGCCTTCGATGCGGAGTATGGCGAACGCGGATCGATGGGCGTCGTCTCGGTGAAATAGGTTCCGGGTGCCGCGGTTCCGTATACCTCGTCGGTGGAGATGTGGTAAAATTTTTTGTCCTCAAGCGCGCCATCCCATGCAGTGAGCGCCGCGTTGAGCAGGTGGATGGTCCCGATCACGTTCGTAACGGCGAATTCGGCGGGATTATGAAGGGACCGGTCGACGTGGGATTCAGCGGCCAGGTGGATCACGCCGTCGATAGCGTGGCGTTCGAACACGTCCGCCAGGAACCGCACATCGAGAATGTCGCCTTTCTCAAATCGATAGTTCGGCAGTCCTTCAACGTCGCGCAGATTTTCGAGATTCCCTGCATACGTCAGCTTGTCAAGGTTGACGACGGTATACGATGGGTAACGGGTGACAAAGCGCCTTACGACATGCGAGCCGATAAATCCCGCTCCGCCGGTAATCAATATATGCCGCGCCGGGGCAGCGTTATCGGGTGTACTGGTCGAAGTTTTTGTGTTCACGCTGATACAGGGTCTCCTGGGGTAATGACTTGAAATACTCGTATGTGATCTTTAATCCTTCCTTTCGGTTCACTTTCGGTTCCCATCCCAAAATCTCCCGTGCCTTTTTGATGTCGGGTTGACGTTGCCGAGGATCGTCGGCCGGAAGCGGTTTGAACACAATCTTTTGTGTCGTGCCGGTGAGGTGGATAATCTCCTCGGCAAACTGCAGGATCGTGATCTCATCGGGGTTACCGACATTCACCGGCTCTGGATAGTCTGACATGAGCAAACGGTAAATTCCTTCGATCTGGTCGTCAATATAACAGAATGATCGCGTCTGTGAACCGTCTCCGAATACCGTCAGATCTTCACCGCGCAATGCCTGACCGATAAATGCCGGCAATACCCTGCCGTCATTCAGGCGCATACGGGGTCCGTAAGTATTGAATATTCTAACGATTCGCGTGTCAAGCTTGTGATAGGTATGATACGCCATCGTGATCGCTTCCTGGAAGCGCTTGGCTTCGTCATACACGCCACGCGGACCAATGGGATTCACATTTCCATAATACGACTCCGGCTGTGGATGAATCAGGGGATCGCCATATACCTCGGAAGTGGATGCTACGAGAATACGCGCCTTCTTCGATCGCGCCAGGCCCAACAGGTTGTGCGTACCCAACGATCCGACCTTCAGCGTTTGGATCGGGATCTTCAGGTAATCGATGGGACTCGCCGGCGAAGCAAAGTGAAGGATATATTTCAAATCACCCGGTACGTGGACGAATTTTGAAACATCATGATGATAAAATTCGAAGTCGGGCTCACGGAAAAGGTGCTCGATGTTGCGAAGGTCACCCGTGATGAGATTGTCCATTGCGATGACATGAAACCCTTCCCGGAGGAATCGGTCGCAGAGATGGGAGCCGATAAATCCGGCGCCACCGGTGATGAGAACCCGGTCTTTCCTAGGCATTGATCACCTCCCTTCCGATGCTGTAATAGGTAAATCCCAGATCGCGCATGAGCGAAAGATCATACAAGTTTCTGCCGTCAAATATCACCTTATTTCCCAGAAGCGACGATAACCGGTCGAAGTCCGGTGTTCGAAACTCCGGCCACTCCGTGGCGATCAGAATTGCGTCTGCACCTTTCGCCGCCTCGTAAGGATCATCGTAGTAGGAAATGCTGTCGCCCACAACCTTTTTCACATTCCCCATTGCTTCGGGGTCGTGCGCACGGACGGTCGCCCCCTCTTTCAAAAGCGCCTTGATATTGTAAAGGGCGGGCGCTTCACGTATATCATCTGTATGCGGCTTGAAGGCCAGACCCCAGACGGCTATCACCTTTCCCTTGAGGCTGCCACCGAAATATTTGCGCATTGCCGGGATAAGCCGGGTCTTCTGACCCTCATTCACAGCCATGACTGCCTTGAGGATCCGGAAGTCGTAGGTCGCTTCGTCAGATGCCTTCGCCAGCGCCTGGACGTCCTTAGGGAAACAGCTTCCGCCGTATCCGATGCCCGGAAACAGAAACCGCTTGCCGATACGGCTGTCCGTGCCGACACCCTTCCGCACGGCGTCCACGTCGGCGCCCAACAACTCGCATAAATTTGCGATTTCATTCATGAACGTAATCTTGGTCGCCAGGAAAGAGTTGGCGGCATATTTCGTCAACTCAGCGGAGCGTTCATCCATAAAGATGATGGGATTGCCCTGGCGGACGAGGGGACCATACAGTATCTCCATGATCTTACGGGCGCGCGGCGAGCCCGTTCCCACAACGACCCGGTCGGGCTTCATGAAATCGTCGACTGCCACGCCCTCGCGCAAAAATTCGGGATTGGACACGACATCGAAATCCACCTTTGTGTTTGCAGCAATCCGGGCCCTGACCTTCTCTGCCGTTCCCACAGGGACAGTACTCTTGTCCACAATGACGGTGTATTCGGCCAGGAGCGGACCAAGGTCGTCGGCCACCTTGAGTATGTACTTCAGGTCCGCCGAACCGTCTTCACCAGGAGGCGTAGGCAGTGCCAGGAAAATCACCTGGGCGCCTTGTATGCCCTCCTCGAGACTGGTAGTGAAAGAAAGCCGGTTTTGCCTGATGTTGCGTTCGAACAACTGCTCCAAACCTGGCTCGTAAATCGTAATCTGACCGCGGCGAAGCTTTTCAACTTTTTCCTTGTCGATATCAATACAGGTAACGGTGTTCCCCGTTTCGGCAAAACAGGTCCCGGTCACCAGACCTACATACCCGGTACCAACAACAGCTAGTCTCATGAATCTGAACTTTGATTGAGTTGCGAAAATAGAAGTTTCGTCCGGCGCCGGACATGACCTAGGCGTGTTTTCCCAACAATCTTTGTCATCACCTAACATTCGTTTGGCTAATCCCGGGTTTTGACCGACCTTGCGGAAAAAAGCCGATTTATGGACCGAAACGTGGCAATCGACTTCACTGAAACAGAGCACCAGGTAATGATTCGTCAGATGATCCGCGACTTCGCTGCCCGCGAGATCACACCTCATATCATGGAATGGGACGAAACGCAAACCTTTCCGCGCGAGCTGTTTCGCAAAATGGGGGAGTTGGGATTGATGGGCATGCTGGTACCACAGGAATACGGGGGGTCAGGATTTGGGTACCTGGAGTACGTGACCGCCCTGGAGGCGATTTCGCAGGTGGACGGATCTGTTGGATTGTCGATGGCCGCCCACAATTCGTTGTGCACGAATCACATACTGAGCTTTGGCAGCGCAGAAGTGCGGGAGCGGTACCTGCCCGGGCTCGCATCGGGCCAATCGATTGGCGCCTGGGGGCTTACCGAGCCCAATACTGGATCGGATGCGGCGAACATGAACACCGTTGCGGTTCCGGATGGTGACCACTACATATTGAACGGAACAAAAAATTTCATCACCCATGGGACCAGCGGCGATGTAGCCGTGGTCATAGCGCGGACAGGTGAGAAACGCGACTCCCACGGGATGACTGCCTTTGTTGTGGATCGGGGTACGCCGGGATTTCTTACAGGCAGGAAGGAAAACAAACTCGGTATGCGAGCTTCCGAGACGGCAGAGATGGTCTTCCAGGACTGTCGTATCCATCATTCACAAAGACTCGGAAAAGAGGGAGAGGGCTTCATCCAGGCACTTAAGATTCTCGACGGTGGCAGGATTTCCATCGCGGCATTAAGTCTGGGCATAGCAGTGGGCGCCTTCGAGGCAGCGCTTCGGTATGCGAAGGAACGGCACCAGTTCGACAAGCCCATCGCCTCCTTCCAGGCGATTTCATTCAAGCTTGCCGAAATGGCCACACGGATCGATGCTGCCCGACTGCTCACGCTGCGGGCAGCCTGGTTGAAAAACACCGATCAGCCCGTTTCAAAGGCGTCGGCCATGGCCAAACTGCACGCCTCGGAAACGGCTGTAGCTGTCGCTAACGAGACGGTCCAGATCTTTGGAGGATATGGATATACCAAGGACTTCCCGGCCGAAAAATTCTATCGCGACGCCAAGCTCTGCACCATCGGCGAGGGCACGTCGGAGATACAAAAGATTGTAATAGCGAGAGAGGTCGTGGGGAGATGAGCGGGTTAGATTTGCGATTGATCTACGTTTTACGAGTTTAAATTTGAAAACCCCACGGATTCAGTCAGGGGGGCAATTTTGATCAAAGCGCCCGATTCGTCAATCATAAATTGTAGATCAGTGTTGTCCGGGGAAAATTTCTGAATCGGGCTTCGACTTCGCTCAGCCTCCGGATGTTGACAGGTACTATGGTAGTGGTGGTGTCAATTTCTTCTCCGTGACTTCGACTCCGCTCAGTCACCGGTCTTCAGCCACAATCAGTCACCTGACGCGCCCGCAATATGGAAAAATAAAAAATTTACTCTCCCAGTGGTTCATTCTT
>DASVCT010000090.1:0-6655 GCA_036381475.1 Cyclobacteriaceae bacterium
ACCTGGAAATCATCCGCCGCGTTCTTCGAAACCTGATCATGTCGTTCGACAAGATGGGGGAGCATGCCAAAGCCGAGGAGGTGAAAGAGCTTCTGCTCATCATCGCGGACAGCACCGACCTTGGCGAATAATGGCCTCGCAAGCTCGGCTGTGATCTAACCGCAGAGATGCCAAGACGCAGAGATTTTTTTGGGACGGGCACTGCCTACTGCCTACTCAATTTGCTCTCACATTGCATCCCATCGGTCGCACTACAGGCTCGGGAGCATTTCGTCCGGAGAGGAGGGCATCAATAGCATCGGTGAGGTAGTGGTGATGGACGTCGGTAGCGACCTGCGCGTTGTCGTCAACGGCACCGCGGTAGAACACGGTGTATTTACCATTGTCGGGTTTCAGCACGATAGCTTCGGGCGTTCGCGTTACCTTCAACGCACGCATGATGGCCTGATCCTTATCTTCGAGGTAAGGCGCCTTGAAACCGCGGCGCGTGGCAAGCGTCCTCATCGCATCGGCCGACTCGTCCTCGCCCGGGTGTGGGTTGACAAACAGCACGGGGATGCGTCCGCTGTAGTCAGCGGCAAGCTTGTTCAGCCGGTCGTAGTAATACGCGTCGAACGGGCAGGTGTTGCTTGTGAAGATGATCACTATGCCCTTGGGGTATGCGCCACCTTTGACTGTAAACGACTCTCCACTGACGACATCCCGGGCGGAAAAATCCGAAATCGTCTGGCCGGAGGCGACCCCGGCGACAATCGTCAGCATTGCCGCAGCAATTCTTTTCATGCAGGTTCAGGTTTGTTGAGGACCAGGGCAAACGCCGGTTGCATTTCGTAGTAAAGGCGTACCACGGTCTCGGTAGTTCCGACAATAATGCTGCCAGAAAAATAGCCTTTTGAATTGGTTGAAAACGGGCTAATCCTGAGGTTTTTGGAGAAAACCAGGTCTTTCCGGCCATGTACTTTGATGAGCACCTCTTTCGCACACCAAATCACACAATGGGTGTTCAGGTCTGCACCGGCAAAGGCCAGTTCGGAAGGGTCGAGGATGCGGTGTGCAATGCGCAGCAGGGACGGACGGGGCGGCTGGATGTCAATGCCAACAGGATGCTTTACATGGAGGTACGCAGCTACATAGGGGTATGAATGACTGAGCGAAAGGTGATGGTCGCACCCGGCCGGGAACGGCTTGCCAAAGGCATCTTTGACGATGCCCTGGAAGGTGAGTCCGCACCGTTGCATCAGCGCTTTCACCAACACGCGGGCAGCATACCACTCGAGACGTTTGTGAGGGTGACGTATGGCCTCCGGAATCTGCTCAGGCGATGCCGTAGCGGCCGCCAGTTCGGTTTCGTCCTCTTCGATTCTCCACAACCCCCAGGGATTACCATGGTTATCCTCAATTTTTTGCAGCGGCATTTGGTATGTCCCTCATTGTGTTTCAATTTTGACAAAAAAATCAACATCCGCCAACCTTTTGCCGGCGCACGGGGGCGCCGGAGATCATGGCTGTCAAGGTCACCAAGTTGCATTCTTTTACAGGTCATCGTGATGCCGTGTACACGCTACAGAGAACGGACCGGCCCAGCCTCTTTTGCACTGGTTCCGGCGATGGAATGGTGGTGCTCTGGGACCTGGAAAAGCCTGACGAAGGCTATCCCATCGCCCGTCTGCCAAATTCCATCTATGCGCTGCATTATCACGCGCCGAGCAATACGCTGATTGCAGGGCACAACTACGACGGCATCCATGTTCTCGATTGGAGAAATAAAGTGGAGCTCGGGTCGTTACAACTCACAGAGGCGGCCATCTTTGATCTTCAGTCTGTCGATAACACACTCTTTGCCGCTGCCGGTGACGGAAGCGTGATTGTGATAGACGTCGGACGCCTCGCTGTACTCGATCGTGTCCGGAAAAGCGAAAAGAGTGCCCGGACCATCGACATCAATTTGCGCAGCGGCGAAATGGCGGTGGGGTACAGCGACAACTACATCCGGGTGTATGATCTGAAAAGCCTTCAGCTGAAACACGAGTGGGTGGCTCACGCCAAGTCGGTGTTTTCCGTGCGCTATACGCCGGACGGTTTCTACCTCCTCAGCGGCTCCCGGGATGCGCGACTCAAGGCTTGGGATGTCAACTCCGGTTATCGTATGGTCGCGGAAGTGGTCGCGCACATGTATGCCATAAATCACCTGGACTTTAGTCCGGATGCGAAACATTTCGTAACTTGTAGCATGGATAAGTCTATCAAAGTGTGGAACGCGGAGGAGTTGAAATTGCTGAAAGTAATCGACAAGGCAAGGCATGCGGGGCATGGAACTTCCGTAAACAAACTGTTGTGGACTTCCTACCAGGACCAGTTGCTGAGTGCCAGCGACGACCGGACGGTGACTTCCTGGGATATTAACTTTGATGCATCGATATGAGAATTACGCCATTGGAAATACGTCAGAAGAGCTTCGAAAAACACTTTCGGGGCTATGACAGGGATGAGGTGGACGGTTTTCTGATGACCTTATCGCAGGAGTGGGAGCGACTGAACGACGAATGCAAGGAACTTCGGATAAAACTTGAAGCTACCGAGCGGGAGGTTGCCAAACTGCGGGAGGTTGAAGGCTCGTTGTACAAAACACTGAAAACCGCTGAAGATACCGGTGCCAGTGTCATCGAACAGGCCCGTACGGCGGCTGACCTTCACCTGAAGGAGTCGCAACTGAAGGCAGAGGCCATCATCAGCGAAGCAAAGAACAAAGCGCGGGACATGATTGAGGAGGCGGATGTGCGCGCTAAGCAAATCGTCGAAGACATGGAAGAACGCCTCAAGGCCCTCGTCGAGGATTACAAGAAACTGGAAACCTCGCGCGAAGATCTCATCACGGAATTCAGGCGGATGGCCAATGACGCCCTCGACCGCGTCGAACGTGCACGTTCATTTACAGCAGACTTCAACCCGGACAAGTTTCTCAGCGAAGCACGCCGCGAGGCACGAAGCATCATTTATCCGAATGGCGAATACGCCCGAACAGCGCGCGCGGTTTCGGAGGGCGAGGCTGAAACGCCGGCCGAACCCGATTCGCCTCCGGCACCGGCACCCGTTGAGGCTGAAACTCCGCCTGCAAAATCCGCAAAATCTTTCTTTGATACGATCGAATGACAGGTAGAGTAGCCCTGGAGGGCCTCGCCTTCCATGCCTATCACGGTGTTTACTCCGATGAACGAAACACCGGTAACAATTTTCAAGTTGACATTGCGGTTGAAACGGACTTTTCACAGGCCGCTCAGTGCGACGATCTGGACGGAACTGTAGATTACGAAACGCTGTACCGCATCGTGAAAGAACAAATGGAACGACCATCCCGCCTGATTGAAACGGTCGCGGAACGCATCATAAACGAGGTGATGGAACGACTCCCGGCCGTCATTCAGGTGGAGTTGACGATCTCAAAGCTTCACCCGCCGATAGGAGGCGAGTGTGCGCGCGCCAGGGTGAGTATTGCGCGTAAGCGCTAGGTTCGGTCTCTTGAAAAGTATCGGCATCGTTACAAAATATCCGGTGGCGCACCTTCTTCCTTGAAAAAGAAACCTCGACCATCGGCGCCGTCGTAAAAATCGATGTGCTTACCGATCACATACAAGGTGTGATGCTTGTCGACAAGCACGGTTATTCCCGAAATGGTGTAGGCAAGGTCGTTGTCACGCTGGCGGTCAAAGCCTACTACGAGCTTTGCGCCACAGCCTCCGCCCCGTATTCCAACACGGAGGCCATACCCGGCGGGAATGCCCTTGTTCTCGCGAATGAGGTTGATTTCATCCGCGGCGCGAGGAGAAATCGTCACCGGCTGCAGGGGAACTTCCATATACAAATTTGGAAGACGTCGTTTCAAAATTATTTAAATTTCAGGCAATTGTTGTTTATTTATTCCGTGGAACCCCTAATCGAATTCATTAAAATTCTGGTGCCGGCTTCGCTGGTATTATACGCCGCCTATCTGCTGGTACGGTCGTTCGTCCAGCGGGATCTTGAGTTGAAAAAATTGGAAGTAAGAAGTCGCAGTATTGAAACCATTCTTCCGAATCGCCTCCAGGCTTATGAACGAATGACACTCTTCCTGGAGCGCATATCACCCCAGAACCTCCTGATACGGCTGAACACGACAACGGCGCCGTCGCGCGAATTTCATCAGCTTCTCCTGCAGGAAATCCGCAATGAATACAATCACAATGTCTCGCAACAGGTGTATATGAGCGAGCGGGTGTGGGAACTGATCAAGTCGGCGAAGGAAGACTTAATCGTCGTGATCAATGAGGCTGCTTCTTCCATGACCGAGGAATCGACGAGCACCGACCTTGCGCGCCGGATATTCGAACTCATGCTGAAAAAAGAGGCGGATACTATCGGGCATGCGATTTCCGAGCTAAAAAAGGAGATTCAACAAACGTTTTGAACTTTCCCGCGCCTCGGGATGGTTTTATTTGGAATTAGTCGACTATAGCATGAATATTTTCTTTGATAGGGCGTTCGAAACGGCGGCTTCTGTTGCCGGGAGGCGCAGCCGGCTTCTGAGACTTGTCACCCAGGCCTTTCGAAAAGCAGCTAATGTTAACTGGACCGGTACGAATGCCGCAGCTGCGCGGTCCGGCATATATGCATTCGTAAGACTTTGCAAAGCCTATGCGGTAGGCGATTATCGGGCCATCTCGCTGAAGACCATGCTTTTGGTTATAGCTGCAGTGCTGTATTTTGTCAACCCGTTAGATCTCATGCCCGACGTCATCCCGATCACTGGATTTGCTGACGATTTCGCCATCTTGCTTTGGGTATACGGCAACATCCGTCAGGAGATCGAAAAATTCCTGGAATGGGAACAGGGCAGGATTCCGGTAGAGTGAAGGTCGCTCTCGTAGCGGGTGCGACGGGCCTTACGGGAGGTCAATTGGTCACTACACTTCTTGATGATCCTCGTTACAGCGTTGTGAAAGCCATCACGCGTAAACCACTTGCGCGTGTCCATCCAAAACTCGAGAACCCCGTCATCGACTTCGACCGCCTTGGCACCTATTCGGATGAGCTAAAGGCCGACGACATATTTTGTTGCCTCGGCACAACAATGAAGTCCGCCGGGTCGAAGGAAGCCTTTGAACGCGTCGACTATCATTATCCGGTTGTGCTGGCGGAACGCGGAAAAGCGCTCGGTGCAAGTCAGTTCCTGCTGATTTCAGCGCTCGGCGCCAGCAAGAAATCAGCGTTTTTCTACAATCGCGTAAAGGGAAAAGTCGAGGAAGCGATATCAGGCATGGGATACCCTGCGGTCCACATAATGCGTCCCGCGCTCCTGGTAGGACCCCGAGAAGAGCACAGGCAAAGCGAAGCTGCGGCAAAGTGGTTCTTCAGAACCTTCGGGTTCCTGGTACCCGCCAAATACAAGGCGATTGCTTCTATCAAGGTAGCCCGTGCGATGGTGCACTTCGCCAATTCCGGACTGACAGGCATTCACATCCATGAGTCGGCCGGCCTTCAGAAATTTTAGCCAGAATCATTTCAAAGTATGATTGCTGTGATTCAACGCGTAAGCCGATCGTCCGTCACCATCGATGGTGAAGTAAGGGCTTCGATCGGGAACGGATTGCTGGTACTGGTGGGAATTGAAAACGCCGACGGTGCGGACGACATCCAATGGCTTGCGTCGAAGATTGTGAACCTCCGCATTTTCAACGACAATGCCGGCGTCATGAACCTGAGCCTCCGAGATACCGGTGGCGACGTTATTGTCGTCAGCCAGTTTACCTTGCACGCAAGTACCCGGAAAGGAAATCGTCCATCATACCTTCGCGCAGCCAAACCCGACGTAGCCATACCCATCTACGAACAATTCACCGAAGCACTAACCCGGGAACTTGGTAAACCGGTGCAGACTGGCATTTTTGGTGCCGACATGAAGGTGGAACTCCTCAACGACGGACCGGTGACCATCATTATTGATACAAAGAATCGGACCTAGGTGGCCCTCCGTGCGACGATAGGTAATCAGTGATCAGGTAATCAGTCGCCGCTCTCACACTCACACTCACATTTCCCCGACCCCCTATGATTTGTGATTAATTTCTTCTCAATGACTTCGACTCCGCTCAGTCACCGGTCTTCAATTTTCCCCGGACAACACTGAATCAAAAATCCCAAATCATGGGGGTACATAGGGTACATAGGGGTATACGGCGTATAGGGTGTCCACGGATTGGAGTGAGAGTAGACTCCCTAGCGACACCACCGATTACCGATTACAATTTTCCTCTGTATCCCCAATACCTTGTAGAAATAAAAAATTGTGAAGTAATCAGCCAAGTGATCGAAGGACCCCTATACCCCTATACCCCTATACACCCTATATACCCTATATACCCTAGACCCCTATTTCCTTACTTCCTTATTTCCTTATTTCCCTATTTCCCCCTCTCCTTATTCGCTTATCCGCAATCAGTACAGCCATTAACCTAGCAACACAGTGCCGTGTTTTAATCGCCCTCGCGCAGCCCTTGCATCCCTAAAGGGAGCCAACGCGCGAGTGAAACACCAAACCCAATTCTGTGGTAGTGGTGGTGTCAATTTCTCCTCAATGACTTCGACTCCGCTCAGTCACCGGTCTTCAATTTTCCCCGGACAA
>DASVCT010000091.1:0-8773 GCA_036381475.1 Cyclobacteriaceae bacterium
GATGTTTTCTCTTATGAGGTCTTCGAAATACGCAATGATTGAAAGTTCAGTCGCGCGATCCGCGTCCTCTTCTGAAATGTGGACCACGTCAATGGCCGCGCCGGTGATTTCCGCAAGCTGGGAAAGCTTTGCCAGCGCGTGGAGGTCGCTGCTTTGATAATCCGTGGCATACACGATCTTCTGATAGGGTACGAAGTATACGTCTTCCGGGATTGCCAGCACGGGACACGTGGCCCGTTCGATCACCTCCGTTGTATGGCTTCCGTAAAGAAGCTTGCGCATGGCCGTGACCTCACGGGTGCCCATAATGATGAAGTCGATGTTCATGAGGTCGGCCAGACGTCGCGTTTCTTCTGCGACTTCGCCTACGCGGACCTTGCACTCAAGCTCCACATTGAAGTCGGCACACTGCTCCTGGGTCCACGACTCGAGTTTGACCTGCGCCTCGTCGCGTACGGCATCGGCATCGAAGGCCAGGAAGGCATGCTCGTCGAACGGGGGTACCACGACGTGCAAAATAACCAGCGATGAGGCCGCAGATTCTGCCAGCGCCGCTGCATACCGGACGGCATTGGCGGCGCCATCGGAGAAATCTACCGGAACCAGGAATTGCATTCGTTTCATAACCGCTTTTGTGTTGGGACAGGGATAAAGATATCACATGCAGCGTGCCATCTTTTATGACAGACGTCGCATCAGGACCTGACATACATCAGGTCTGTAAAAGAAGAGGAGAAACCTCACCGGATTGCGGCGGAAAAATTCCACATGACGACACTTTTTGCATCTGCGTCTGCATCTGCATCTGTCCTGGTTGCCCTCTTTAAAAAGTAATGACAGGCTAAATTACTCTTCCTGCGGCGGCCGTCCGGTCCACTTAATCCCGCGGCGGGTCATTTCCTGTTTCAGCTTTTCAGGAATGCCCCTGCAACTGCAGTGCCGCTGATGCTCGAGGTGCCACTGAATTCTTTGTTCGAGTGTTGCGTTTTCCGGCATCCGGTTACGCTGATGCCATTCCCTGTTAATTTTCATCGTGGTTGTTTTTGGTAGGAGACTTGTCCGTGCCGAGGATCATCGAGAGCGTCGCGAGGCGCGGACTGTGATCTGCAATGAGTTTCAATATGCCGAGAAAAGGAACGAACAGGATCAATCCCGCCATTCCCCAGATGATGCCACCCAGGAATATCGTGACGAGGGTGACGAGGGTATTCAGCTGGAGCCGGCGGCTTACCGCCCACGGGAAGATGAGGTTCGCCTCCAGGTATTGCACGAAACCAAATATACCCACGACTCCCAGCGGCCCCCAGATGGAGTCGTACGTAATCCACGCCATCGTGATGGGAAGAAGGGAACCGACCATAATACCAATGTACGGGATGAACGTGAGAATGGATGCGGTAAAACCGAACAGGATCGCATGGGGTATTCCGAGAATCAGCAACCCAATGCTGTTGAGTATACCTACGATGAGATACACGACGGCCATCCCTTTAATGAAGTTGTAGTAGGTAAGGATGGAAAGCGAAAGTAATTCGCGGATCTCAGTTTTGTCCTGGTCCGGGAAGAACCGGTACATCACGTGCAGCCATTGATTGCGATAATACAGGATGAGTACTGCATACACCGGCACGAGGATGAGCAGGACTAAAGAGGTAGCCGATGTGGCAATGGCGCTTCGGGCAAACGACAGGAAACTGCTTGCCGAACGGTTCGCGATCTCGCTCAGCCAGTCGGACTGCTGCTGGCTGGATATGCCATACGACTCGGTTAACATGTGGCTTATCTCGCCCACCGCCCGCGACAGCTTTTCGCGGATCACCGGCAACTCCTGGAGAAAGCTGAGAACCTGGCTTACCATCAGGGCGATCAGCCCGAGCAGGATCACCATCATCACCGAGACGCATAGGAGGATGGAAACCATCCGGGGAACGCCGCGACTTTCCATCCAGCGCGCCGCTGGATAGGCAACAAAACTTACCAGCACACCGAGGCTCAACGGGACAAAGATGTCCTTCCCGAAATAAAGGATGACACCGCCAAAGACGACGTATTGCATCATCCTCAGATATGTGATGTCTGGAAGGCTGATCTTCTTTTCCATAGCCGGCAGGCCCTAAACAAAGTTGCACATTTCCCTGATTTCCATTTACCCAATGTTGTTCAATTGTTCAACCTACGAAAGAGGACGGCACCCGGCCATGACGATACTCACGCGGTCGACTGGATTATGTCAGGTATAGAAGGAACGTCTCATGCTCATGTTTGTGGGGACCGCTGCTTCCCGTTTTTTGGGACAAGTCTTGGAACAAACCGCCATTGTGCCGGAAAATTTCCCCAAACGATCATCACCACAGAAGCAGTCCTTCATATTGCCGGCCGCTTCAGGACAGGAAAAAGAAAAAGGATTGACGGTTTACGGATTTTTTTTGCTTGTTTGTGGTGAGAGGATTGAATATGAAACCGAAAAAGCTGGGAAACTCTGATGTTGAAATCTCCCCCCTGACCTTCGGCGCGTGGGCCATAGGCGGATGGCTTTGGGGTGGCGCTGAGGAAAAGGCAGCGATGAATGCCGTCCGGGCCGCATACGACCTGGGTATAACGACAATCGACACCGCGCCCGCCTATGGATTTGGAAAGAGCGAAAGTCTTATCGCCGATGCTCTCGACGGGATTGATCGGAGCAAATACCAGATCCTTACAAAGTATGGCCTCGACTGGACCTCGACCAACGGCGAGTTTCACTTCGCCACTACCGACAACGAAGGGAATCCGGTCAACATGTATCGCAATGCGCGGCCCGAACGTGTTATCAAGGAATGTGAAGACAGCCTGAAAAGGTTGAAAACGGATTACGTAGACCTTCTTCAGATTCACTGGCCGGATTCGACGACGCCCATCGCCGACACGATGGAGGCTGTGGGCCGTCTGATCGAGCAGGGCAAAGTCCGCGCGGCGGGAGTATGCAACTACACGGTCGCGCAGGTGGAGGAAGCGCTCAAGGTGCTGCCACTGGCATCGAACCAGGTGCCGTTCAGTCTCGTAAACCGCGGCATCATGAAGGACATCATTCCGCAAGCGGTAAAAAAAGGCTTAGGCATCCTTCCATACAGTCCCCTTCAACGCGGGTTGCTCACGGGCAAGTTTCAGCCGGACTATGAATTCCGCGAAGGCGACAGCAGAAAGGATTCAAAGTATTTCACGCCCGAGAATATTCGACGTGTAAATGAGATGCTGGAGAAAATCCGACCCCTGGCCGACGCGCACAACGCGACCATTTCGCAGGTGATTATCAACTGGACATCCCGTCAGCCGGCGATAGCCTCCGTTCTTGTCGGTGCCCGTGATGAGAAACAGGTCACTGAAAACGCAGGGGCTCTCGCGTTTGAACTGACGGATTCAGAAATGGAATATATCAATACGCTTGCCGGGGGAAGTCCCGGATAAAGGCACGCTTTGTATTTGTTCTTTGCAGCCGTCTGTACTAATTTGGTGCCTCACATAACCCACGGGCCATGTACGACATCCTGCTCACCTCGCACTCCTATTTGCGTTATTTCATACTGATTATGCTTGTTGCCGTCATTGTGCGGTCGTTGATGGGCTGGATGGGTAACAAACCGTATACGCGCGTAGACGACCGGCTGGGCCTTTATCTTGTCATCTTTACCCACCTGCAGCTTATCGCGGGCGTGTTTCTGTATTTTGATAGCCCCTGGGTTCGGTTTGACGATACGACGATGAAGGATGCCATGACCCGGTACTGGACGGTGGAGCACGCGCTCACGATGATCATTGTCGTGGCCCTCATCACCGCCGCCCGCGCTACTTCCAAAAGAATGTCGGAACACCAGCGCAAGCACAAACGGCTTGTCCTCTTCAACACGATTGCTTTCATACTTATCATTGCCATTCTCGCCATGAGCGGCAGAGGTATACTGGGCACCAGCGCCGCAGCGTAGTGGGACCGGTAGAAGGGTGGCAGAGAGGATCGGTAATCGGTAATCGGTAATGAGGTAATCGGTACGCGTATTCGTGCTGCCCCTATACACCCTATACCCCTATACCCCTCTATACCCTCATACACTTATTCCCCGTATTTCCTTATTTCCCTATTTCCTTATTTCCTCCTCGAATCTTACACGTGTACTTGCGGCCCTTCCAAGACAGGGATTGCAGCCGTTTGCATTGGGGGTAATGTCCTATTTTTACTCTTTCCACCAACCACGATAAATCCATGAGAATTGCGCTGATTTTCATTCTTTCCGTGGCCGTTGTGTTCGTTTCGCGCAGCCAGGAGTTTTCTCCAAGGCAAGATTTTGTCAACATGGGCAAACATGTCAATACGCATCACCATGAAGCGGCCCCTGTTGTATCGCCAGACGGCAATACGCTCTACTTTTTTGTCGACGAAGACGGGAGCCAGGACATCTGGGTAACCGAAAAAGATGAAGCAGGCGAATGGAGCGCGCCAGAGCGCCTCGGATCGCCTTTCAACAACAACCGCTCGAACCAGGTGTTTACCGTCTTCAAGGATGGAACCCTTTTTATCAAAGGAGGAAGAGGCAGGGACAACAAGGGCTTTTCACTGGTAAGAAACGGTCGCCTTACTGAATTAAAAGTCAAAGACTTCGATGCTATGAATCAGGGCCGGTTTTACGGCGCGACCATGTCCGAAGACCAACGTCATATGATCATATACTTCAGTGAACGCAAGGGCAGCGCGGTGAGCGACCTTTACGCAAGTCACGCTCAACCCGACGGGTCCTGGTCGCGGCCGGTCAAGCTGAAGATCAGCCACAGCATGGACGACTTCGCTCCGTTCATCGGGCCGGATCAGAAAACGCTCTATTACGCAAGCGGGCGTCCCGGCGAAGGCAGGCAGGGCGGTACCGACATTTACAAGACGACGCGCCTCGATGAAACCTGGGAGAACTGGTCGACGCCAGTGAACATGGGCAAGCCTGTGAATACTGCCGCCATGGACTTTTATTTTTCCATCGATGAAAACGGCAACGCCTTTGTGTCGCGGTCGAATACCCGTATCGATGGAGGAAACCTGGACCTCTTCTGCCTCGTTTCACGCGATATCAAGATCCAACTTATCGGCACCGTATTTGATGAGAAGACGCACGAAACGATTGCCGCGAACGTCGAACTCACGCTCGCGGACGAGGCAAAAGAATTAAATACCGATGAGAGCGGAACGTTCGAAACACGGATACCCGAAATTGAATCATATGCGCTGAACGTATCTTCCGACGGATACCTTCCGTACGCAAAGACATTCGAGCTTCCGACGTTTGACCGCGATACGACGCTCATGGTAGACGTCTACCTGAAGCCGGTTGAAAAGAAGGTCGTCCTCATGGGTGAGGTGTTCAACAAGAAGACCGGCGAAAAGATGACGGCTGATCTCGACGTGAGGGTGCGCGAACATCGCGACGTGCGGTTATCCATGAAGGCAAGTGGCGGCAACTATGAACGGCAGATCTCGAAACTCGGATGGTACATCATTTCAGCGTCTGCGGAAGGATTCCTGAACACAACCGACAGCGTTTGGATCAACACGGATGACGTGACACCCATCGTGAAGGATATTTACATGCAGCCGATCGAAGTTGGTATCACGGTCCGGTTGAAAAACGTTTATTTTGATTTCGACAAGACGACGTTAAAGGAAGAATCCTATCCGGAACTCAACAAGGTCGTCGCCTTCCTTCAACAAAACCCGACGGTTGAAATAGAGATTGCCGGTCATACCGACTATATGGGATCGGATGAGTACAACCTGAACCTGTCGCAGGGACGATGCCAATCGGTTGTCGACTACCTCGTCAGTCAGGGTGTGGACAGTTACCGTCTTACTGCACAGGGCTACGGCGAGTCGCGGCCCGTTGACACGAATGAAACCGACGAAGGTCGTGCGAATAACCGGCGGGTGGAATTTACGGTGCTGAAAAAATAGCTGCGGTTAATGGACGTGTACCGACAGGTAGTCCTTTACCATGGCAAGTGCCTCGTCCACGGTTGAGGCAACCATGACTTTATAGCCCCCGACTTTCTTGAAAAAGTTGACGGTCGTCTCGTCCTGGTTGAGCAGGATCACCTTTCGTCCTGCCTTCAGTGCATGGGATACTTCTGAGGAAGTGCCGGCTGCCATTCCCACGACAACCAGGATTTTGGAACTTAGCGCGTTGATGATGTTTCGACCGCTGCCCATGCCCGTGACGATCCGAATGTCGGCATTGTCGGAAGCTTCGCGATCGTTGTCGTCCGGCAATATCGCAACGGTGAGACCATTGACATCCCTCGCGCCTTTCAAGGCGGCATCCATTACGCCAAAGTTGCGCCCACCGGTGAGCAAAACCCATCCGTTCTTTGCAATACCTCTTCCAAGCTCGAACGCGAGCTCGTTATCCTCCGGAGTGGCGCTTTCGCCCGGACCCAACACTCCCACGATTATCTTTGAAGACATAATTCTGTTCTTGGTTTCCTCCTAATTTAACACGCCCGACATCCATTCCCAAATGTCGTGCCACGGCTAGTTTTCGAACTCGTAACCGCAATCCTGGCAGTAGTACGGTCGCGTTAGTCCGAGAATCACACGCACAACTGCCCCCATAAGCTTTCCCGCTCCCGCTTCGGGTCCGTTTCTGATGATCTTCCTGGAGTAACACCGCGGACAAATGATCAGGTCATCGTCCGATTTGCTCAGTTGATCGCCTAGCACGATTTGCCTGGCCCTTTCCGCATCCTCTGCGAATATGTGCAGCCGGATGCCCCCGGAAAGGAGGTGGTTCGTCATGTGCGTGACGTTTTCTTCCGTGAGGAAGCACGGAATGCCAAACGCGTCGAGTTTGGTTCGGGCAATATTTGCCTCGATCACCGTCTCGAACCGCTTCAGCACAATGATGTCCATTCTTCTTCAAAATTAGCGAAAATGGAGCGATTGCGGACGTAAGCCGTCTGCCTCCCGAAAAATCTTTTGGTCGCACCTGTAACAATGGGACTAACTTCCCGTCGAATAATCGGGATTGGTTAAATGGACCTAGAGGCTTTCCAGACATCGGTTTTGCCACTGAAGAGCAAGCTGTTTCGCTTTGCTTTCAGAATATTGGGCAATTCGGATGAGGCCAAAGACGTGGTCCAGGAAGTATTTGTCCGTGTTTGGAAGCAGGGTAGGGCGATGGACGAGATTCATAACTGGGAGGCATGGTGTATGCGGGTCGCGCATAACCTGTCGGTCGACCGGCTCAGGTTGAATAACCGTCACCGTTCCGTTCCCCTCTCGGATCACCCGGAGATACTGAATGATACCCCGTCGCCACACTACCGTACCGAGTTGGCGGAAAGCATGAAACAGGTAGCGGAAATCATGGAAACGCTTCCGCCAAAGCAGCAACAGATTATCCACCTCCGTGACGTGGAGGGTTATAGCTACAAAGAGATTTGCGAGGTGCTCGAACTCGATATGAGCCAGGTGAAGGTATACCTGTTCCGGGCGCGGAATGCGCTGAGGGAAAAATTAACCCGGATAAACGCGTATGGACTCAAAGGAACTTGAACGACTGCTGGAAAAGTACTGGGCCTGCGAGACTTCGCTGGAGGAGGAGCAGATCCTTCGCGATCACTTCCTAAAGGCCGAGGCTACGGACGCCACACGGGAGGCTGCCGTCCTGTTCGCATACTTTGAAATGCAGCGCAACCGCGACGTGCACGATGCGGAACTCGACCGGCGCATCGTTGGCATCGGAGCGACGAAAAAAGGTAGGCTCAACCGTGTTGTTGAGAGCAGCCTGCGCATTGCCGCAGGGATAGCGGTGCTGGTGGCGGCCGTCTGGCTGGTCGGCAGAGAAATTCGCGAAAAGACGCCCCCCGAAGTGGTCGACACGTACAGCGATCCCAAACTCGCTTTCGAGGAAACGAAGCGGGCGCTGCTAATAATTTCCAGGAGCTTTGAAACAGCGGAAGAACAGGCGAGAAAACTTGACCTCTTCAACGAAGCACAGCGACAGATCCGAAACAATCCGCCGGAACGCCAGACGGGAGCCCAGGAGGGCGCTAATAAAGAAGACAGTAAACAGTGAACACAATGGATAGCAAAATGAAGAATACGAAATTCGGTGGGCTGACCCTGATGATGCTCATAGTCTCCATCGGCGTGCAGGCACAGAGTGATGCCATATCAAGGTTTTTTGACAAATACGCGACGGATGACTCCTTCACCCAGGTGACGGTGTCCAGCAAGATGTTCAACCTTTTCACGAACATGGAAGCCGATACGCCCGAAGACAAGGAACTGCTCGATGCGATCAGCAAGCTAAAGGGCCTGCGCATCATCGCCAAGGACAACGCACGCAACGCACGGGAACTTTACCGGGAAGCATTCGCACTCATTCCGAAGGCTGAATACGAAGAACTGATGTCGGTTAGGGACGACCAGAAAGACATGAAGTTCATGATCAAGGAGAATGGAAACAAGATATCCGAGTTGCTGATGGTTATGGGGGGTCCGGATGAGTTTATGATCCTGAGTGTGTTCGGCGACATCGATCTGAAGCAAATTTCGCGCATCGGAAGGAAAATGAATGTCAGCGGGCTCGAAAAACTTGAAAGCATGGGTAAGAAGGGTACGAAAACCGCGCCGGTGATTAAAGACAGCAAATAGCATGGGTATAATACATGTTCCTGAACCGCATGGGTATAATACATGTTCCTGAACCGGCAGGGTACTCATTCGGGATGTATTTCCGGGGGGCCTTGCTGGTTCTTG
>DASVCT010000092.1:0-3887 GCA_036381475.1 Cyclobacteriaceae bacterium
AAGCCTGAATCGCTATTTGCAAACATCTCTATTCAGCGGCCGGGTGGAGTTTCGCCAGACTACTACGATATCCGCCTGTATTATCCCACGTTCACCGCTATCGTCAAGTCGAGTTACCTGGTACGCGAGCCAGGCCCGCGATACATCGCCTTCGGCGTCGATGGCACCTTCACCAAGTACGGACTTGATCCTCAGGAACAGGACCTCAAGGACGGTGGCATCCCGGGCTCGCCCGGATGGGGCACGGAGGGCAAGGAGTGGTGGGGAAGGATCAATACCCGGATCGGCGACCTCCATGTTGAAGGCGCCATCGAAACCATGCCCGGCAACTACCTCGGCTTCTACGACAGCATTTACGCGGCCCTGCGGGACAGCAAATCACCGGAAGTTACCGGCGAACAGGCGCTCATGGTGATCCGTATTGTTGAACTGGCCATCGAGAGCAATGCGAAGGGACGCAGAGTTCCGGTACCGTAGGTGATAGAATGCAGATGCAACTGCCTACTGCCAACTGTACGAAAACGAATACTGTCCCGACCCGACCGAAAAGCTCACATCCTCGCCTTGGGTCGTGACAGCGCGGACGCCCTTAACGCGTTCCAGCATCATCTTGCCTTCATTTACCTGCTTTCCGGCAGCACTGGGAAGGGTTACCGTCGCGGTAGTATTGGGCGGTATGGTCACGTCTACTGTGATCATACCGTCTTTGATAGACCAGCCCGAAGCAACGGTTCCGTAGAGTGTTTCAATCGACGCGTTGGCATACGATAGGTCGCCGCCCGGCTGTGGTGCGATGACAACCCGCTTGTAGCCGGGAGCATCAGAATCGGGATTGATCCCCGCGATGGTCCGGTACATCCAGTCGCCAATAGCCCCGTAGGAGTAGTGGTTAAAAGAGTTCATCCCCGGTGTTTGGAATGTGCTGTCTGGCTTGATCCCATCCCAGCGTTCCCAGATAGTGGTGGCACCCATCTTCACCGGGTACAGCCATGATGGGTAGGTGTCTTGAAGCAAAAGCTGATACGCTACATCGGTATAGCCGTAGCGGCTAAGTACATGACATAGGTACGGGGTCCCGAGAAAACCGGTAGTGAGGTGGTTGCCGTACTGCCTGATGTTGTCGACGAGTCGTGCGGCAGCGGCCTCGCGCTGCGATTCCGGCAGGATGTCGAACTGAAGGGCCAGGGTATAGGCTGTCTGTGTTCCCGACACCAGGCGACCGGTTGACGTCATGTACTCTTTTCTGTAGGCGTCCGTGATCTTTTCCAGGAGATCGCTGTAGTGGGCGGCGTCCTGACTCATGCCCAGGATCTCCGCCGCATCAATCAGCAACCGGGTAGAATGGATAAAGAAGGACTGCGCGATAAGATACTTATCGGTAACGGCCGACCGTCCGTCGTTGTCGTCGAAGGGCCGGTAAAACAGCCAGTCGCCAAAGTGAAATCCTGTATTCCAGAGATAGTCTTCATTCATAGCTCCCGCCATAAAATCGACCCACCGTTTCATCGACGCGTATTGATCTCTCAGGAAGGTGGTGTCACCGTACGCCGTGTACATGGCCCACGGGATGATCGTCGCCGCGTCGGCCCATCCAGCAGATGCCGACGCGTCCTCACCGAGAACGTTGGGTATTACAAATGGTACGCGTCCGTTGGATGTCTGGTCCGCCGCCAGGTCTTTCAGCCACTTGGAGAAGAAAGCCGCGACGTTCATGTTGAACGCCGCCGTTCGGGAAAATACCTGTGCGTCGCCCGTCCAACCCAGGCGTTCATCGCGCTGTGGGCAATCGGTGGGGACATCCAGGAAATTCCCCTTTTGACCCCATTGAATGTTATGTTGAAGTTGATTGACGAGCGGGTTGGAACACTCGAAGTGCCCGGTGGCCTTCATGGCTGAGTGAAGGACGACGGCCTCCATCTGGTCAGGCTGGAATCCGGCCGGAAAGTTTTCGAGGCGAACATAGCGGAATCCCATGAACGTAAACCGAGGCTCATAATGTTCTTCGCCGCCACCTTTGAGCGTATAGGCGATGGTTGCCTTTGCGGCCCGCAGGTTTTCGGTGTAAAAGTTTCCTTCCTTGTCGAGTACCTCCGCATGGCTGATCTTAACCGTTTGGCCTGCCGGCCCGGTGATGCGAAAACGCACCCAGCCCACGAGGTTTTGCCCGAAGTCAAGCACGGTTTCTCCTTTGGGCGTCGTAATGGTGGCAACAGGGTGGATCACCTCGTGCCGCCGAATGGGCTCGTTGGCGGTGGCGACCAGCACGTTCATAGCGCCGTCAAAAACAGTGACGCCTTGCCATCCGCTGTCATCATAGCCTGCCTCGGTCCAGCCGGTCTTCTCTTGCCGCGCGTCGTAGGTTTCACCATGATATATCTCTGCCATCCGCAGTGCCCCGGTTGATGAGCGCCAGGTGTTGTCGGATACGATCCGGTCTGTACTGCCATCCGTGTAGGTTATCTCCAGCTGGTACAGCAAGGCGATATCGGTGCCGTACTGATTGCGCTGATGGCTGAAGCCAATGTTTCCCCGGTACCAACCGTCCGCAAGCATGACGCCGGTGGCGTTCTCTCCGTTTCGCAATTGTCCGGTTACATCGTAGACCTGGTATTGGAGTCGCTTGTTGTAGCTCGTCCAGCCTGGCGTCAACACGGCATCGCCAACGCGTTGACCGTTTATGTTCGCTTCGTACAGTCCGTGAGAAGTGACATACAGCCTGGCCGATCGCACGGGTTTGGTTACCTGAAAATTCTTGCGCAACAGGGCTACAGGCCGCTGTTCGGCTTCGGAATCGTCAGAAAGCGGCTGAATCCATTTCGCAGACCAATCATCCGTCTTGAGCAACCCCATTTCCCATAACGCGGGCGCACTCCAGGCGGATGCCTTGTTGCCGCCATCCCAGATACGGACTTGCCAGTACAGACGTTGGCGCGACTGCAGGGGAGGGCCGCTGTAATGCACATGGGTCGATTGACCGGAGGTCACTTTCCCCGTACTCCAGACAATGTTCCGGCCGCGACTCACGTCAGGGCCCGTTCCGACGCGAATTTCATATGCCGACTGCCGGACGTCGCGTGCGCTTGACCGGATCTTCCAGCTGAGTCGGGGTTGTGCGGCATCGATGCCAACCGGGTTTACAAGGTACTCGCAGACAAGGTCCGTCACGTCGGGTCGCTGTGCCATCGCCACATGCATGACACCCATTCCGAGCAAAAGTACGAGAGCACGAAGGAACATGTTCGGTGAGTTTGGTTCGACTGCGAATCTAACAGAATACGGGGTCTTGTTCCCCCTTTTTGAACAATTAACCGCAAGCCTAAAAAGAAAAGTCAGGACAGTTCAGGGAAGCATCCTGGTACAATTCGCCGGAATGAATTCGTGGAAACGGTCGCGGATTCTTTTCATTATGGACTCCTCCGCGAAGTCATCACCGATGAACTTCACGGGCTTATCCGCCGTGAAGTCATCGCTGATGTACTTCACGAGCCGGCCGTCGATTTCCCTCACGGGTGTCAACTCGCCCATGGTACCCGTGGCGAACACTTCGTCGGCGTTGTAGAATTCTGTCAGGGAAAGGTTGCGCTCCACAACGGGTATGTCGGCCTGCCTGCACAATGCGATGACGATACCCCGCGTGATTCCGGCTAGGCACGCGTCCGGCGGAGACGTCAACACCACGCCGTCCTTCACCATAAAAAGGTTGGTGTCGTTGAGTTCGGCGACGAATCCGTTGGCGTCGAGCATAATCGCCGCGTCGACACCCGCAACATTGGCCTGAATCTTTGCGAGGATGTTATTCAGGAGGTTGTTGTGATGAATCTTTGAATCCAGGAACTGCGGACCGTTCCTTCTGATGGACGAGGTAATGACGCGGATGCCTTTCTTGT
>DASVCT010000093.1:0-4472 GCA_036381475.1 Cyclobacteriaceae bacterium
CGAACGGATCCTACTTTAAAGGACCTCGTCTTGATCTTCTTGCCGGAAACATAGAGGTTGAGCTCGGTGCTGCCACCCCCGACGTCTATATGCAGGTAAGTCTCGTCGCCCAGGTATGACCCGATCGCCTGGTTGATAAGCTGGGCCTCCAGGTTGCCGTCGATCACGTTGATCACGATACCCAGTTCGTCTTCGACCCGCCGTACGAGTTCTTCGCCATTCTCCGATTCCCGCATAGCCGACGTCGCGCAGAACATGTAATCGTCTACCTCATACAGTTCAATGAGCAGCTTGTACGCACGCATCAGTTTGATAAAGCGGTTTATGCTGTGCCGGCTGATACTCCCCGTTGCAAATACGTCGTGTCCAAGTCGCAAGGGAAAGCGGACATATTCCAGCTTCTTGAATAGCACCCGGTCATCCCGTTTCAAAACCGAGGACACCTGGAAGCGGATGGCGTTGGAACCGATATCGACTGCAGCAAGCTTCAATGGAAAGCGAATAGTCTTGACGGGCCAAACATAAAAACATAATTCGACACATGCCTTCGAAAATTTGCAAACGATCGCATTCGCTCATCGACTATGCTTTTTCTCCTGTTATGCGCATCAATTAAGAAAGACCGGCTTTAGCCCACGCTCCCGTGCGCTTCCGGTTACTGTCGTCAACGCAATGCCCCGCGGATTTTTCTTTTTTAAAGTTTATGCGTTTATTTGCACCTGCTTATCCAGAAAGACCGAGGGATTGGGCCCTTTGACGTCTTAGCATCCTGCCCCGGTTAAACCGCGGCGTTGTGCTAATTCCCACCAGCCCCGCTTGCGGGGGTGGAAAAGATAGGCACCCCACCATTTTGGGCTCTCTGGAAAGCGCGTATTAAGAAGGAGAGTCTATGACCATCGAGGAGATTTTAAGAGAAAGGATCCTGGTGCTTGACGGTGCCATGGGTACAATGATCCAGCGCTATACACTGGAAGAAGCCGACTTTCGTGGTGAGCGTTTCAAAGATCACCCTCATCCACTTAAGGGTAACAACGACCTGCTTTCAATTACCCGGCCCGATGTGATCGCGGCGATTCACAGGGAATACCTGGAAGCAGGAGCCGACATTATCGAAACCAACACATTCAGCAGCAATTCTGTAGCCCAGGCCGACTACGGCCTGCAGGACATCTGTTATGAGATGAACCTGGAGGCAGCCCGCCTGGCCCGGTCGGTTGCGGATGAGTTTACAGCCAAAAACCCGGAGAAACCGCGTTTCGTCGCTGGCGCCATGGGACCAACGAATAAGGTTGCGTCAATGTCGCCGGACGTGAATAACCCCGGTTATCGCGCCATAACTTTTGACGAGCTCACCAGGGCGTTCGGCGAGCAAGCGAAGGGACTCCTCGAAGGCGGTGTCGACGCCCTCCTCATCGAAACCATTACGGACACGCTGAACGCGAAGGCGGCGCTCTTCGCGATTCAAACGCTCTTCGAAGAACGAGGCAAGGAAACCCCCATCATGGTATCAGGAACCATTACGGATGCCAGCGGACGTACACTCTCCGGCCAGACGACCGAGGCGTTCCTGGTTTCGCTTTCGCACGTACCCCTGCTCAGTATCGGCCTGAACTGTGCGCTGGGTGCAAGCGCCCTACGTCCCTACCTTCAGATACTCAACCAGCAGGCGCCATTTTTTGTAAGCGCCTACCCCAATGCGGGCCTGCCCAATGAGTTCGGGCAGTACGACCAGGGCCCGGAAGAAATGGCCGCGCAGGTGGAAGAATATCTAAAGGAAGGTCTTGTTAACATCCTGGGTGGATGCTGTGGTACCACCCCGGAACATATCAAGACCATCGCGGAATTGTGCAAGAAATATAAACCCAGGGTGTTGTCAGAACAGCATGTCTGACCGAAACCCTGTCTTCAAAAATCAGAAAATGGGTAATCAATATTTAAGGTTGAGCGGCCTGGAAGCAGTTGCGCTTACACCCAATTCGAACTTTGTTAACATAGGGGAGCGCACCAACGTCACTGGCTCTAAGCGCTTCCTCGAGCTGATAAAGGCAGATCGGTTTGACGATGCTTTGGAGGTAGCACTCGACCAGGTGCGAGGCGGCGCGCAGATCATCGACGTAAACATGGATGAGGGAATGATCGATGCTGAAGCCGCAATGGTCAAGTTCCTTAACCTCATGGCCTCTGAGCCCGAAATTGCCCGCGTGCCTGTTATGATCGACTCTTCCAAGTGGCATGTCATCGAAGCTGGGTTGAAATGCCTGCAGGGAAAGGGTATAGTCAATTCGATCAGCCTGAAAGGAGGAGAGGAGGAGTTCCTCAGGCAGGCCAGGCTCGTTAAGAAGTACGGTGCTGCTGTGGTCGTGATGGCGTTCGACGAGCAAGGCCAGGCCGACACGTATGAGCGAAGAATAACCATCTGCGAGCGCGCGTACCGGCTCCTCGTTGATCAGGTCAAGTTCCCGCCGCACGACATTATCTTCGACCCGAACATCTTTCCCATGGCAACCGGGCTTGAAGAGCATAGAAATTACGCGCTCGACTTTTTCCGTGCCACGGAGTGGATCAAGAAGAACCTTCCTCATGTCCACGTCAGCGGCGGTGTCAGTAACGTGTCGTTTAGCTTCCGGGGCAACCAGAAAGTACGGGAAGCCATGCACGCCGCCTTTCTGTATCACGCGATCCAAAAAGGCATGGACATGGGTATCGTTAACCCTACGCTGCTCGAAGTCTACGATGAGGTCGACAAAGAACTTCTGGAGCGGGTCGAAGATGTGCTGTTGAACCGCAGGGAAGACGCCACAGAACGGCTGCTCGAGTTTGCGGAGCGGGTAAAGGGTAGCGTGAAAAAGAAGGAGGCCGACACGGCATGGCGCAGTGGCACGATTGAAGAACGGCTCACGCACTCACTGGTAAAAGGAATTATCGATTATATCGAAGAGGACACCGAGGAGGCGCGCCAAAAGTACGGCCCGCTCAACGTCATCGAGGGTCCGCTCATGGATGGGATGAATGTCGTGGGCGACCTGTTCGGAGCAGGCAAAATGTTTTTGCCGCAGGTGGTCAAGAGCGCACGTGTGATGAAAAAGGCTGTGGCCTATCTGACACCGTTCCTGGAGGAAGAAAAGCGGAAGTCGGGAAAAGAAGGCAAACCGGCCGCGCGGATCCTGCTTGCCACCGTCAAAGGCGATGTACACGATATAGGAAAAAATATTGTCGGTGTCGTACTCGCGTGCAACAACTATGACGTCGTCGACCTCGGCGTGATGGTACCCGCGGAAAAGATCCTGGACACAGCCGTTGCCGAGAAAGTGGACATCATCGGCCTGAGCGGATTGATCACACCGTCGCTGGACGAAATGGTGCACGTGGCAAAGGAAATGCAACGCCGGAAGATGGAGCTTCCGCTATTGATTGGCGGGGCTACGACCTCCCGTATTCATACGGCAGTAAAGATCGATCCAGCCTATGAGGGGCCAGTCATCCACGTACTGGACGCGTCACGGAGCGTGCCTGTAGCCAGCGAATTCATCAGCACGCAAACGCGCGAAGCAGCGCATAGGAGGTTCAAGGAAGAATACGGAAAGCTGCGGGCAGACCACGAGCGCCGCAAAGAGGAGAAGCATTACATTACGCTTGCCGACGCCCGGCAGAATAAGGTCGAGATCGACTGGCAGAAAGAGGAGATCGTAAAGCCATCGTTTCTGGGTAACAAGGTGCTGCTCGATTTTCCCCTGGAGACATTGAGAAAATATATCGACTGGACGCCCTTCTTCCAGACCTGGTTGCTGGCCGGACGATTCCCCGGCATCCTCCAGGATCCGGTTGTCGGTGCGGAAGCCACCCGGCTCTATGAAGACGCGCAGCGCATGCTCGACGAGATCATCACAAACAAGAGTCTGCGAGCAAACGGCGTAATTGGATTCTATCCGGCCGTGGCGACACCGACGGACGACGTGAAACTGTTCAGCACCAATGGAAGTCACGAGACGCTGACCGTCGTGCACTTCCTGCGTCAGCAAAACAAGAAGGCAAAGAACCTTCCGAATTTTTGCTTTAGCGATTTTATCGCGCCGGAACAATCGGGCAAGACAGATTACATCGGCATGTTTGCCGTCACTGCGGGTATCGGGCAAGAGGAACTCGTTGCAAAGTACCGCGCTATGCAGGACGACTATTCAGAGATTATGGTGAAGGCGTTAGCTGATCGTCTCGCAGAGGCCTTCGCGGAATGCCTTCATGAAAAAGTACGTAAGGAGTACTGGGGCTATGCCCGGGATGAGAACCTCTCCAACGACGAACTCATCGCTGAGCGCTACAATGGTATCCGGCCGGCGCCGGGTTACCCGGCCTGTCCGGACCACACGGAAAAAAGAACCCTCTTCGATCTGCTCGACGCGGAACGCCAGGCGGGCATTTGCCTCACCGAGTCGTACGCCATGTATCCGGCCTCATCCGTAAGCGGTTATTACTTT
>DASVCT010000094.1:0-3366 GCA_036381475.1 Cyclobacteriaceae bacterium
AAATGCCGCGGCTTACGGAACTCCACGAGAAACTTTTCGGCGAAGCATTTTCCGACGCGCACGACGCATGCTATGACGTCGAGGCGACCGCACGCTGCTTTTTTGGCCTTATGCACGCCGGCGTGGTGGTGCCTTCTGACGGAACCCCGCTCGAAGAGATCGTCTACGAAAAACCTGACCTGGACGTGGCTAATTTCGCGCGTCGCGAAGCCGTTGCAGCGCGCCTACCCCACTCTGCACAGGCGGTCGCAGATCTGAGTCAAAAGACGTTCTGTCATCTGCACACCCATTCCCAGTTTTCTGTCTTGCAGGCTACGCCCGACATCAAGGCTATGGTTTCGAAAGCTAAAGCGCTCAACATGAAAGCGCTGGCCCTTACGGACATCGGTAACATGTACGGGGCATTCAAGTTTGTGAGAGAAGCGCTGAATCAGGAGATCAAGCCAATCGTTGGCTGCGAAGTTTTTATCGCGGAGGAACGGCTTAAGCTAAAATTCACGAAGGATAATCCCGATAAGCGATACTCACAGGTGCTGCTCGCGCGCAACAAAAATGGTTACTACAACCTGGCGCGGCTGTGTTCTATTGGATTCACGGAGGGGCTCTACGGCATCTACCCGCGCGTCGACAAGGACCTCATCCGCAAATATCGCGAAGGCCTGATCGCGACTACCGGCAATCTCACCAGCGAAGTACCTTATCTGATTCTCAACGTAGGCGAGCGGCAGGCCGAAGAATCATTCCGCTGGTGGCTGGAACTTTTTGGCGACGACTACTACGTTGAACTCAACCGCCACGGCATCCCCCAGGAAGACCACGTCAACGAAGTACTTCTGAAGTTCGCCGCGAAATACAACGTAAAGTATTTTGCCGCCAACGAAGCGTTCTATCTTGACGTCAGTGAATCAGACGCGCACGACGTCCTGCTTTGCATCAAGGAAGGCGAGTTCCGATCGACACCTATCGGACAAGGTCGCGGTCGCCGCTATGGCTTGCCCAACAACCAGTACTACTTCAAATCGGCGGAGGAAATGAAGGCCGCCTTTTCCGACCTACCGGAAGCATTTGACACCATCGAGGAAATCCTCGATAAGGTAGAGACATACTCGCTCGAGCGGGACGTCCTGCTGCCACGTTTTGACATACCATCGGAATTTCGCAGCGAGGATGAGTACCTGCGCTACCTGACCTATGAGGGGGCAAAGAAACGGTACGGTGAAATCACCGACGCCATTCGTGCACGGCTCGACTTTGAATTGGATACCATTCAAAAGACAGGATACCCCGGCTACTTCCTGATCGTTCAGGATCTCACGTCGAAAGCCCGCGAACTCGGTGTAGCCGTTGGTCCGGGCCGGGGCTCCGCCGCCGGTTCTGCCGTAGCCTACTGCATCGGTATTACCAACGTCGATCCGATCAAGTACAACCTGCTGTTTGAGCGGTTCCTCAACCCGGATCGTATCTCCATGCCCGATATCGATATCGACTTCGACGACGAGGGCCGCGACAAGGTGCTCCGCTATGTTATAGAAAAATACGGCAAATCGCAGGTTGCACAGATCATAACATACGGTACCCTGGCCGCGAAGTCGTCCATCCGTGATTGTGCGCGCGTCATGGAGTTGTCGCTTTCTGAGGCCAACACGCTGGCCAAGCTTGTTCCGGAACGGCCTGGCACGTCGCTCCAGACGGCGTTCGAAGAAGTACGTGAACTCGACGATATCAGGAAGGGGAATACCCTTGCGTCCCAGGTGCTTAAGCAGGCGGTAGTCGTGGAGGGTTCGGTACGAAATACGGGCACGCATGCCTGTGGCGTGATCATCACCCCTGACGAACTTATGAAATTCGTTCCGGTGGCCACCGCAAAGGATTCGGACATGCTCGTCACGCAGTTTGACAACAGTGTCGTCGAAAGTGCCGGACTGCTCAAAATGGACTTTCTGGGGCTGACGACGCTGACTATTATCCGTACCGCGCTGAACAATATCAGGAAAAGCAAAGGGGTAGAGATCAACATCGACGAAATTCCTCTTGACGATCCTGCCACCTATGCCCTGTTTCAACGCGGAGAAACCGCCGGAACGTTTCAGTTTGAAAGTGTCGGGATGCAGAAGTATCTGCGTCAACTGAAGCCCGACAAGTTTGCCGATCTCATTGCCATGAATGCCCTTTACCGCCCGGGCCCGATGGAATACATCCCAACGTTCATCAACCGGAAGCACGGCCGCGAACCCATCCAATACGACCTGCCGGGCATGGAAGAGTTCCTCGCGGAAACATATGGCATCACGGTATACCAGGAACAGGTCATGCTGCTTTCACAGCATCTTGCCGGTTTCAGCAAGGGCGATGCGGACGTGCTTCGGAAAGCAATGGGAAAGAAGCAGAAGGCGGTCCTCGATAAAATGAAGGATAAGTTTATTGAAGGCTGCATCCGCAATGGTCATCCCAAAGAGATCTGTGAAAAGATCTGGAGCGACTGGGAAGCTTTTGCCCAATACGCCTTCAACAAGTCGCACTCTACCTGTTACTCGCTCGTTGCCTATCATACCGCCTACCTGAAGGCGAATTACCCGGCCGAATACATGGCCGCGGTTCTGACGCACTCGCAGGACAATCTCGACAATGTCACGTTCTTCATCGAAGAGTGCCGGAATATGGGCATTCACGTTCTTGGTCCACACATCAACGAGTCAGGCGTTTACTTCGAGGTTAACCAGGCCGGCGAAATCCGCTTCGGACTCGGAGCCATAAAAGGGGCAGGCGAGGCGGCCGTCGAGTCCATCATCCAGGAACGTGAGCAGCATGGCCCCTTCGTCGACATCTTCGATTTTGCACGTCGTGTCAACCCGCGGTCCGTCAACAAGAAGACTTTCGAATGCCTGGCACTGTCAGGGGCGTTTGATTGCTTCCCGGGCATTCACCGGCGGCAGTATGTGTATTCCAACAACGGCGAACCCAGCCTGATCGAAAAAGCTATCAAATTCGCTGCCCGGATGCAGCAGGAAGAACAAAGCGCCCAGGTAAGCTTGTTCGGAGGAGGCAGCGCCACGCCTATGCCCAAACCCAAGATCGATCCGGTAGAGCCCTTCAACGATATTGAAAAACTCAACCTGGAGAAGGAGGTCGTCGGCATCTACATATCCGGACATCCTCTCGACAACTTTCGCTTTGAGCTGGAATCATTCACGAATGCACAGTGCAACCTCCTTGCTGATCTCGACCAACTCGAGGGTATGGAGCTAAAGCTGGGCGGCCTTGTCTCGCAAGTGGATCACCGGACAACCAAGACAGGGAAACCATTCGGCCGGTTTACACTGGAAGACTACAGCGGCAGCTTCACGTTTACCCTCTTCGGCGAAGATT
>DASVCT010000095.1:0-5491 GCA_036381475.1 Cyclobacteriaceae bacterium
GAGGGTATTCAGACCTACGGAATTGATACCACCCGCTTTCCAATTGGAAGAGAATGCGGCCTGGTTGAAGTTGATACCAATCGTAAGTTGTTTTTTCCAGTTGGACGTTGTGTCCGGTCTGATCACTTGCCCGAACGCCACTGGTGCCACGAAGAGCGTTGAAAGAAGCAGTATCGTAATCCTCATCGTTGTTGTTTTTTGTTGCCAAGATTTGCAAGATCATCGCTAATGAATTTCTACAGACAAACCGGAGCGATAACTGTATCGCTATGCGCTACACTATGAGACGCCGGCTGACTTGAGTTGGAAGTTAGTCAAATATTCTTCAACTGCGATTCGCGTTCATCGTCATTTGCATGTGGAAAAGTTTCCATGCTGCACCGAATGAATGCAACGGAGGGGCAACGGGTCAACGACTAATCCGGTCTAACCTATTGAACAGTCCGCGTGAAGAAACTTCCTCACAGGATATGCGCCGTTGTACCGCGAGCCATCAGCCGAGAAGGAGATGGTAAACCAAGGAGCAGTGACAAAATGGCCATCTTTTCAATCAAATGATACGCCAAAAAATGTCAAAATGACTTAAAAATTCAGGCGGCATACTTTTTCCTATGATGGGAGACTGGAAGATTCGATGTAGAACCTAAAAAACAAAAGTGTATGAGTCTCATTCGATATAACCCGTTTTGGAATGACTTCGCACCGACGTCATTCAGCTCGTTGATTGACCGGTTCTTCAATGATTCGGCTGCTCGTTATGGTGGAACGACTGTTTCCTTCGTGCCGAGCGTCGACGTTCTTGAAGATGAAAAGGGCTACGACGTACAGGTAGCCGTGCCCGGCATGAACAAGGAAGACTTTAAGGTGGATGTTAACGACAATGTGCTGACCGTAAGCGGCGAGCGCAAGATGAAGCGTGAAACCCGCAATGACGGCATTCATTCAGTGGAAACACGATACGGCAAGTTCGCCCGTTCGTTCACTTTGCCCGACGACGCCGACAGCGCAAGCATCAAGGCAAAGTATAACAATGGAATTCTGGAAATCCGGATTCCGAAGGATGAAAAGAAAGCCGTGAAAACCACCATTAAGGTCGACTAACCGGCATTCAGGAATTTTTGACGCAGGGCGTGTCGGCGAAAGCCGGGACGCCTTTTTTATTTCCCCATTGTCATTTCTCACGATTATGCACTAATTTTCCATAAAGATCGTTGCGGAAATTATAGTCCCGGGAGTGGCATGAAGCGTTCTGTTCTTTTGATTTTGTTGCTGGCGAGTGCTGCCGGGGGTGGTATACTGGGTTCCCTGTTTACTATGCGGTATTTTGGCGGAGGCGTGGACTCATATTCCTCCATAGACGATCGCCAGAAACTTCTCCTGGCCAATTACGAGCCGGACACGACCTACCATGTACCCCAGGGACTGGACTTTCTCGAAACTGCCCGCGCAGTCACCCCGAGTGTCGTGCACATCCGCACGTCGTACGGCGCGGGAGAATTCAGCATGAATCCTTTGCAGTTCTATTTCGACCGGCCGGCGCGTTCGTCAGGTTCAGGCGTCATTGTCTCCGACGATGGTTATGTAGTTACCAATAATCATGTTATTGCTGAGGCGACCAACATCGAGGTGGTCATGAACAACAACAAGCGTTATTTCGCTAAGTTGGTAGGTTCCGACGCAACCACTGATCTTGCCTTGCTAAAGATCCAGGCACATGACCTGCCGTTCATCAAGTATGGAAATTCCGACCGCGTTAAGCCGGGCGAATGGGTGCTGGCTATTGGTAACCCTTTCGACTTGAACTCGACTGTGACGGCCGGAATTGTCAGCGCCAAGGCCAGGAATATCGGCATACTCAGAGACCGTAACAACCTGCAGGTGGAATCTTTTATTCAGACGGATGCGGCGGTCAATCCGGGCAACAGCGGTGGCGCACTGGTTAATCTCAAAGGGGAACTCATCGGTATCAATACGGCTATTGCTACCAATAATGGTATGTACCAGGGCTATTCGTTCGCGATACCGGTAAGTCTTGTGCGTAAAGTAGCAGACGACCTGCTTGAATTCGGCCAGGTGCAGCGTGGGTTGCTCGGTATCGAAATACAGGATGTTGATGCGCGCATAGCAGAAGATCTTGGTTTAGCCATAAGCCAGGGGGTACTCGTGAAACGCGTTAATGAGTCGAGCGCCGCAGAAGAGGCTGGAATTCAACCCGGGGATGTCATCATTGGCATTGAAGAACATCAGGTGAACTCCGTGTCGGAACTGCAGGAATACGTGGCGCGTCACAGACCGGGCAAGGAGATCAAGGTGACGTATATCCATAACGGTGAGGAAAAGATTACGACACCACGGCTTCGTAGCTATGCAGGAACCTCTGCCGTGCAACCACGGGAGATTGCCTACACGATTGACGGGACAACTTTCGAGGACGTAGCCATCGAACAGCTTACCGAAATGGGGCTCGAAGGTGGCGTAAGGGTCACGAATGTTGCAGACGGCAAATGGAAGGATGCCGGATTTACCAGGGGATTTATCATCGCATACATCGATAAGATTGCTGTTGAGAATGTTGCCGATCTCAACCGGATCCTCGAATTCAAGAGAGGAGGCATCCTTGTCGAGGGATTTTTCAAAGACGGCCGCAAAGGGACCATCGGGATGGATTGGTAATTCGGTCGCTCCGCCGTTTTTTTCCCTTGCACTTCCACGTCATTCATTAGTTTTGCCTCAGATTAACATTACACCATGCGGCGGGAAAACATCAGGGACATGCTTCGCTCGCTGGGACTCAGCCGGAGCAATGCCGGCGTCTCCACGGGCAACAGGTGGCTTCGGTCACAGGGTTCGGTATTATCTTCTATATCGCCTGTAGATGGCAAACTCGCGGGTACCGTCAAGGCGGCTGACGGCGCTTCGGTGGACCGCGTTCTTACTGTAACGTCTGCGGCGTTCCTTCAGTGGCGGACGTGGCCGGCACCGCGCAGGGGTGAAGTGGTGCGGCAAATCGGCGAAGCGTTACGACGAAACAAAAAAGCATTAGGAACGCTGGTGTCCTACGAAATGGGGAAATCCCTCCAGGAGGGCCTTGGTGAAGTGCAGGAGATGATCGACATATGCGACTACGCGGTCGGGCTGGCACGTCAGTTATACGGTCTGACTATGCATTCGGAGCGGCCGCATCACCGGATGTACGAACAATGGCACCCGCTGGGTCCGGTAGGCATCATTACAGCCTTCAACTTTCCGGTGGCGGTCTGGTCGTGGAATGCCATGATCGCATGGGTGTGTGGTGACACCTGTGTGTGGAAGCCATCGGAGAAGACGCCGTTGTGCAGCATCGCGTGCCAGCAAATCGTGGCGGAAGTTTTTCGTAAGAACAATGTTCCGGAAGGGGTTTCATGCTTGGTCAACGGCGACTATCGTGTCGGCGAGATGCTTGCCCGGGATCCCCGCGTTGCCCTGGTGTCGGCGACAGGTTCCACGCGGATGGGTAAGGCAGTCGCTTCCATGGTGGCAGCCCGCCTGGGTAAGACGCTGCTGGAGTTGGGCGGCAATAATGCGATTATCATAACCGAAAATGCCGACCTCGACCTTTCGATTCGGGCTGCGTTGTTCGGTGCCATAGGCACGGCGGGACAACGTTGTACGACTACCCGGCGTCTCATAATTCATGAAGCCGTTTACGATGAAGTGCGTCGTCGCCTGAAGAATGCATACGAGAACCTGCAGATCGGCAATCCACTCGATCCAGCATGTCACATGGGGCCTCGGATTGATCCACAAGCCGTGCGGGGTTATCTTCGGGCGCTAAGGGAGATCCGCGCGGCCGGCGGCCATTTCGTGGTGAAAGGAGGCGCGTTGAAAGGAAAGGGTTACGAATCAGGCTGCTACGTCAGGCCCGCGATAGCCGAGGTAAAGAATAGCTACCCCATCGTACAGGAAGAGACGTTTGCGCCCGTCCTGTACCTGATCCGTTACAAGACACTCGATGAAGCAATAGACCTTCATAACGGTGTTCGGCAGGGGCTTTCATCAGCCATTATGACCACCGATATGCGGCAGATGGAACGGTTCCTTTCCGTCGCCGGCTCCGATTGTGGTATCGCCAATGTTAACATCGGTACGTCGGGTGCCGAGATCGGCGGTGCTTTCGGTGGTGAAAAAGAGACAGGTGGCGGGCGCGAGTCAGGATCGGACGCCTGGAAGGCCTACATGAGGCGCCAGACAAGTACGATCAACTACGGGGATACGCTCCCGCTCGCACAGGGAATTAAATTTCAAATCTGACACCGTATTTGTAAATAATTGTCAAAACCTTATTTTTATACATTCAACGAACAACCATGGCTGAAAGAAAGTACCGGACCGTTATGCTCATTGACGACAATGAGATCGACAATCTCATTAATCAGAAGATGATAGAGGCGGCGGCCATCACAGACAACATCTACACCCACACGGGCGCAAAGAGCGCCATCGAATTCCTTCGGAACATGGAACAGCTTGACGTGGCTGAAAAGGTGCTGCCGGATGTTATTTTCCTGGATATCGATATGCCTCTGATGGATGGCTTTCAGTTCCTGGACGAGTTCGAAAAGCTCAGCGACACCACGAAGAACAAGTGCAAGATCGTGATGCTTACTTCGTCGATCAACCCGCAGGATTTTAACCGCTCGAAGAAGTACGACAACGTCAAACTCTACCTGAACAAGCCGCTGTCGCATGACAGCATCCAGCAGCTGAGCATTTAGACTTCCGTAAGTTTAGCTACCAGCTTCTCGTCGAGCTTCACCAGCCGGGTAGGGGAGAAATAATTCACCTTTATCGTGCTGAGTTTCGGGATGATCATGTGAATCTTCTTGGCTTTCTCCTTTTTCGCCTCGCTGGTGGCGATCTTCAGGATCTTGATAAACAACTGGATATTTTCGCAACTGTCCTTGCCGAACAGCCGGATCTGGCGCTGGATGCTGTTGGACAACTGATTGAACAGCTCGTAATCCTTGAGCAGCGTATACTGAAGCGCCAGGAGCGATTTGATCTCGAGTTGGACAAACGGATACTTTTTCAGGCTGACCTCGTTCAGCAGGTTGTTGATCAGTTTCGCTGCCTCTTCATGCTTGTCGGCATAATGGCAGGACAGTGCACGATAGGTTACGTAAACGATATGCTTGGGGACGTCCTGGGTATCGACCTCCAGGTCCAGGAACAGGCTCTCGTTGTCGGCATACAATTCGTGCTCGATGCCGAGCCGTATATGACGTTCGATCTTTGAGATGAGGAACTGGGCAGGAAAACAGTACGTCGTATAATTTACCATCAGGTTGGCGCAGGCGTCATTCACCTCTTCGTAATATTTTTCCGCCTGCCGGTAGACCTTGTAGTGGTTGTAGTACTCCAGTTTCAGAAACTCAAATACTAGGTTCAGGTGGTAGTAGATCGCGTCCAGGTGATAGCTTTCAAAAATCTTCTGGACCCGGTCAAAGATATC
>DASVCT010000096.1:0-4495 GCA_036381475.1 Cyclobacteriaceae bacterium
TAACTGCTACGCTGAAAATGCTGAACCTCATTGAAGGGAAAATGAACGGTGCCGTTGTGCCCCCCGGAGCGTTTACAGCGTGATTGCAGAAACAATTCTGCATGACCTGTAACGAACTGGCCCTTTCTGAATCTAACCGCTGATTCCCGTACCCGAATTTCCCGTACCCGAATCGACGGGCACACAGCGCCCCACGACGTTAAGGTAATGTCAGTAACAAAGGAATCCCCGGTCGGTAATGCACGACAAAATGGATCGGTGAAATCCGATGATGCCGCGCGCTCGTATTTTGGCACCATCGTGATCGGTGGCGGTCAGGCAGGGTTGTCAGTCGGCTATCACCTTGCGCGTCGTGGCCTCGACTTTGTCATTCTGGATGCCCATGACCGAATTGGCGATTCCTGGCGTGAGCGATGGGATTCGTTGCGCCTTTTCACACCGGCCGCGTTCGATGGTCTCGACGGTACGCCTTTTCCCGCTAAACCTTTTTATTTCCCAACGCGCATCGAAATGGCGGACTACCTCGAGCGCTATGCGAAAATCCACGCACTTCCGGTACGTTCCGGGATCATCGTCGACGCCGTTCGAAGGGGTGATGGCGGTCGCTTCGTCGTATGCTCAGGATCCCGCACTTTTACGGCCGATAACGTCGTCGTGGCCATGGCCGACTATCAAAAACCCAAAACACCCGCGTTTGCAGGTGATATCCGCGGTGATATCGTGCAGCTTCATTCATTCGACTATCGTTCTCCGGAGCAACTGGCACCAGGGCCTGTGCTGATCGTTGGCGCAGGCAACTCCGGCGCTGAGATTGCAATGGATCTATGTCAAACCCATCGCGTATTCTTGTCCGGTCGGGATACCGGACACGTACCGTTCCGCATCGCTGGATGGGCGTCAAGGGTATTTCTCAGCCGCCTTATCCTTAAGGGAGTGTTTCACCAGGTGTTCGCTGTGAACAACGTGATAGGAAGGACGGTGAAATCCCGGTCGATGGATAAAGGCGGTCCGCTCATCCGCGTGTTGCCAAAAGACCTCGCGGCCGCCGGTGTGACGCGGCTGCCCCGTGTAGCTGGTGTAGAGGATGGGCTTCCGCTATTAGAAGATGGCAGCGTCATGGATGTCCCGAACATCGTCTGGTGCACGGGACTCTACGCCGACTTTTCCTGGATCCAGCTGCCTGTCCTGGAAGACGGCCGCCCGCGACACCGAAAAGGAATCGTTGAAGAGGAGCCCGGCTTGTATTTTTGCGGTCTTCATTACCTGTATTCGATGTCGTCCGTGATGGTTCACGGTGTCGGTCGCGATGCCAACCGGGTGGCCGCAGCGATAGAACGCCGGTCTGCGTATGCTGCGCATTCCTGAAAACGTTACCTTGGTAGCGTAATCCTTTTGATTATGCGCCATTTACACTGCATGGTCTGGCTTGTAGCTGCCGTGCTCGCACCGGCGTTCGTACGCGCCCAGTCCGATCCCTCGACTCCCTACCGCGACCTTTCGCACTACAGTCGCGTATTCGGCAGAGAAAAATCCTATCGACTGTATGTCCCCTCAGGTTATTACGATCGCAAGGAGCGCTATCCTGTCATTTACTTTTTTCATGGATGGGGTGGGCGACACTACATGGATCCGAGTGCAAAGCTGGAGTACGAGAAGATTAAAGCGTTGGTCGACAAGTATAATGTCATCCTCGTTATGTGGGATGGGAACTACGAAGAGGGCCAGCCGCGGCCATATAATATGGGCAACCATGAGAACATTACGTCCGATATCCAGATGAAGGACTACTTCCTGGAACTGGTTGCCCACATCGACTCTACCTTGAATACCCTGACCGACCGCAATCACCGCGGCATCATTGGCTTTAGTATGGGCGGATTGATGTCGTGGTTTCTTGCCGGCAAGTATCCGGACAAGGTATGCGCGGCCGTTAACATGACGGGAAGTCCTGAGTTTTTCATTGGATATCCTGACAACCACACGCTTCTTCCGCTGCGTTATGCTTACAAGAATCTTAAAGATGTGAAGATCCGGCTTCACAACAGCACGAATGGTGAGCTCGTGTATCTGAATACGGAAGTCGACCGCGGCGCACATTGGGAGGGAGGTCTTGCCTATTCGTATCAGCAGTTTCCGGGTGGCCACCGCGTCGACGAACCGGGCGAGACAAGGGTCTTCGAGTCGGCAATGAAGTACGTTGCAGATGCCTTTAAGAATCCGTTGCCGAAGTCGGAGCGATGGTGGCATTTTGATTTTTATCCCGAGTTTGAAGTGTGGGATTATCAGGTGCAGTCCGATAAGTCGGAACCGGGTTTCATTGTGCTGAAAAAAGTTTCCAATGCCGGCTTCGGCCTCGCGAGCCAGCGTTGGCTTCCCGATGGCCCGCCCATTGAAGGTTTAGCCACCCGCATCACTACGGCACCGATTTACAAGCCGGACACGGATTACAACGTGGTGACGTGGTCGTCACGGTCGGGCAATGTCAATCAACGCAGCATAAGGACGAATGCCGATGGGCGTCTTCGATTAAACCTGGAAGGAGACGTTGAGGTCGGAATTTTTCGGGAAGGGGATAAACCCGACCTTATTGTCGCAGGCTACACGCTTGAAGACGGAAAACGTTACCTGCGGGCTGGGCAGACGCACAAGCTCACGCTGATGCTTTTCAATCGGGGCGGATTGCCTTCACGTAAGACCAATGTGAAGGTGGAATTATTACCACCCGACGATGCCACTTTCGAAGTTATGGGAAGCTCTGGCACGATAACGCTTACAGAGAAGAAACGAATCATTCCCGTAACCTTCAACGTCAGGACAAACAAGAAAGCCCCGGCGCATGGGGAGCCCGCGTGGATCAAAGCAGGCGTTCAGATCCACACGCAGGATGCATTCGATGATGAAGTTGTCCTTCCCGTTTTCTTCGACGTTCCCGTCCTCAATGAAGTGCGGGTGGATGACGGAAGAGCAATCCGGGATAAGGCATACGGCAAAGGCAACGGCGATGGCATCGCGTCACCGGGCGAACACGTCATGCTATACACCGGCGACCACAGGCTTCGCTTGTACACCGACGATCCGTACATCGACGCAATAGGCGAACGTCTTGCCGATGAAGTTGTTCCGTCAAGATGGCCTGACGGGTTCACGCAAAGTTCAATCGTCCGGATTTCCGAGAATTGCCCGGATGGCCATGTAGTCCGGTTTCTGGCAAGCTACGACACGAAGGTCTTCGAAACCATGGAAAGAAAAGTGACGTGGCACATCGTGTCGCTGATGGTAAAAAAATGAGCGTTCTCTCCGACAGCCCCCGGTTAGCTTGGCCGCAAGATGAATAATTACTACATTCATCGCCCTAACCATCCCGATATGAAACGATTTGCGTGTCCCTTACTGCTGTGCGTTGCGTTGTCAATTGCACCGGGGTTGAGCCAGAACGACGGCTGGATTAGTCTGTTTGATGGAAAGACATTGAACGGGTGGAAGGTGAGCGAAAATCCCCAGACCTTCACCGTTGTCGACAACATGCTCGTGGCCAATGGGCCCAGGGCGCACCTGTTCTATGACGGCGAAGTGGCGAATCATCACTTCACGGATTTTGAATGGAAAGCCGACGTAATGACAACGCCAGGTTCGAATTCGGGCATGTACATTCACACGGCATACCTCAAGGAGGGATGGCCCGACAAGGGCATCGAAATACAGGTAAACAATTCGCACACCGACTGGCGAAGAACTGGAAGCGTGTACGGGCTGAAGGATGTTCGTGAAGCTCCGGCAAAGGACAACGAATGGTTCACGCAACACATCATCGTCAAGGGCAACAAGATTACCGTTAAGGTAAATGGAAAGACCATCAACGAATACACCGACACTGAAGGAAAGCTCCAGGGAGGGACCATTGCCATTCAGGGTCACGATCCCAACAGCAAAGTCTACTACAAAAATATCATGGTCCGGTTGGGCCATTAGTCAGTGATGATCCTGAAATATCTGCCCTTGTTTACTTTCCGCCGCGCAGCCGGCATGCACTACTTTCTTGGCTTGTTATGTGTCGGCCTGGTTTTCATGACGTCGTGCTCTTCCGGCAGCCGGTCTGACGAAAATGACATCGTTGCAGATTCTGCTTCTATTGCCCGCGGGCGCGAACTCTTTGGCCGGGATTGCATTTCATGTCACAGCTTCGCGCAGGATGGCATCGGCCCCCATCTGGCAGGTGTCACAAAGGAAGTATCGGCTGATTGGCTTCGTAGCTTTATCCGGAATCCCGATCAGGTGATTCATTCGGGCGATAAGCGCGCGCAGGTGCTGTTCACATCATACAAGACGATCATGCCGGCCTTTTCGCAATACACGGACGAAGACCTGACTGACATCATTGCCTTTCTCAATACCCGGAGGGAACAAACCGCGCCGACGCGGTCGGCAAGTCCGGATGCGCTCGCCGACCCGATACCTGAGAAGATTCCTATGTCCGACCTGGTTGTCGGACTACAAC
>DASVCT010000097.1:0-6773 GCA_036381475.1 Cyclobacteriaceae bacterium
GGAGCCGGTGATCTTGATGCGTGAGACGCGCGTGTTGAAGTCAGCAGCGGAAAGTTTGCCGGAGCCGCTTACGGTGATTTCCATTTCATCCGTGGATCCCTTTGCCCTGATATTTCCCGAGCCGGCAATTTCTAATTCGGCCTTCCTGGTGGAACCGACGGCAATCGTCAGGTCACCTGAGCCGCTGACGTTGCCCTCGAGTTCCGAGCATGTGCCCTTCACGTCCATTTTTCCTGATCCTGCAACGTTTGCTTCCATTTCTCCGGTTGCTTCAGCGTTAACGTCCATGGTTCCCGATCCGCTTACCCACAAGTCGATATCGTTAGCACGGATCGTCCCGTCGACAGTTAGGTTGCCCGAACCGCTGACGCCCAGACCATCGATCGTCTTCATCGTGACGTGAGCCGTAACTTTCCTGGAATTCCACGATCTCCAGTTTTCTTCGGGGACGATGTTCAGTCGTCCACCCTTGACCTCCGTTTTCACGTGTGTCAGAACGTCGGGATCGCCTTCAAGGACCACACTCTGGGTGTTGCCCTGTTTTACGGTCACCGTTCCCGGCACGCCGAAATTGAGACTGGAGAACTCGGATACATTGCGCGTTTCTTTCTTTTGTGCTGTACTTATCCCCGGAACAGCCATTGCGGCTACGAGGACTACAAGAACGAGTGTTTTCATTTGCTGTGGAATTAAATGCTATCGCATCGACAAGGTTTGGCCGGCAAAGGTTGCATCGGACGCCCGCTATACCGTTCTTTAGGGCAAAAATTTTCCTGACCCATGGCGTTTTCATACCTGACGCTGCAGCGGGCCACGGAAGGTATCTACAAGGAAAAGGGCAGCAAATTCCTCGCTTTTGGCTATCCTGTAGACAGTGAGGAGGAAATCCGTGCTCACATTGAGCGACTGAAAAAGAAATTTCATGATGCGCGGCATCATTGTTTCGCCTGGGTGCTCGGACCATCGCGCGATAGGTTCCGCGTTTTCGACGATGGAGAACCACCGCATACCGCGGGCGATCCCATCCTTGGCCAACTGCGGCAGTACAACCTTACCAACGTGCTCATGGTGGTAGTGCGCTATTTCGGTGGTACGAAACTGGGTGCGGGAAACCTCGCCGCTGCCTACAAGGCCGCTGCCCGTGACGCGCTGGAGAATGCCGCCATAGTGGAGCGTGAGGTTACCCGGGAATACATCCTTGAGTTTCCTTATTTGGCAACGGCCGATGTGATGAAACTGGTGAAGGCCTTCGACCTGCAAATTGTGGAGCAACAATTTGAGGAGAAATGTCGGATCAGGGTCCGCATGAGCCTGAAAGCAAAGGACGCCTTTCTCAAAAAAATCGACTTGCTTCAGGCCATCAAGGTGGATGTAAAAGCCTGGCCTGCGGGCGCAGGCGACTAATAAAATCAGCATATGAAAACAGTTTACCTCGTACCAATTTTCCTTATGACGATGATCGCACACGGGCAGGATCTGACCGTAAAACTCTGGCCGAATGGGGTTCCCGGAGCCAAGGAGAACCCCAATTATCAGGAGGTGACGCAGATGACCGAGCAAAACAAACCCCGGGTATCCCGGGTTACCGATCCCGAACTGCTCGTCTACCTCGCCCCCAAAGAAAAGGCCACCGGTGCAGCCGTCGTAATCTGCCCGGGCGGCGGATATGGCGTGCTGGCGATAGACCACGAGGGATACGACGTCGCAGAATGGCTCAACGGCATGGGCATTACCGGGATCATCCTCAAATACCGGCTGCCTTCCGATGAGATCATGAAAGATAAGTCTATCGGGCCGCTGCAAGACGTGCAGGAGGCCATCCGGACGGCACGCCGAAATGCGTCAGCGTGGAACCTGAATCCTGATCGAATCGGGGTGATGGGCTTTTCCGCGGGTGGCCACCTCGCGGGAACGGCCTCCACAATGTACTCCGAACAGGTGTACACGTCCCGCGACAACGTCAGCGCACGACCGGATTTCTCTATCCTTATATATGGAGTGCTTTCCATGCAGGATGGCGTCACACATAAAGGGTCGCAGCAGAATCTTCTTGGTCAAAACGCGTCAAAAGAATCAAAGGACAGGTTTTCCAACGAGTTGCGTGTCGACGCGAAAACGCCCCCCGCGTTCCTGGTTCACTCCGCCGACGATCCCGCTGTCCCCATCGCCAATAGCCTGTTGTACTATCAGGCACTCACTAGCGCCGGCGTTGAGGGAGAGTTACACATTTATGAAAGCGGAGGACATGGATACGGACTCGCGCCAAAGGGCTCCACGGAATCGCAATGGCCCGCAGCCTGTCAGGCATGGCTCATCAAGCACGGCTGGGCCGTTGGGAACGGCGGTAATCAGTAATCGGCAGCAGAGGTAACAAGTAAGTACTAAGTAGTATTCGGTGCCACTGCGTACCCCGATTGCCATCGGGGCAAGCTGCCTACTGCCTACTGATTCCGTCCTGCCGTAAGCTTATAATACAACTCCAAACACACCCACGCATCTGTAGCGGCGTATTCGATTTGTTTTTGGGTGAGGTTGCGTGCTTCCCAGTTGGAGGTTTGGGCGCTTTTGGAGATTCTGAATCCGAGAACAAGTCCGGTAAGTTTTTTTACGCTTTCCACTTTTAGACCCGCCTCACGTGCCAGCGGTACGAGGTCGACGAATCCTGCGGGAACAAAAGGTTTCAACCGGTGTAGTGCGTGCAGGTCATCGCGGATACCCACTCCGGTTTTCAGGATGTCGCCGGATTCCAGGAACGACACGAGCTCTGGTGTAATTCCTGTGTGCTGAAGGCGGATGAGGAAAACGTAGTTCGGGACGGCCAGCTGCAGGAGGGAGACTTTGTAGAGCTGTCCCTTTCGGAAGCTGGGGCGCGTTTCGGTGTCGAAACCTACCACCTCGTGACGCCGGATTTCAGCCATCACTGACGGCAGGTCTTGCGCATTTCGGATCAGTTCCACCTTACCAGAGTAGGCCTTGAGTGGCAGGTTACCGATTTCCTCGTGCGTTATGCTCGATGGTCCGTTAGATCCGCTGTCGGTCTTCTCATTCATTAATTCTCCGGATCTTTATGTTCATGTATGCAAAAAACACCGTCATAAAAGGACTGATGATGTTGAAAAAACAATAAGGCCAATATACCGCAGTCGCCACGCCAAGCACCGTTGCCTGCGTGGCGCCGCAGGTGTTCCATGGCACGAGTACCGATGTCACCGTCCCGGAGTCTTCCAGCGTGCGGCTGAGGACTTCCGGTTTTAGTCCCCTCTGTTTGTATGTGTCAGCAAACATCCTGCCCGGAACGGCGATGGCCATGTATTGATCTGAGGCCGTGAAGTTGAAGAAAATACACGTCGCTGCCGTCGACGCGACCAACGATCCGGTCGAATGGGCAAAACGTATGATGTGGTTGGCAATAACTCTAAGTAAATGCGACGACTCCATTGCACCTCCAAATATCATCGCGCACATGATCAGCCAAACGGTGTTGAGCATTCCCGCCATGCCGCGTGCCGTGAGCAACTCTGTTATCATGGCGTTATTCGTTTGAATGCTGATGCTGGTGGACAACGCATCCATCACGGCGACGAATGATGACTTCAAGTAATTTGTGGATATACCCGAAACCTGGTTCACGATCTGTGGCTGAAAGATAATCGCGAATACGCCGCCCAGGAGCGCCCCAACAAGAAGTGCCGGCGCTGCAGGAACCTTTCTGAGGATCATCGCGATGACGACGGCAGGCACCACGAAGAGCAAGGGATTCAGATTGAAGGAGGCTTCTATCGACTGCAGGATCACACCCGGGTCGTTCGCCACCTCCGAGGTATCGAGCGTAAATCCCCAAACCAGAAAGATTATCAGTGAAATTACCAGCGATGGGGTGGTGGTATACATCATGTATTGGACATGCGTGAAGAGATTGGTTCCCGCCATCGCTGGTGCAAGGTTCGTAGTGTCTGACAGCGGAGACATCTTATCGCCAAAGTAGGCACCGGAGATGATCGCGCCCGCGATAATACCTTCGGGAATGTCCAGCGCCTTGCCAATGCCCAACAGCGCAATGCCGACCGTGGCAATCGTTGACCAGGAACTTCCTGTGGCAAGTGAAACAATGCAGCATACTATACACGCTGCAAAGAGGAATATCGTAGGGTTCAATACCTTAAGACCATAGTAGATCATGGCGGGCACAATGCCGCTCAAAAGCCAGGTGCCCGTCAGCGCGCCTATGATCAGCAATATGATAATCGCCGACATGGCGGAGCTTATGCTCCGGACGAGGTGTTTTTCAATCTCTTCCCATGAGTACCCGAGGCGGAACGAGATTATCGCCGCCACGGCAGCGGCGAGGAGCAGTGCAAGTTGATTTGCTCCGTTGATGGAGTCCGCGCCGTAAATGAGCACGTTCGTCGACAGCAGCAGGATCAGGACAACGATGGGTATCAGTGCGTGGACGAGTGTCGCCTGTTTCTTCTCAGTCATTCTCTGGTTCTTGTTTGCACGCCCGGGCGCTCCTGATCTGATTTTAGGCTTCCAAGATAGGGATTTTTTTTATAGGACGGCGGCAACTTATTATGTATCAATTGTGTAGCGTACACCACGTTCCGCGAGGTAGTCCATTATGAACTGGAAGCATTCCGAATCTTCTCCCACGAATTCCGGCGGCGAGATTCCCTTGCGGCTGTAGCGCCCGCTGGCCACAAGATTCGCCACCGCGGTGCAGGTGTACCCGGTAGTCCGTGCCATCGACAGGGTTCCCGTTACCGTGTCGGTCCGGTCGAAAAGCATGTATTGAATCGTTTTCGAGACTCCATCGCTCTCGCCAGTAATGCGGATCCGCATAACGGTAAATTCTTCTTCCCCGGGTTTGAGCGTCCACTTGGGAAACAGGAGTCTCGCGGTAAGATCAATCGGCCGTACCGCTGTTCCGTTCACTTCCACCGGGTTCGTCGAAAAAAAGCCGGTTTCTCTTAGGACCCTGAGATACTCGATTGTACCGGGGTATCGCAGCGTTTTCTCAATCATATCCGGAATTCCGGACATGGTACGGAGCAGCGACCTCAGCCCGTCCGAGTTCCACGATTCCAGCGTGCCGATGCCTGGGAAGTCAACGAGCTCCGCGTCGGAGAGCGCCTCGCGTACCACAAGTTGTCCGTTCTGCACGAACCGCGCTGGTCGCGTGTACTCTTCGATGACATCGATAGGGGAAAACACCGCGCGGTACTCATAGGGCCATTCACGTACGAACGGAAGTCCGCCGACGAGGCATTCATATCGCATCACCTTCATGTGCTGGTTGTGATACCCCAGGATAAGGTTACCCATGCCAGGCGCCACACCGCAGTCGGTCACTGCCACCACACCGCGTTCGCGCGCCAGTGCGTCCAGTTCGAACGGGTCTTCGGGAAAAAATGAGATGTCTACAAGATTTTTTCCGGCGTCAATCACCGACCGTACGACTTCGAAGCCCAGGAACCCAGGCACTGCACCGACGACCAGATCGAACGGTTCCACCGCGCGTTTCAGGGCCACAGAATCCGTGAAGTCGAGTTTCAAAGGCTTTATGCCGTGGCGGTTTACATCTGTAAGTGCTGTGTCGCTTCGATCGGCCGACGTAACATCAAAAGCCTTGGCAAGATCGATGGCCATGGCCTTTCCTACAAGACCTGCGCCGAGTACGAGGACCTTCTGCATGATTCAGTTCGTATGACGAGTAATCTGCACTGCCGCAATATGGCAAAGTTTTGTGGCTACCAAAGACGGCAAAAAGCGCTATCTTCGAAGCTGTTGCGGGTTAACTATGATCGATCTGAACCGTGCCGTAGCGAAAGCCAGGACATCATCCTTGCATCTTAGCCTGTTGAACCTTGCACTGAACCGCATCGTTCCGTTCAACAAGCCCCATGGTTTTCGCATTATTGAGATCGGCGACGATCACATTATCACCCTCATCCCTTACCGGAAGCGCAATCTCAACCACATCAAGGGTCTCCATGCTTGTGCGCTGGCGACGCTGTCTGAATTCACGACGGGCTTCCTGTTGCTGACGCGGCTCGACGGCAGCAAATATCGTTTGATTATGCAACGCCTGGAGATGGATTATCACTATCAGGGTAAAATGGATGCGATGGCTACTTATTCGATAACAAAGGAAACCATTCGACAACAGATCCTCGAACCCCTTGAAACGGGCGATTCCGTCGTGATCGTGTGCGAGGTAAAAATCCACGACCGCGAAGGAAACCACCTTACCACAGGCAGGGTGCATTGGCAGGTGAAGGATTGGGGGAAGGTGAGGACGAAATGAGGGGAAAGGAAATAAGGAAATAAGGGAATAAGGGAATAAGGGGAGTATATAGGGGTATAGGGTGTATAGGGGTATAGGGAGGTTGATTAGTGATTTACGATTATCGATTATCGATTATCGATTTGATCCGATGATTAGAGTCTCTGGCGTAGAATATCAAGCGTCGTCGCTGATCGAAAAACAGTTTCTGTGGGTGTATAAATCAATAATCGATAATCACTAATCACAAATCATATGCCGTGTATGCGCGATATTAGAGAAAGACGTTTGGGCTATTGACAAAGCGTCGGATAAGGACAACTTCAACACTTCAACACATCAACACACTCATGAGAAAGATCGACCAGCTACTGGAAGAGTATGGCAATAGCCACAAGGATGAGACGAACAAGACGATCCATTGGGTTTGTGTGCCGCTTATTTTTTTCAGCATCGTCGGCTTGCTCGCGTCGATACCGTCCGGAATTGT
>DASVCT010000098.1:0-3925 GCA_036381475.1 Cyclobacteriaceae bacterium
TAACGGCGTCAGGATCACCCAAAAGGTAGAAGCCAATGGCCTCTTCGTTATCATGCCTCCGTCCGTTGCAAGGAAAGTGCAGGAGGACTATTTCTTCTATCCGTGGAATGAAAAGAAGAATGAATACAGACTGATGTGCGCCTTTGATACAACCCTGGAGGATGTAGAGGATTTTGTAAGATTGTTGGAGACGGCAGCGGCGAGTAACCCGTGATCGGTGATCGGTAATCAGATAATCAGTAATCGGTGGTCGATACCCGGTAGAGACGCACGGCTGTGCGTCTCGCGAAAGACCCCATCCGTGATCGGTAATGAGGTAAACGGTAACTCATTCCGTGGCCCCCCTATATCCCTATAGCCTATACCCCCGAGGAGAAACGGGGCTAACAGAACAGTGTGAGTGTGAGAGTGGAGAAGAAGAAGGAGGAGAGGTAATGTGTATTCCGTGGGCCCCCTATACCCCTATGTACCCTATACCCTTATTTCCTTATTTCCCTATTTCCCTATTTCCCCAAGATTAGGGTTTAAGGAACTTAAAAATCCCGCGGTATTGGGATTCTTTGTCTTTAACGGAGAGGAAATAGTACCCTGGTGCAAAATCTTTGACCGTGACGCGCATTTCGTGATCGTTGATGGTTTCGATCTCCGGGTTGAATTCGTTGCCGATAATGCTGTGCACCGAAAGGCTGACGTTGGCAGCCTGAAGTTCGCCGAGTTGGACATACAAATAATCGGGAGCCGGGTTAGGATAAAGTCGGATGCCTGCACCCTCCCGCTGCTCAGTGCCATAGGAAAGTTCTGATCCCGGCTGGCCCTGGGATTGGGCGAAAGCCGAAATCATCCCAATGGATAGTAAAATCACCAAAAACGAGCGTAAAATCATTGTCCTATAGGCAAACCCTTTGAAATCCTACCTAAAATATACGGCAAAATCCGCACCAAAGTTCCACATTTTCCACGAACCGCAGTACGTTAATCCGTTCTGCTATTAGATGCTATCCCGGTTTGAAAAGTTTAGTGCGCGACCCATAAATATTGGAAAAAATTCCCTTTTTGGGGACGAAAAAGCGCCCAAACTACCTAAAAGCCTGCGGAAGGTACTCCACGAGGTCCGAAGCAATCAGTCCCTCCGTTCCCTTGTCCGCCATAGCGACATCTCCGGCCCGGCCATGCAGGTATACTCCCATGATTGCAGCTTCCAGGGGATCGTAGCCCTGGGCAAGTATCCCCGTCAGGATGCCAGTGAGCACATCCCCACTGCCGCCTGTAGCCATGCCAGGGTTTCCCGTCGGGTTGAAGTAGACGTTGCCATCAGGGCTGGCGATAGTTGAGTACGCTCCTTTCAGGATGACGATGACGTTATGCCGCCGTGCAAACTCGCGTACGAGGTCCAGGCGGGCGAAGTCGTCAGGCCAGGATCCGGCAAGCCGTTCGAATTCCCGCGGGTGCGGCGTCAGCAAACTCAACGGGGGCACGAGCTCCATCATGCCGGAGTTTGCCGAGAGGATGTTGAGCGCATCGGCGTCAATCACCATCGGCTTCTTGTGTGTCTCCAGGAAGCGCCGGAATGCCTTTGCAGTGGCTTCGCTGGTGCCGATCCCGGGACCAATACCCACGGCATCGGCTTCGATGGCCGGCAATTCCGTAATAGCATACTCACCCGCGTCGACGCGCGCCATGGCCTCGGGCACAGCCGTCTGCACGATGGCATATCCGCATAGGGGAACGTGCATGGTGAGCAGTCCCAGGCCTGACCGCAGCGCAGCCCGCGCGCCAAGTACAGCGGCGCCCATCTTCCCATAGCCTCCAGCAACCAGCACGGCCCTGCCATAGTCGCCCTTATGACCAAATTTCGACCGGCGCTTACGGATGCGGCGAACGTCCTTTCGCTGAATCTGGTACGTGGTGGTGGAGACGGACTTCAGGAACTGGTTTGCCAGGCCTATGTCCACCACGTGCCACTCGCCAACATATGCGTAACATCCGGGGAGATAAAAGGCCAGCTTGGGCAACTGAAACGTGACGGTGTAATGGGCCCGTACGATAGCACCGGTCGAAGGCCTGTCAATCAACAGACCCGATGGAATATCAATTGCGATGCGGGTGGTTTCAGCTCCATTAATTTGTTCAATCGCATAGGCGTATATACCGCCCGCAGGGCGCGACAATCCGGAACCGAATAACCCGTCGATGACAATGTCGCATTCATCAAAGACCATGGGGTCACCCGGCTGACGAACCTCCACGACAGGTATCGCTGATTCCAGCCGGCCCAGGTTGGTGTTGAAGTCGGCCGACCCAGCCGATTGACCTCTTACGACCCAAACGTTAACCGAATATCCCCACTCCCTCAATAAGCGCGCGATACCCAAGCCATCGCCGCCGTTGTTGCCTGTTCCACAAACTACACCGACTCGTCGGCTGGCGTTAAATCGTTCGGCAAACCATACGACAAATGCGCGGCATGCGCGCTCCATCAGGTCGATTGAAGCTATAGGTTCATTGCTGATGGTGAAGGCATCCCAATCTCTGACCTGGTCTGAAGAGAGTATTTTCAGCATAATGAACCGATCCGTTATGAAGTATCGGATACGGCGTCAAATATAGGCAATACGGTTAATCGCGTGCCCCACTGAGCCAGGCAACCTTCTGCACAGCGTTGTGCTCCCCACCTATAATTGCCGCGTAGATGTCGGGGCGCCTGGCGTTCCTGTACCGGTAGCCGCCCGCGCGGGTCAGCTTATCGGGTGTTAACATAGCGGTACACAGGTCGTTGCCCAGATTTCGACATTCCGCGACGATGTCGCCATAAGGATCGATGATCATAGAACAACCATTCTTCAGCTGGTCGTCGTCCATGCCAATAGGATTTGCAAACACAACGTACACGGCGTTGTCATAAGCCCTGGCCGGCAGCCACTTCATTAGCCATTGGCGTCCCTTCAAGCCATCGAACTCCATGCGAAGCGTGGTCGGGTCGGCCTCGCGGTTCTCCCAAAGGCCCGGGTCGACGAATCCCGCGCCTGGACGCGTAGAGGGTGTGCACATGGTCACGTGCGGCATAAAGATCACGTCGGCACCGAGCAGCGCAGTTGCCCTTACGTTTTCTATGACGTTGTTGTCATAACAGATCAGGATGCCGCACTTCCACCCCCGTAGGTCAAACACACAATATGCATTGCCGGGTGAAAGGTTAGGATTGATAAAGGGATGCAGTTTCCGGAAGCTTGCAACGAAACCTTCCTCATCGACGCATACGTACGTATTGTATAAGTTTCCGTCCGCGTCCTTTTCAAAGAGCCCTGCCAACACCGCGATACCATAGCGTCGTGAAATTCCTATTAGTCGCTGGACACTAGGTCCGTCCGGTACCGCTTCCGCGACGGCTGCCAGTTGTTCGCGGGACAGATGCCGCGCAAAAGAGTAGCCTGTTATCGAGCACTCGTGGAAGGCAACGGCTGCTGCGCCCTCTGCGGCCGCCCGTTCCGTCAGCGACTCAATAATTGAAAGATTGTAAATCTTATCGCCGCTTTTATTCTCAAACTGGGCGGTCGATACTTTGATCGGGTTCATACGCGCGTCTTGATCTCGCCATTTATATTCGATGCGATTCTCATCATTAAAGACGGCCCGTCCAAACTTCCGGGGAATTTTTAATGCGCCTTACAGGTTCCGCCTCTTGAGTTCGTCCACAGCATGATTCGCGGCCCGGGCGGTAAGCGCCATAAACGTGAGTGTTGGATTTTGCGTACCCGTCGAAGTCATGCACGCTCCGTCCGTTACGAAGACATTAGGACAGTGATGCATTTGGTTCCAGGCATTCAGCAACGAGGTTTTTGGGTCTCGCCCCATACGTACGCCACCCATTTCGTGAATGTCGGATCCCGGAGGCGAATGAGTATCGTTGGCACTGATATTGACAAAA
>DASVCT010000099.1:0-12008 GCA_036381475.1 Cyclobacteriaceae bacterium
CCACCGATGCGTGACAAGCGGGATACGTCGGAGAGATTGGAGACGCCGTCAATGAGTGAGAAAATGATAAGCGGAATGGCGATGAGTTTAAGCGCCCGGATAAAGATGTCGCCCCAGGGTTTAATCCAGTCGTGCGTGAACGCAACGAGGCCGAGCGAATCAGCGCTGAGACCCCAGATGAGGCCCAGCCCCATGCCTATCAGGATCTTTACATAAAGCGGAATCTTCTTCTTCATGCCTTATTCGTCAAAATTAATCATCCTTTTATGGGATGAAAGGAAAATCCGCGCGAAAGTACCCGTTCGGCTACTGTTCCTGAACGGCAATTGTATCGGGCAAGGAGGGATCAGAAGATGTATCGTTCGAAAATGCTTTCCACGTCCCTGTAAAAAAGCACTTCGTTACCCTCTGAAAGCGATACGCGCTCATGTGCCTGGATTTCGTCGATGAGCGGTTTATAATGTGTGCGGTTGATGTCGGAGGCGTATAGCTCTTTAAGACCTTTACGAATAAACTGGACTTTGACCGAGGAGATCTCTGAATGGTGATACTTCGACTGCACGTATTCCCTGAGAAACCGTTCGTCAAGGAAATCGCGAATCAGATCATTGCGGACCTTTTTGATGAATTCCAGGATATCACCTTCTCCATCCGACAATTTCAGTTCACCGTATTGAGTCGTAAGTACAGTTTTCTCCATTCACGTTTCATTTGTCTGGTAATGTCAAGAGAATTCCCGAAACTTTCATCTTGATTTTGTCCCTTTTTTACATTTTATTACCCTTAGCGCGCAAGACAAAATCGGCAACCACCAACGCTGCCATGGCCTCTACGATAGGCACCGCGCGCGGCACTACACAAGGGTCATGGCGCCCTTTCCCCGAAACAACTACTTCATTTCCTTCCTTGTCTACGCTGCGCTGATCCTGCATTAAGGTTGCCACCGGTTTGAAGGCTACATTGAAATAGATGTCCTCGCCGTTTGAAATCCCTCCCTGAATTCCGCCAGAATGGTTCGTGCGTGTGCGTATGCGGTCTCCCTCCTTATAGAATTCGTCATTGTGCTGGGAGCCTCGGAGGGACACGCCCGCAAAGCCGCTGCCGTATTCGAAGCCCTTGACGGCGTTGATTCCAAGCATGGCCTTGCCAAGCTGCGCATGGAGTTTGTCGAACACCGGCTCGCCCAACCCCGGCGGTGTGTTCCGGATGACACACGTTACTATGCCCCCGATGGTATCGCGATCGAGGCGCACCTGATCGATCAGGGCGATCATCCGCGCGGCGGTTTCCTCGTGTGGACACCGTACGATATTGTCGTCGGTTCGGGACAGGTCAAGGGTTTGGTAAGGCGGCGCAACGATATCGCCAACGCGGGAAACGAAGGCGTTGATGGAGATGCCAAGGCGCTGCAGGTATAAGCGCGCGACGGCCCCGGCTGCCACCCGGGCCGCCGTTTCACGTGCCGAGCTACGTCCGCCGCCGCGGTAGTCGCGGATCCCGTACTTTACCTGGTAGGTGTAGTCGGCATGAGAGGGGCGGAACGACTCAGCGATATGGCTGTAGTCCTTACTGCGCTGGTCCTTGTTTTCAATGAGCATGGCGATAGGCGTTCCCGTGGTCGTGCCCTCAAAGACCCCGCTGAGAATGCGAACTTCGTCGTCTTCCCTGCGCTGGGTGGTGATGCGCGATTGGCCAGGACGCCGTCGGGACAGCTGTTCATGGATAAAGTCCATGTCCAGCGGCAGTCCGGCGGGACATCCGTCGATCACGACGCCGATGGCCGGACCGTGCGATTCACCGAATGTTGTGATCCTGAAGATTTCGCCGAAAGAGTTGCCCATGGGAGCGCCCCGGTTATTTCCGGGCGACAAGATACACGGAAGCCCCCAACATGACCAAAATTAAAACGTTAAACACCGGCTTCTGCCACGCGTCCTCGCGAACCTTCACGATATCGTTGGGAGTCGATTCGATGCGGTCGTAAAAAGTGCCCTGGTCTGTTGATTGAATGACTTCGTTCTTCCGGCTTTCCCCGGTGACGTAAACGGTAAGTTTTGGCCGAAGTGTATCGTACTGTTCCTTCTTCGGATTGAAAAATACCCAGCCAAAGTAGCGACCCAGGTCGTAGGTTCCCGGTTCTCTGGGGATGAGGAAGTAGTTGAACGACTTCGAGCCGGTAATTTTGCCATTCTGCCGGTTGATGTTTTGGCGAACGTTGGGTTCGTAGAATTCGAAGTTGCCGTCCCTGCTTACCATCGGGGGACGAATCGAGGAGATATTACCCTCGCCATAAATGTTGAATTCGTATGGTGTGCTCTTGCCCGTCTCCAGGTCAGTCGAGGGCATGCGTTCATCGAGGTAGTAGTCGCCGACAGATACGACGTCGCGCAGCGGATGCGGCGGGAGTTCCTTGACGCGCACGGACTTGGGTTTGCTGTGGAATGTCTTGAAATCTTCCTGGCGATTCCGTCCGAAAAATGTCGGGTTCTTCGCCACCCGGTATTTGATCATCTCCAGGTCGACGCTGGGGAAGTTGATCGGATCGGCGGTAAGTGGAAAGAAAGTTGCCTGGTAAATCTTGTATTGAGTATAGTACTTGCCCTGAATGCGGACCGTCTCACCTTCTATGTTTTCGATGTTGAAGTTCTCCTCCCAGCAGTTGGCCGGGCGAATTTTTTTCAGGATGTCTGACAGCTGCTTGCCCAGTTCATAAAAACTCAGGGGAGCCTGGTTGTCCTCCGCAACAAAGAACGACAACGTCGCATTGAAGCCCTCGCCAACATACACTTCGTCTTTGCTGGTAGTCATCGCCAGGAAGGCGTCGTCGCGCACGTCCACGAATTCGGTTTCGTCGCGGCCAAAGAAATCGTCAAACGGATCGGAATCGAAAAAGCCCCGGAACGGGTCGCTGCGCTTTGCCTGCGCCGGGGGACCCACCCGCACCGTCTTTCCCGGTGAGGATACCTCTTTGCCGTTGACCGTCATGGTGAAAGGAGGAACGGTGTAACTACCCTGTCCTGACGGAAGGTAGGTCATCGTGACGCTCTGGGAAGAAGAGATCTGGCCGTTGATGATGCTCGTCGACGACTGGCTCGACGTGCCACGCTTGCGAAACCCATCGATATCCGGGAATTCACCGTAGTCCTTCAGCCGTTCATTCTTCACCGTAACGGTGATCGTCCAGGCCTCATTTTCAGCCACCTCATCCGGCCCGAGGGTGATGTCAACGTCCTGTGCCTGAGCGGTGCGACAAACGAGAAAAACCCCCAAAAACGCCAGAAATCGCCCGATATTATACCCTGAGGTCATAATTTTTCTTTCCGATCAAAATTACTTTCTATTGCCCCTCCCAATTAACATTTTTTATATATTAACAGTCCAATGCATTTTTTGATTTTTTCATCTCACATCAAATTATCGCTGCTATGCTGAACTACGTCAAAACTGTGCTCACAAAGGTGAGTTTTGACTCCCGGCTCTTTGAAAAAGAGCTGAGGAAGGCGATCAGGATGCTGATAGCCGAGGAAGTGAACGAACTGAGAAGGTGGTGCTACGCCAGCTTCGGGAAGCAACATGAAGCGATTCTTAACCGGTGTTTTGTGTACGCCTAACACAACAGCCGGACGCAGGCGTCAGCAGGAGGATCAGTAAAACCTGCTCCTCACCGGACAAGGTCGGTGACAAAGTTGACGCGTGAGTACAAGAGAACCAATGTTGAAACATCAGCCCCCTGCTACGGCAGGGGGTTTCACTTTTTTCCGTTTTCTTCTCCGTGTCCCGCGAGAGGCATGGTTGTGGATGGCGGGCCTGGCCGCACTTGCATTGTACAACCCCGACTCCGGCAAGCATCTCGCCTTGTGTCCCCTCTATTATGCCGGGTTTGATTTCTGCCCGGGCTGCGGTCTCGGGCGTTCCATTTCTTACCTCCTGCATGGCGACGTCGCCAACTCTTTATCCATGCATCCGTTGGGACTATTCGCCTTGATTGTCTTATCTTACAGAATCGTTCAACTCATTCGCAATACAATTTCCTTCAATACACCGACATAACCTCTTCTGAAACCTACCCTTATTATCTATGGCAAAAATTATCGACGTACTACCTGAACTTCAGGGTGAAGAAATGGCCTACGTGCAAAACCTGATCAAGGATATGGATGACGAGAAAGCGAGATCCTTTGCCGTTGTGTATCGCGCGCGACGGAAAGATCCTCAACTCATTCTTATCACGGCACTTCTCGGATTTGTCGGATTCGCCGGCATTCACCGTTTCCTCGTCGATCAGGTCGGCATGGGTATCCTCTATTTGTTAACGGTAGGTATATGCTGGATTGGAACTATTATTGACCTTGTCAACTACCAAAAGCTGGCCTTTGAATACAATATGAAGGTAGCCAACATGACGGTTTCGTCAATACGGTAATATCCCTTACGAAGCTTTACGCGACGCCTGTTCCTCTTCTGGAATCGTCTCCGATTCTTTTTCGGAGTCGGGCGGGTTGTTTTCCGATGTGTCGAATGACTTGCGCACACGTTCCAGCCGGGCCGGTGAACAGAAGGTCAATGTATACGCTTCGCGCAGACTCTTGCTCTTGCGGATGTCGCGGAGCAGGTCAATCCATTCGTGAAAGTTCAGGTAAAAGGGATTGTAACTTTTTACCGGTTTGGTAATGCCGTACTTCGGTTTTTCATCTTCGGCCTGAAAGGTTCCGAACATGCGGTCCCAGATGATGAGCGTCGACCCGTAGTTCCTGTCAAGGTAGCGGTCGTTGCTCGCATGATGAACCCGATGGTGCGATGGGGTGGTGAAAATGAATTCGATGAAGCGCGGAAGCTTGCGAATATATTCTGTGTGGATCCAGAACTGATACAACACCTCGATCTGATGACATATCAGGAAAGTGACAGGGTCGAAACCAGCCAGCGGTACCGGGATGAAGAAAATGATCTTGATGTTTTGAGTCCATCCAAGCCGGAAGGAGACCGACCAGTTGTATTTCTCGGAATTGTGATGCGTCACATGGGTAGCCCACCAGAAGCGGTTTTCGTGTGCGATGCGATGCGCCCAGTACCGCCAGAAATCAACCCACACGAGACACAGGATAAACGACCACCAGGTTGGCGGAATACTCCACGGCACGAGATTGTAAAAGAAAAGCATCATGCCAAACGTGGCAACTTTCAGAGATGCGTTCAGCGCGACGTTTCCCAACCCGATAACAGTTGCCGCTAACGTATCCTTGGTGTTGTAATATTCCTTCTTCTTGTACAACGTCACCGCCCACTCCACAAGCACCAAAGCGATCATAACCGGTGCGGCGTATACGATGATGTTTGGAATATTAAGGTTAATAATATCCTCGTAGGTGATTACCTTTTTGTCCATTTCCTGCAAGTTGTGGGAGAAAATCCTGGGAGGAAGTGCGCCCGATGTCAGGGGGTCTCTGCAAGAAAGCAAATACCGCACCCAATTGCTAAGGAATCATTAAATCTTACTGTCGGAACGGGATTGACGCACATGTGCGATGTTTCGGACCAGTCCGTCGAATCCGGTCCGCTTGAGTGCTGAACGTCCAAAAACGGCTTCAAAGGTTTCACGAGTGATCTCTTTCCAATCCTGGCGGATCATCTCCCGCAACGGTTCCGAGGGATTGAGACGGGGTTCTTCATGCGGTCTAGCAAAGCGGTTCCACGGGCACACGTCCTGGCATATATCGCACCCAAAAATCCAGTTGGCGAAATCATCCCCCGCATACTGCGGAATTTCTTCCCTGAGTTCGATGGTGTAGTATGAAATGCACTTGCTTCCGTCCACAACGTACGGTTCGGTGATCGCCTGGGTAGGACACGCGTCGATGCATGCGGTGCACGTGCCACAATAGTCCTTTGCAGGTGGGTCGTACTCCAGTTCCAGATCGATGATGAGTTCGGCGAGAAAGAAAAAGCTGCCCATCGTGCGATTCAGCAACAACGTATTCTTGCCGGCCCAACCTAGTCCCGCACGCGCCGCCCAGGTGCGCTCCATCACCGGAGCGGAATCAACGAACGCCCGCCCATGGATGTCGCCGATGTTTTCGCGCATCGTTTCCAATAGTAGCTTGAGTCGTTCGCGTATGACGAAATGGTAATCCTCGCCATAAGCGTACTTGGCAATTTTGAGCCCGCCTTCTTGCGCGAGGTCGGTCGAGGGATAGTAGTTGAAGATGAGACTCACCACAGACTTTGCACCAGGAACAAGCTTGGTCGGGTCCACACGCTTGTCAAAATAGCGTTCCATGTAGGCCATCTTGCCGTGATAACCACGGCGAAGCCATTCTTCCAACTGCCGTGCTTCCTCTTCCAGAAACTCTGCCTTTGAGATTCCACAATACGAAAATCCGTGCTGCGAAGCAGCAGTCTTGATGATCTGCGTGTGTTTAGCGGTTTGCGACATAGAACCGGGTACTTCCCGAAGCCTGATGGTGACGCAGGTCGCGGCTCAGTCGAATAGCCCAGGCCGATGAGATGCCGGTGGCTTGAGCTTCAGGTGCTTGTACGCTTTTTCCGTAGCCTCGCGACCCCGCGACGTCCGTTTTATGTAACCTTCCTGGATGAGGAACGGTTCATATACTTCTTCGATCGTCTCCGCTTCCTCGCCGGCAGCCGTGGCAATAGTTGAGATGCCGACGGGCCCACCTTTGAATTTGTCGATGATCGTCATGAGGATTCGGTTGTCCATTTCATCCAGGCCGTGCTCATCGACGTCCAGGGCACTGAGCGCCATCTGCGCGATATTGATGGTGATGGTTCCGTTGCCCTTGATCTGTGCGAAATCGCGTGTCCGTCGCAGGAGGTTGTTTGCAATGCGCGGTGTTCCACGGCTACGGCGTGCAATCTCGAATGCCGCATCGTCGTCGATAGGCGCACCAAGGATGCCGGCAGACCGCTTGACGATCTTCGTAAGCAGTTGCGCATCGTAGTACTCCAGCCGGGCGTTGATGCCAAAGCGTGCCCGCAACGGCGCCGTGAGCAGGCCGGCCCGCGTTGTCGCGCCAATAAGCGTAAAAGGATTGAGGCTGATTTGTACGGACCTGGCGTTCGGACCGCTATCGAGGAGGATGTCAATCCGGAAATCCTCCATCGCGGAGTAAAGGTATTCTTCGACGATGGGATTGAGGCGATGGATTTCATCTATGAACAGGACATCCCTAGGCTCAAGATTCGTAAGCAGACCAGCCAGATCGCTGGGCTTGTCGAGTACCGGACCTGAAGTAACCTTGATGCCGGACTCCATTTCGTGGGCGATGATGTGAGCGAGCGTCGTCTTTCCCAGTCCTGGCGGACCGTGCAGCAACACGTGGTCCAGCGACTCATTGCGCTGTCGCGCCGCCTGAACGAAAACACGAATATTATCGACGATCTTTTGCTGACCGGTGAAATCCCCGAACGTGAGCGGCCGCAACACCTTCTCGAATTCCTTTTCGACAGCACTCATGCCGTCGCCTTCCGGGTTCAGATATTCTTCACGCATAAACCATCCAGGATTCCTTCGAAAGGTAGCGAATTAAAAGATTATATTTGCGACCCACACCTTCCCATGAACAACCGCGCCCGGAACATTCTGTACACGATTTTCCTGCTGGCTTCCGTGTACGTTGTCTATACGATCCGGAAGAAGCCGGACGAATCGCGCATTTCATTTGCCGGCCGCACCATGGGCACAACCTATTCCGTCATCTATTACGATGATCAGCATCGCAACCTCCAGGCGTCGGTAGACTCTCTCCTTGTGGTCTTTAACCAAAGCCTGAATACGTACTTGACCGACTCGGAAATTTCGCGGTTCAATACGGGCAACTCGCTTCGATACGACCTCCCGTTCTTTTACCCGGTACTCAAACGGTCGAAGGAAATATACGAAAGCTGCGGCGGGGCATTCGATCCTACCGTCATGCCGCTGGTAAACGCGTGGGGCTTTGGTCCTGCCAAGCCACTTGATCCCGATTCTGCCCAAGTCGACTCACTTCTTGAATTCGTGGGCATGGACAAGATCCATTTCAACGAAGACAGCGTGTGGAAAGAAGACCCGCGCGTGCAGCTCGACTTCAGCGCCATCGCGAAAGGCTATGGCGTAGATGTGGTTGCAGGCTTTCTGAAAGACAAAGGTATCGACAACCTTTTCGTCGAGATTGGCGGCGAAGTGATCACGTCAGGCTCCAACGTCGGTGAACGACGTGCCTGGCAGGTAGGCATCCTGGACCCCAACTCAACGTTGGATGAACAGTCGTACATCGCCATCGCCCAACTTGAAGACATGGCCCTCGCGACATCAGGGAACTATTTCAACTTTCGCATCGAGAACGGCAAGAAATTTTCCCATACCATCGATCCCGATACCGGCTACCCGGTACAGCGGACGATCTTAAGTGCGTCGGTCTTTGCAAAGAATTGTATGACAGCCGATGCGTGGGCCACCGCGTTCATGGTAATGGGTGAACAACGCGCAAAAGAAGTCTTGAATACCCGCGACGACATCAACGCCTTTCTCACCTATTCAAAGGAAGACGGTTCGGTCGGGACTTACGCCACGCCGGGACTCGGCGACATACTCAGGTTAAACCGAAAGGAAGGGCCATGACCATCAAACTGATCGTGCTCTTTCTTGCTCCGCTGCTGGCGGGCTTCCTCATATACCTTGTGCCAAAAGGTCGGAATGCAAACTACAAGCTCCTGCTTGTATTCGCGGGATCTTACCTGTTTGCCATAACGGTAAGCCACATTCTTCCGGAGCTCTACCGCGAGCATGAAGAAGTCCGTTTTACTGGAATTTTTGTTCTGGTCGGATTCTTTCTTCAGCAGGTCCTGGAGTACTTTACGTCGGGTGTCGAACACGGCCACCTGCACGGTCATGCCGATCATCACCACCATCACGACCACCCCCACCATTCCCACGGTGTGTCGGCGTTTTTCTTGCTGGTGGCCTTGTGTGTACATGCCTTCCTGGAAGGTGCCATGCTCGCACAACCGTCTGCGGGCAACGAAGTGTATAACGTCAACGCCGTGCTCCTGGGCATTGTCCTTCACCGCGCCCCTGCCGCCTTCGCATTGATGACTGTCCTGACTTTTCAGCTCGGTTCTTCACGGAAGGCGTTGCCCTTCCTTCTTGCCTTTTCCCTCGCCGCGCCCCTGGGCCTGCTGCTCAGCAGCCACCTTTCCGCTACTCAGATACTTACCCGCAATGGGTTGATCTATCTGTACGCATTGGTGTGCGGCAACTTTCTCCAGATATCTACTACTATCGTCTTCGAAAGCAGTCCTGAACACCGCTTCAACCCGCTTAAACTACTTGTCGGAGGGGCAGGGGCAGTCGCGGCAGTGGGACTGGAAATAATAATGAGTGAATGAGTGAATGAGTGAATGAGTGATTGAGTGAATGAGTGAATGATGAGAAAGAATTGAAGCTTGAAGAATTGAAGATTGAATAGTACTGCCAACATTCTCGCTCTCGTCGCATACCTCGTGGCAGTCATCGCCCTGCTGGTATTCTGCTACGTAAAGCCGTTATACAACTGGGACATGCTTGCCTATGCAGCGGTGATTGTGGACGACGGAGAGGTTAGTCACGATGCGCTTCAAGCCGAGGTGTACCACATGGCCGCTGAACAAGTACCCCCCGAAGCATACAGCATGCTGGTGGATACCACCCATCAACTCCGTAAGGAGGTATTGCGAAATCCGGAACGTTTTTATCAGTTCCTTTCATACTTCCGCGTCAAGCCCTTGTACACGGGAATGTGTAGCGTGTTTTATTCACTCGGTGTGCCTTTGATGAAGGCGACCGTCCTGCCCTCGATAATCGGAATTTTCGTCTTGTCGCTCCTGCTGGTTTTTCGTTTCTCCCGGACGTTTCCCTTGGGGGTGGCCAGCATCCTGGGGTTATCGGTGATGTGCGTTCCCCCGGTTATCGAGGTGGCCAGGCTTTCGACGCCCGATGCCCTGAGTACGGTTGTGTTGGTTGGCGCATTCCTGGTATACCTGAGCCGGGCAAAGGTGTTCTGGTTTATGTTGCTGATTGCGCTAGCCGTGTTGGCGCGACTGGACAACGTAATCCCCGCGACAGTTTTGTTGTTGTCGCTAATCGTGAGAGACAATAGAGAACGCGAGGGCAAAGGTTTCACTGTCGCGACCATTGCCCTTTTGGGGATTCTTTTTGCGTACACCTGGATCGCCCTGCGAAATGCCGAATACGGGAACGGATTCGAAATGTTTTACGGCGGCCTCGTGAGAAAATGGAACCCGGTAATTTTGGTTGGCGATGCGTTGCAGGGCATAAAAACCCTTCAGACGAGCTATGTCGCCATTGCGGGCATCTGTTTCGTAGTATTGTTTTACCGAAATGGCTTCCGCCTCGCGACTATGGAACGCAGTCAGTTGTTATTTGTGGTGACCACCATTGCCTTCCTCGCGCGATATATCCTGTTCCCCGATCTGACGACGCGTTTTTTTCTGTCGTACTACATCCTTTGCTGGATTTTCATTGTAGAGGGTATTGTGGGCTCGCATCAGCGGGCTAGATTGGAGAAGACATGATCAAAAGCGTCCTTACCCGGCTGACAGACAGGATTTACACACTTCCTGTCCTGGTCCTCATGCCCCACAGCCGCTGCAACTGCCGGTGCGTGATGTGCGACATCTGGAAGGCAAACCACGAAAAAAGAGAACTGTCGGTCGAATGGCTGGAGCAACATGCCGACACCTTTGCGCGTCTGGGCGTGCGCGAAGTCGTCCTCTCAGGTGGTGAGGCGCTTATGCATTCCAACCTTTGGAATTTCTGTGCAGTACTTCGCCAAAGAAACATGCGCGTGGTGATCCTTACCACCGGATTATTGCTGGAAAAATATGCGTCCGATGTCGTTGCGAATCTTAACGAAGTGATTGTTTCCCTGGATGGAAGCGAGGCTGTACACGACAAGATCAGGAATATTCCCCATGCATTTGAAAAACTTGCCAGGGGAGTCAAGGCGGTGAAGACGACTGCCGCTTCCTTCAGGATTACGGCGCGCAGCGTAATACAAAGGGCAAATTGGTTTGATTTCGTCGATACTGTGCGTGCTGCCCGCGCCATGGAATTGGATGCCATCTCCTTTCTGGCTGCCGATGTTTCAACCGCTGCATTTAACCGACCGGAAGGCTGGACAGGTGAGCGGGTGAGTGAAGTTGCCTTGTCCGCCGATGAAGCGATGGCCTTTGAAAGACTGTTGCGGGAATCATTCGTCGCTTTGAAAGAGGAATACGACTCAGGATTTATTGTCGAAAGCCCCGACAAGATCATGCGTATCGCAAGATACTATCATGCCATAAACGGAAACGGGCCTTTCCCTGAGCCTGTATGCAATGCCCCATGGGTGTCCGCGGTAATCGAATCCGACGGAAGCGTGATGCCGTGCTTTTTCCATAAACCCTATGGAAACATTTATGAAAAAGATCTTTCGACCATCCTCAATTCACCTGAGGCCATTGGTTTCAGGAGGTCATTGAACGTGAAGAAGGATCCCATTTGCAGGAAATGCGTTTGCTCACTGAAGTTGGGGATGATTTGAACCGAATTGGGGAGGGAAATGGGGAGATAAGGGAATAAGGAAATAAGGGAATAAGGAAATAGGGAAATAAGGGAATAAGGGAATAAGGGTATAAGGTATAGGGGGATTAGCGATTTGCGATTTGCGATCTACGACGTATGATCCCGTGTTCCGGGAAAATTGAGGAACGGGGAGTAATCCGATCACCCAACAAGAATGAACCACTGGGAGAGTAAATTTTTATTTTCATTTTTCAATATTGCGAGCCCCTCACGTGACTGATTGTGGCTGAAGAACGGTGACTGAGCGGAGTCGAAGCCCGGTTCAGAAATTTTCCCCGGACAACAATAATTTACGATCTACGATTTGCTGCCATGATTAGAGTCTCCGTCTTTGAAATTGCAGACGTTGTCGCTGAACAAAAAATCTGTTCTGTGGCTGTACAAATCA
>DASVCT010000100.1:0-10893 GCA_036381475.1 Cyclobacteriaceae bacterium
AACAGCGCCTTCTTTACGTTTGTTGCCATGGATGAAAACGGGCAGCCTGCGGAAGTCCCGGAACTTGTACCCGTAACCGACGAGGACAAGGAGCTGTATGAAGGCGCGCTGCAGCGACGCCAATTCCGGCTCGTGCTCGCGGGAAAAATGAAGCCAGGTGATGCCAGTGAACTGAAGTCGATATTCAACATCCCCAACCCATGATCGGACAAGAGTGGATTGAGGCGCTTTATCCGGAAGAAATCTACCAGCTGCCGCCCACGACGCTGGTCGTGTTGCCTGAGCCCTGGGACGACCTGACCGATAAGGACCGCGACATGCTGCGTAAACTCCTCCATGCTGTCGGCGCCGGCATGGGGAGGGCCAGGATCATTCACGAACGTCGCCTTACAGCATCGATGGTAAAGGCGATGGATCCACAGTATGCTATCGTTTTCGGTGTGGATGTTGATCCGCCTGTCAACGACACGGAGATCGTGCGGATCGGACGCACATCACTGATCCGGACCGTCGCCCCAGGCGTGTTGGACGAGTCTCTGAAAAGGCCACTTTGGGCGGCGTTGCAAAAAATGTATTCCCTGTAATCCGGCATCTTCGCACGCCATTTTTTCGGGTGTTTTGTGTCTTTTGCCGATTATACCAGTTCTCCTATATTTGCGGTGCTTTGGCGGGTGCTGTCTTCTGACAGGCCGGGCAGGCGCATGGCTTTATCAATCGAAAACCTTAAAACTCACTGATGGAAAACGTTCTTTATACTTTACCCGCCTTTGGCGTGCTGGGAATACTCTATGTGCTTTGGCGCAGTAGCTGGATCAACAAGCTGGATGCTGGCACCGACCGGATGAAAAGCATCGCCGGCCACATTGCCGAAGGCGCCATGGCTTTCCTCAAGGCAGAGTACAAAGTATTGATCGTGTTCGTCGTCTGCGTTGCCATCCTGCTGGCCGTAAGTGCAGATGAATCCTCATCTCCCTTGGTGGGTGTTTCGTTCGTTGTCGGGGCATTCACTTCCGCCCTTGCCGGCTTCATCGGAATGCGTGTAGCCACGAAAGCCAACGTCCGCACTACGAATGCCGCACGCACGAGCCTGGGCCGTGCGCTGGAAGTAGCCTTTGCCGGCGGTTCCGTAATGGGTATGGGCGTTGTGGGACTTGGTGTGTTGGGTCTCAGCAGTCTTCTTATTATCTATTCCAAGATGTTTGGTGTCGACACGCAAGAAAACCTAACGCGCGCCCTTACCGTTCTGACCGGCTTTTCCTTTGGCGCCTCTTCCATCGCGCTTTTCGCCCGTGTCGGTGGCGGTATTTATACCAAGGCAGCCGACGTAGGCGCCGACCTCGTAGGAAAGGTTGAAGCGGGCATCCCGGAAGACCACCCGTTGAACCCTGCCACCATTGCGGATAACGTGGGTGACAATGTAGGCGACGTGGCCGGTATGGGTGCGGACCTGTTTGAATCGTATGTGGGTTCCATCATTGGTACTATGGTGCTGGGCGCCGCGTTTATGGTGCCGGGATTCTCCGATAACTTCAACGGACTTTCCGCGGTGCTGCTTCCTCTCGTACTTGCGGGAGTCGGTATCGTCATGTCGTTCCTCGGAACCTTCTTCGTAAAAGTGAAGGAAGGCGGCAATCCCCAAAAAGCACTTAACTCGGGTGAATTTGTATCATCCATCATCATGATCATAGCATCCTACTTCATCATCAAGTGGATGTTGCCGACCGAATGGTATTTTAAGGATCCCCTCTACGACTGGGCGGACCCCGAGTACGGCAATCGATACACAGCGATGGGCGTGTTCTGGGCTACAGTCATCGGCCTTGTGGCGGGCGTACTCGTAGGACTTGTTACAGAATACTATACCGGAACCGGAAAGAAGCCCGTGTTATCCATCGTACGGCAGTCGTTGACAGGCGCCGCAACGAATATCATCGCGGGTCTCGGCGTTGGGATGATGTCGACCGCCATTCCGATACTGATCATTGCATTATCCATTATCGGCGCGTTCAGCTTCGCGGGCCTGTACGGTATCGCCATTGCCGCTGTAGGCATGCTGTCAAATCTCGGTATTCAGCTCGCCGTGGACGCATACGGGCCGATCTCCGATAATGCCGGGGGTATCGCTGAAATGTCGGCGCTACCCAAAGAGGTGCGCGGCCGTACAGACAAACTCGACGCTGTTGGCAACACAACCGCCGCTATAGGAAAAGGATTTGCCATCGCTTCGGCTGCGCTTACCGCACTGGCGCTGTTCGGTGCTTTTATGACGACGGCTCACCTGAGCACGATCGATGTTTCGAAGGCGAATGTTATCTCCGGTCTACTCATTGGCGGAATGCTTCCGTTCGTGTTCTCGGCCCTTGCCATGGGCGCAGTCGGGCGGGCTGCCATGTCGATGATCGAAGAAGTACGGCGCCAGTTTACGTCCATCCCTCAGCTGAAAGCAGCCCTTGAATTGATGCGCAAGAACGGTGACACGCCGGTTGAAGAATGGTCACAAGACGACCAGCGCGTGTTCCATGAGGCCGACGGCAAAGCCGAGTACGGGAAATGCGTGGCCATCTCCACGAAGGCGGCTATCCGCCAGATGGTAATACCAGGACTTATGGCCGTGATCGCGCCTGTTGCCATCGGATTCCTGCCAGGTTTCGGTGTGGAAGCGCTCGGTGGCCTGTTAGCCGGTGTAACAGTATCTGGTGTGTTGATGGCCATTTTTCAATCTAATGCCGGTGGCGCCTGGGATAACGCAAAGAAGACGTTCGAGGAAGGTGTTGAGATCAATGGTCAGATGTATTACAAAAAATCAGATCCCCATAAGGCTGCCGTCGTAGGCGACACGGTGGGTGATCCGTTCAAAGACACGTCCGGGCCGTCATTGAATATCCTTCTCAAGTTGATGTCCATAGTAGCGCTCGTGCTGGCTCCGCTACTCTCGCTGGAACAGGGTGAACAGGACGCACACCACGACAACCAGGTAAAGAAAGAAATTGTTGTAAGCGACGCGGGAGGCCCGGAAGTGTCCCGTTAATCGCCCTCTCCAAACCTGATGACACAATGGCCCCCAAGGGGCCGTTGTTGTTTTAACCCGGCATCAAATCGGCAGGAATTCGCGGAAATCTGAATTATTAGGCGATATTTAAGGTTAGGTTCGGCGGCGGAGCGGTGCGATTTTTATGCCCGTATGGGGTGCTTCTCGCGAATGCCGGAATTAGCAGGATATTTGGCGGATACGGGCGTTTAAGTACCACAAAAACCCCAGATTAACGGTTACCAGGAAGAGCAGGAATGGTATACAAGGCTAGCTCAGACATGAACGAAAAAGAACTTTTCGAGCGCATCCGGAGCGGCGACGAAAAAGCTTTGGAGTTCCTGTACAAGAAATATTACCGGATGATGACCAAAATGGTCATCACCAACAGCGGAACCGAAGAGGAAGCTCGGGACATTTATCAGGACGCCCTGATCGTATTCTGGCAGAAGGCCACGTCGGGCAACCTGGTGATGACATCCAAGATCAGCACCTACATCTACAGCATCTGTCAGAATCTGTGGAGAAAGGAGCTGGACAGGAAAAAGCGGCTTTCGAACGAAACCAATGATACGCCGGTGTCGATCGATACCGACTCTGCGGAAAGGGAAAAGATCATTGCCCGCTGCATAAATCAACTGGGCGAGACGTGCAAGAAGGTGCTTATGTACTATTACTTTGAGGAGATGTCTATGCAGGACATCGCCGAAAAGCTGGGCTTCGCCAACACGGATACGGCGAAGACCAAAAAATACAAGTGCAAAAAGAAACTTGACGAATTGGTAAAGGCTCAATACAGCGAGCGCGACTTCTTAGATTAGCACCATGGCAACGGAGAGAGATCTGGAATTGTTGGACGATTACCTTTCAAACCGACTGAAAGGGCCGGAACGAATTGAATTTGAAAGGAGGCTCGAGACCGATGCGTCCCTTCAGAACGAACTTGCCGTTCAACGCGACCTGGTTGAGGGAATACGGGCGGCCCGCGTAACCGAACTCAAGACCATGCTGAACCAACTTCCGGTGCCTCCTGCATCCGGTGGATCCATTGCTGCCAAATTCGCCGCATGGGCGATCGCTGTTGCCGTTGTGGGATTGGGTTCTTACTACCTCTGGCAGCATACGACAACCGACGAACCTACTTCTGCTGAAACTGCCGCCGTACAACGGGATGAATCCGCTGTTACCTCTGACGAACCCACGCAGAGCGAACAGCCTGCGGAGGAAGCCGTCCCTTCCGCAAAAGACAACGTGGAATCGGATGCAGCTGATAACGCGAACGTGCCGGCCGAACAACCAACTGTGAAAAAAGAAACGGAGACCGCTCCGAAAGTGTCACCACCCATTCAACCCGATGTGACACCATACGACCCGACACGTGAACTCGAGACGCCCAACGGTCGTCCCGAGCCACTCACTGACCCGGGTGAACCCCACAGTGTGGAATCGTCCATCGTGGTTGAGGTGGTTGATACAGGAAAGAGGAACGATTTCCACTACCAGTTCAAGGATGGTAAGCTGTATCTTCTGGGCTCTTTCGAGAAAGATCTCTACGAGATTATGGAATTCTTCAACGATGACAATAAGCGGACCGTGTTCCTTTACTACAATTCAGCATACTATCTGCTGGATGAAACCCGGACGGAACCGACACCACTGACGCCTATCACCGACCCTGAACTGCTGCAGAAACTGCGCAATTACAGGGACAGGTAATTCATTACGGGGTTTTGACGACAAAGGTGCTCCCAAAAAAGGGCACCTTTTTTGTTGAAGTTTACAGTAGAATTCGGCAGGTACACATGTATTCATAAGCGCCGTTAGTGTACGATACGCCCCAATGTTTGGGATTTTGTTGCAAAAGGTGCTAAATTTATCGGATGTATCTGCTCATGTTTAACTCAACTGAATAGCCTATGAAAGTCTTACATTTTTTGGCCGCGCTTTTCCTGGTCTCCGCTGCGTACTCAGCGCAGGCACAGGAGGCCGAATCAACTGCGGTGAGCGATGACGAGCTGCATCGGTATGCGGTGATGATGGATTCGATTGACGAAATGCGCGTCACATTGCTTGCGGAAATCGCGGAAATGGTCAAAGGCAGCGATAAGATCACGGTGACGCGATATAACGAACTTTCGAAAATAGAAGACGACCCGGAAAAACTGGCTGCGGCAAACGCCACAGAAGATGAGCTGGCTGTCCTGAAGGAAGTGAAGGACAAGAAAGAAGCCGGCACCGCGAAGATAAACGAAGCCTTCAAGAACCTCGCGAAGGAATACGTCGGCGCTACAGCTTACAACAAGATCCGAAAAGCGCTGAAAGACGAACCGGATGTGAAGTCAAAATACGAGACGCTGCTGGAAGAGCTGAAGGCGGATAATGGAGGATAGCATAAATAACCACCTGTCATCCTGAGCGGTGGCTGCGCGCAGGCCAAGCGCGAGCGAAGGACCCCCATCGAGTACGCACGATCTGGAAAGAAAGCACCCCTACCTAACAACCGGTTAAGTAGGGGTGCTTTTCATTTAGATCGTACGTTATCCCGGGGGTCCTTCGCCCTTCGGGCTCAGGATGACAGCTACTTATTAATTAGTCTTTAAGTATCCTCATCTCCACCCTCCTATTCATCGCCCGCGCCTCCGGCGTCATCTCATTCCGCAAGGGCTGGCTTCCGCCAAAGGCGTACGTCCTGATCCGGTGTTTGCTTACCCCCTGGGCAACGAGATATCTTTTTACCGCTTCGACGCGGTCTTCAGAGAGTTTAAGATTGGCTTTCGGACTACCCACATTGTCGGTATGACCTTCCAGTTGAATCTCCATCCGAGGATTTTCCTTCATCATCTGTGCCACTTCATCCAACTCTGGAAACGACTTGGGATCGATGGTCGCCTTACCGCGTGCAAAGATCAGGTTGTTGAGGATGATCGTCTCCCCCTTCGGCGTCAGGAGGATGTCACGACGCAGCGTGTTATTAAGGACTTCGCTGGGATTGACAATCACCGTTCGGGGGTTGTAGCCCTCCGACTCCGCCGTGATCTGATATTTCGCCGCTCCAAAGATCGGGAACGAAAACGCGCTGTCGTAAAACCGACCTGATATCCCTCCCGTCGGAATGCTGCTGTAGCGGATATGCGCAGGGATGGGTTTGCCTGACCGGGCATCGAGAATGCGGCCTTCAGCTATTATCTCGTCCTCCTGCGCCCGGACGCCCTGCGTTGCCAGGGCCCCCAAAACGATAAACAATAGTGCAGTTCGGCTCATTGGCGTAAAAAAATTGCTTACTGTATTTCCCCGAAGGATGTCTAAAAATGCCAACCTAAGACACCAACCCAACAACGAAAAATCCATTCAGACTAAACGCAGGATAACCCGCCCGGCATTTCCGAAACAGCCTTATAAGGAAAGCTCCACGGTGTCGCCTACCTGGAACGCCCCGCCCTTCCCTTCCCCTTCTTTACCGTTTTCCGCGAGACTTTTTGGCTCGCTTTCGAAGAGTTGCGGCTGCTGCTCGCTTTTTTGCGGCTTTTTTCTTTGCGGGGGCGGCGTTTCGCCGAAGAGACTTGCTTGCTCTCCGGGCGACGACTCTTTTTTTTTTAAATCCGTTGCTTTTTTGGGCGCTTCGCCCTTAGGAGCTGGTGTCTTCGTTTCTTCTTCCGCGTCGTCCTCCTCATCCGCTTGGGAAGGTGGTTCAGGCTCGTTCAGCGGACGAACATCAAGTACCCGAGCCGCCGTCAGCCTGTTTCCCAGCGCCTTCCATCCCCTGACTTCAATGAAATCTTCGAGATTGATAGTCTCGACAGCCTTGCCCTTGCCTTTACCCTTAGACACCTCGACCTCCACTTCAGGGCTTTCCGCGGTGGAGACATACACCAGGCGGGAACCGATCGACTCAGTGATAAATACAAAGTCCTTATCCAGTGTAGTAGTCTCGATCTCAAATCGCTTTACCATGTGCTGCTTGCTCTCGCCGTCGACGTATATGGCGCTCACCACTCGATCGGGATGGAATTTCTCTACGAGCATCGTACGTTCCAGCTCATAACGGTTCGTGAGGTCATAATTTGTAATGCGATACGATCCATTGCGCATAAAGGCGATAATCCGGTCTTCCCCATCGAACTTTCCAAGGTATTTACCCCTTCCGTCCTTGTTGAGCCGACCCGCAGCATCGTCATACCACAGATCCAACTTGCTGAGCGTGGAGCTTCCCGGCTTGAGAAACTCTACTTTTCGCACAGGGTATTTCGTCAGCGTATTGCCGCGGCTTCCCCGGCCTTTTACTTCCAGCTCGGCAAAGTCGAATTCGAAAACTTTCTTTCGCGCCGTGCTTGACTGCGACAGCTTGATGACAACCGTTTCGGCCTCCCCGTTCGGATTTCCGGAGACATAATGAATTTTCGAATTCTGATGCGGCGTGGCAATGTCATATTCCTTATCCCGCGTTACCCCTGGGATCGCAAACCGTTTGGCGAAGGTCTTGCCCGACGCACCGTCCGTGTAGATCACGTTGTAGACCATCCGCTCATCCCCCTTCTTCCACACACCCGCATACAGGATGTCCTTGCCCATGAATACCTTTTCCTGGATGCGCGACACTTTGGCTTTCCCGTCCTTGCGAATGACGATGATATCGTCCAGTTCAGAACAGTCGGCCACATAATCATCACGCCTTAACCCCCAACCTGCAAAGCCATCCGCCTTGTTTACGTAAAGCTTCTGATTGTTGGCAATAACCTCCACTGCAGTGACCGATTGGAAACTCTTGATCTCGGTGCGGCGCTCCCTGCCCTTGCCGTATTTCTCCAACAGGTTGTTGAAATAGGCTATCGCATAGTCCACCAGGTGACGAAGGTTGTGCTGTGTCGTCTTCAGTTGGCTTTCCAGGTCTTTCAGCAACTCATCAGCCTTAAATGAATCGTAACGCGATATTCGCTTGATCCGGATTTCGGTGAGCCTGACGATATCGTCGGTCGTGATTTCCCTGAAAAATTGCTTTTTATAGGGTTTGAGGCCTTTATCGATGGTTTGAATAACGTCTTCCCAAGTCTCGCATTCTTCGATGTTCCGGTAGATCCGCTTTTCGATGAATATTTTCTCCAGCGACGAAAACAGGATTTTTTCCTGCAATTCGCCCTTGAGAATCTGCAATTCCTGTTTCAGGAGATCAAGCGTGTAGTTGGTATTGTACTTCAGGATCTCGTTTACGCCCATAAACCGCGGCTTGTCCCCGACAATCACGCAGGCGTTTGGAGAGATCGAGACCTCGCAGTCCGTAAATGCGTACAGAGCGTCTATCGCAATTTCCGGCGACTGACCCGACTGCAGACTGATGACAATCTCTACATCCTTCGCCGTGTTGTCCACCACCTGCCGAATCTTGATCTTGCCCTTTTCACTGGCCTTTACGATCGAATCGATTAAAGAAGTGGTTGTGGTAGAGTATGGTATTTCCCTGATTACTAGAGTTTTCTTGTCGAGTATCTCAATCTTAGCACGAACGCGGATTCGGCCTCCGCGCTGGCCCTGGTTGTATTCGGAAAAGTCGGCAATGCCGCCGGTCGGGAAGTCGGGGTAGATCTTCGGATTCTTGCCTTTAAGGACGTCAATGGAGGCCTTGATGAGCTCACAGAAGTTATGGGGCATGATCTTGGTCGACAGCCCTACGGCGATGCCTTCGACGCCCTGGGCCAGGAGAAGCGGAAACTTGACCGGTAAGGTTACCGGCTCTTTTTTGCGACCGTCGTACGACAGTTGCCAGGTGGTGGTTTGAGGATTGTAGACTACCTCATGAGCAAACTTTGATAGCCGTGCCTCAATGTACCGCGGCGCGGCAGCACTGTCACCCGTGCGAATGTCTCCCCAGTTGCCCTGGGTGTCGAACAGCAGCTCCTTCTGACCGATGTTTACTATCGCCTCCCCGATGGCCATGTCGCCATGGGGATGGTACTGCATGGTGCTTCCAATGACATTAGCAACCTTGTTGAAGCGGCCGTCATCCATTTCACGGATCGCGTGCATGATGCGGCGCTGTACCGGCTTTAATCCGTCTTCGATACGCGGAACGGCGCGCTCCAGGATAACGTACGAGGCGTAATCAAGAAACCAGTTTTCGTAGAGTCCTTCCAGGGCGATGACATCGTGAATGGCCTCGCCATTCCCGTTCACCGCAGCCGCAGGCTCCATCTTCCTGGCCTTTGGCTTACTGGATTTATCGGGTTGTTTTTTCTTGCTCATGTTGAAGTGAGTTTCACAACGGCTTTACCGGCCAGAACCAGACGATTTCCTGTGCGACGGTGTTCATGCCTCTTCGGGAACAGGTTCGCTCTCGACTACATCGACTTCGACCCGGAGCTTGTCGATAATAAAATCCTGACGCTTCTGCGTGTTCTTTCCCATATAAAATTCGAGGAGCTTTATCAGGTGGCTGTCCTTCTTCAGGATCACAGGCTGCAGCCGGATGTTTTCGCCAATGAATCCGGCAAATTCTTCCGGTGAAATCTCGCCGAGGCCTTTGAACCGTGTGATCTCCGGACGCCCGCCCAACTTTGCAATGGCTTGCCTGCGTTCCTCTTCGCTGTAGCAATAGATCGTTTCCTTCCTGTTCCGGACCCGAAACAGCGGCGTCTCCAGGATGAATACATGCCCCTGCTTAACCAGGTCGGGAAAAAACTGTAGCAGGAACGTGAGCAGCAGCAGCCGGATGTGCATGCCGTCAACGTCGGCGTCCGTTGCAATGATCACCTTGTTGTAGCGCAGCCCTTCGAGGCCGTCTTCAATGTTCAGTGCGTGCTGCAACAGGTTGAACTCCTCATTTTCATACACAACCTTCTTGGTGAGGCCAAAGCAGTTCAGCGGCTTGCCCCGCAGGCTGAAGACCGCCTGGGTTTCCACGTTGCGCGACTTTGTAATGGATCCGCTCGCTGAGTCGCCTTCCGTAATGAAGATCATCGACTCCTGCCCTTTCGGTTCCTTTTCCTCGTTGAAATGGTAGCGACAGTCGCGCAGCTTTCGGTTATGGAGGTTTGCCTTCTTGGCCCGTTCGTTTGCGAGCTTCTTGATGCCAGCGATTTCTTTACGCTCACGTTCCGACTGCATGATGCGCTTTTGCAGCGCGTCCGCAGTTTCGGCGTTCTTGTGCAGGTATATCTCCAACTCCCGGGCAACGAAATCGCCCACGTAGTTCCGAATGCTGGGACCGTCCGGGGCCATGTTGATAGACCCCAGCTTCGTCTTTGTCTGGGATTCAAACACGGGTTCCTGCACCCGCAGCGCGATAGCGCCGATGACCGATGCGCGAATGTCCGCTGCGTCAAAGTCCTTCTTGTAAAATTCCCGCACGGCACGAACGATGCCTTCCCTGAAGGCCGCGAGGTGCGTGCCGCCCTGGGTTGTATGTTGCCCGTTCACGAACGAGTAATACTCTTCACCGTATTGGTTGCCGTGGGTCAGGGCTATCTCAATATCGTTCCCCTTGATGTGGATGATTGGATATCGCAATTCCTCCGCCTCCACCTTCTGCTTCAGGAGATCAAGCAAACCATCCTTAGAGTAGAATTTGCGTCCGTTGTAATTGATGGTAAGGCCCGCGTTGAGGAACGCGTAGTTCCACATGAGGTCGTCGAGGTACTCGGGGATGAAGTGGTAGTTTTTGAACATCGAGCCGTCGGGCTCAAACTCCACGAGCGTGCCGTTTTTTTCTGTTGTCTTCGTGACACGCGACTCCGAGACTAGGATGCCTTTCTTGAACTCGGCCATCTTGCATTGGCCGTCGCGGAACGCCTGCACCTTGAAACGATTGGAAAGCGCATTTACGGCTTTGGTACCAACGCCATTCAAGCCCACCGACTTCTGAAAAGCACCTGTAT
>DASVCT010000101.1:0-6453 GCA_036381475.1 Cyclobacteriaceae bacterium
AATTGAGGTCAAACTCGATGACTTCCGAAGGGTTGGCTCGGTTGACGGCGGTGTACCGCATCGTGCTCAATCCCGGGACAAGGCCTGCTTCCAGAACGATCTCCAGGTCGGTTACAGACTGGCCGGGTTCGAGTTTGAGTATCATGTCCTGGGATGCCCGGTTCAGGCAGTTGCCCCCGCGGCAGAAATAAGTATTCTGGGAGGTGCCGATCTGTCCTCCGGACTGTCGCAGGTAGACCGTGATGGCCCCGTCAGAATGATTCGTAAAACGCAGGGGCGCACGTACCACTTCGCCGACTGTTCCCTTGTAAGCATCCTGAAGACCAGTGATTTCCAAAGCCTGGGCACTCAGTTCAAAACTCATCGCACACAACCATACCAGAAAGAGGGGACCTTTCATATGACAGCCAATCCTAGCGTAACATAATTTAGCATTTCGGCGCTAAAAGTCATAATCCAGGCGCGATATTTTGCAAAACTCAGGCAATAAAATAGCCGCCTTACCGTTCACGGTGATTTTCGTGTATCGGCGGTTTTTTTGGCGGGGACGACGTCGTCCCTGGTGGGCCGTACATCTCCCTTCCAGGAAAATCCCTTGAGCGTTTTCATTTCTTCAGTGAGTTCATGTGGTGGGATGAAGCTGGCGTCGGGCTGGACGTAAAAATTCAGGTCGTATACATGTCCCTCCCGGAACCGGATGAGGATGTTGCTGCAGATAATGCGGTTGATGCCGGTAAAGGTGAGGTCATCCTCATCGAAAACAAAGTAAAGGCTTTCGCCATTGCCCCTGACGATCACCTGCTGGATGGTGCCGTCGCTGAACTCGGCCGTCATGTCACGGCCTTTGATCTGGTTGTAGTTGCCCAGGGTATCCTGGGAGACGACGAAGGCGTTCCGGACGAGAAAGATCTTGCTGATGTTGTTGTTTTCGATCAGCATACTTACTGAATCTGCGGTCATCTGGTTGCCTGTGTTCCAGAGGACGGGGTCCCGATAAAAATAAATGGTGGAGTCGGCCCCGACATACACGAGTGAATCAGCCACACCCTGCATATCCTTCTTATAGATCTTCACATTGTGGTATGCCAGTAACCGCTTGTTTTCCGGAATGTCGCTGTCGATCGAAACCAGCGTATCCGCAGTGATAAACAGCGTGTCGAGGTCGTTCGTGACCTTGGCAACCCACGCGTTGTTGAACACCTTTGTTATTTCATCTCCTTTGTAGTAGTCTACCGCCTGACTATATATGATGAGATTTTCCTCTTTGGAAACCATCTCCACATCACCGCGCACCTTGTACAGTTGCTGAACGCGGTCCAGTCGCCATTCGTTGCCGCTGAGCTGATAGCTGGGCGACTCGGCCACGCCCTGGGTAAAGTCGGATTGCTTGCTTTTCGTGTCGTACTCCCCGCCTTCATACACAAAAGTCCGGCCATCCTTGTCCACCGCGGTCGTGGGCGTCCGGAAGTACACCACTTTCGTTCGCGAATTGTACTGAAGACTGTCCGACGTCATCGTGTAATCGGGGTTTACTACTTCCACGTCGCTCTTGAATGAGGCCATGTTGGAGTTCACGTCGTAATATCCGCGGACGCTGGTGAGCGTGTTTATGGAGTCTACGAGCTTTCCTCCGTCGAAGTAATAAGCTATGTTGGACGGCCGGTCGTAATCGAGCCGGTCGGTATACAACGTAGCGGTGGCCAATTTGACGAATACAACGTCATTTCGGAGTCGCGCCTTCTTGGTGTTACCATCATACTCCAGCCGTCGGCTCGTCACGGTCACCGAATCGCCTTCCGTTATGCGTACCCGACCAAACGCTTCCACCGAATTCTGCTCTTTATATAAATAAGCCGAGTCACAGTAGATCGTCGTCTGATTTTGCGTGAAGACTACGTTTCCGGTAAGCTTTTGATAGCCTTTCTCACGCTCGAAACTGAGCTGGTCGGCATGTTCCAGTTTGACGTTCTTCTGCGCATAGGCCGACACGACGGCCATGAAGCATGCGGCCGTCAAAGCCAGGACGCGGATGGTGGTCCGGACCTGTAAGAAGTCTTTGTTACCGTTGGCCTTCATGAGCAAGTGCAAGCTACGCGGTTCGTGGTGAATTTAGAAATCGGGGCACCCGTGCCCCTTCCGTTACAGTGCAAATTTTAGGCCGCGCACGGCTGTATTTTGGTACATTTGGCCATGCTGGAACAATTCCTGAATCACATCCGTGAAAACCAGCTGTTCCGAAAGGGACATCGGATCCTACTTGCGGTCAGCGGAGGACTGGACTCCACGGTCATGGCTCACCTGTTCCGTCAGGCGGACTTCAACGCCGGCATTGCCCACTGCAACTTTGGCCTGCGGGGCGAGGCGTCAGACGGGGACGCAACTTTTGTACAAAACCTTGCGAATGACCTCGGCATGCCGTTCCACTCCACCCGCTTCGATACAACGGAAGTAGCCGCCACCCGTGGCATATCCATACAGATGGCCGCACGAAGCCTCCGCAACGACTGGCTCGAGGAAGTCGTTCGCAAACATCGCTATGATCTCATCGCCACTGCACACCACCTCAACGATACGCTGGAGACCATCCTGCTTAATCTGGCGCGGGGAACGGGCATTGACGGCCTTGCCGGAATTCCCCTGCGACAGAATCGTTTTGTGCGACCGATGCTTTTTGCGTCCCGTGCGCAGCTGGAGACGTTTGCGCGAGATGCGTCGTTGCAATGGCGCGAGGACGCTTCGAACGCAACGGACGACTATCAGCGCAACGTAATACGACACAAGGTTATCCCGGTACTGAGGGAAATCAATCCCAACCTCGAAGCAACGTTCTCCGATAGCATCATCCGAATCCGCGGCGGGCACCGTTTCGCCCGCGCGCATCTTCGCGACTTCAGCGTGCGCAACATGTATTACGATGGAACGCATGTGCATATCCGTATGAGTGAATTGCCCGACGACCCATATGCGCCTGTTGTGATCTGGGAGTTGTTGAAAGACCTGGGATTCAATTTCGATCAGTGTCGGGCCATGGCAGAGCGACGTCAGCCGGGTGCTGTGTTTCTCTCACACAGCCACCAGGTCACCGTGGGACGCGATGAACTCATCATTGGCGTTCCTCCCGATGAAAAAGAAGATCATACGGAAATCCCGGAAGGAACACACAGGGCACATTTGGCGGGGCGTACTCTTACCCTGGAGATAAGGAAACCCGAAGGCCACGAAGGTGAGGTACGAACAGATCCCTCCTGGGCCATGATGGACCTTGATAAAGTGGTGTTTCCGCTGCTTTGGCGACGCTGGCGCGAGGGCGACCGCTTCGTGCCGTTGGGAATGAGTCGGCACAAAAAAGTGAGTGATTTCCTTATAGACGAGAAAGTGTCGCGGGCTGCCAAGCACGATGTCACCGTCGTGGAAGCCGGGGGCGAGATTGTGTGGATTGTCGGCTTCCGGATATCCGACAGGGTAAAGGTAACCGAACGCACCCGGCAGATTCTCGTGCTGCGCCTTCATGCCTCGGGGAAGTGACCGGAAAATTAATTTCCATATTCCCTAAGGCTGTCCTAAATTGGCGCCCGGTCCAAAAAAACCGTATCCGCTTTACCTAAATAATCTGCAACAGCTATGAAAATTACAGTTGTCGGTGCGGGTAATGTGGGCGCGACGTGCGCCGACGTGCTTGCTTACCGCGAGATCGCCAATGAAATCGTCCTGGTCGACATTAAGGAAGGGCTTTCCGAAGGAAAGTCGCTGGATATATGGCAGAAGGCGCCGATTAATCTGTACGATTCCCGCACGATCGGGGTCACTAACGATTATGCGAAGACCGCGGGGTCGTCGGTAGTCGTGATCACGTCCGGCCTTCCGCGGAAACCGGGAATGAGTCGCGATGATCTCATCGGTACCAACGCCGGCATTGTAAAGTCGGTCACGGAAAATGTCGTTCGGCATTCACCCGAAGCCATCATCATTGTCGTATCCAACCCGCTCGATGTGATGACCTACCAGGCACACATCACATCGCGCTTTCCCCGCACACGCGTGATGGGCATGGCCGGTATCCTGGATACGGCGCGTTACCGCGCGTTTCTTGCCGAAGCGCTGAACGTTTCTCCGAAAGATATCCAGGCTATGCTTCTCGGCGGGCATGGCGACACCATGGTGCCCCTGCCGCGCTACACGACCGTAGCTGGCATTCCGGTGACAGAACTAATCGACAGGGATAAACTCACGGCCATCCTGGAACGCACCAAAGTGGGGGGTGGCGAACTGGTCAAGCTGATGGGCACGTCTGCATGGTACGCGCCCGGTTCTGCTGCCGCTCAGATGGTAGAAGCCATCGTGCGTGATCAGCGCAGGGTCGTTCCGGTTTGCATAAAACTCGAAGGCGAATACGGCATCAACGATTGCTACCTTGGCGTTCCCGTCGTCCTCGGACGCAACGGCATCGAAAAAGTGATCGAACTCGACCTCAACGGAGAGGAGAAGGCGTTGCTTGAAGCCAGCAGGAAGGCCGTGCGGGAGGTGATGGAGGTGCTGGAGAAGCAGGGACAGTAGGCAGTGGGCAGTGGAAATAGGGGAATAAGGAAATAAGGAAATAAGGGTATAAGGGTATAAGGGTATAAGGGTACATAGGGGCAGCACGGAATGCGCTTACGTTACGGGTTAACGATTGCGATTACTTGGTAATAGGGAAATAAGGAATTGGGGTATAGGGAAAGGGATTATTTCTAATTTTCCGTTTGAGATGTATACGCCCGCAGAACACACTTTTTCAATCAACGACGACGCATGTGATTCTAAGTCAGAGACTCTGTTCATTGGCATCAAATCGAAAATCAAAAATCTAAATCACTCATCACAAATCATAGAGAGGTATAGGGTATAGATCGGTGAGATTACGCGCCTTGCGCATCTTAGCGTCTCGGCGTCTTTGCGGTAAACGAAAAAAACGTACGCGTAGAATCAACTCAAACCTGGATTAAAACAATAAAACGTCGAAGTTACCCAACTTCAACACGCCAACACATCAACACGTCAACACTTTTTCCCCCTCACTCTCACTCTGTCACCTCACCATCCCCCTGGCGGCTACGGGCCATACTTCATGGACCTTTCCGTTTCTGACGCAGACTACTTCATCGGTGAGATTGGTTACGACACAGGTGTGGTTGGGGATGACTGTCACCTTTTCGCCGACCACGGGTCGTGAACTGCAGCGTGAGAAATCGACGTGGCCATGTTCCTCCGACTGACCATAGATGCGCGCTTCCGGATACTCCAGGATGTATCCAAAGCCGTCGAGATCAAGCGTGTCTGAGGAAAGCACCTTCGACCCTGCGTCAAGAATGCCGCGATCGGACGTGGGCCGGCTCACCACGGTTGTTAGTACGTGCATCGCCACTTCATCAAATGTCATCGTGCCGGTGCTGACGATCTTTCGGTCACCATAGACATAGGTACCAGCACGGTGTTCGGTGACGCCCTCCCAGCGATGCATCTCCCACAATCCCGGCGTACCACCCCCGCTTACACAAGGTATTTCTATGCCCTCTGCTGCGAGCAACGCTCGTGTTTCGTTCACAAACGGCACGGTCAACCCGGTGGTGGGATAGGTCATAAGACCCTCAAAGCGAAGACCCGGCAGCGAAGTGATCAGCCGTGCAAGTGTGGTGGCCTCCTGCGGCGTCTGCACGCCGCATCGCTGCTTGCCCGACTCAAATTCCACCATGACGCCCACTTCGGTGTCGGCGGAAGCGCATGCGTGTGAAAGGCCGCGTACGGTGACATCCGAGTCGGCGATGACAGAAAGACGGATGCGCTTTGCGAGATGGGTTAACCGCTGAAGCTTGGCCGCTCCGAGTATGTTGTAGGTGATCAGGATGTCGTCGAGTCCGGCGTCGGCCATGACCTCGGCTTCACCGAGTTTTTGACAGGTAATCCCTACGGCGCCGGCGTCGACCTGCATACGGGCGATCTGCGGCAGCTTGTGGGTTTTGATGTGTGGCCGGTTTTTAATGCCGTGTTCATCGAGATACCGCTGCAATCGGTGAATGTTCGCTTCAACCTTGTCAAGGTCTATGACAATACATGGGGTATCGAGTTCTACTGGGGACATGAGGTAAGTATAGGGGGAAATGGGGAAATAAGGAAATAGGGAAATAGGGAAATAAGGAAATAGGGAAATAGGGAAATAGGGAAATAAGGAAATAAGGAAATAGGGAAATAAGGGAATAAGGGAATAAGGAAATAAGGAAATAAGGGAATAAGGGAATGAGGAAATAAGGAAATAGGGAAATAAGGGTATAGGGGTATAGAGGTATAGGGGTATAGGGGCAGCACGGATTGTAGTTAAGGGTTATCCATTATCGTTTACCATCTTTAAATTCCACGCTGGTGCGCGCTGGACCCCTTTAGGGGATTAAGGGGCGTGCGAGGGATGACGAGGGAGATAAG
>DASVCT010000102.1:0-5008 GCA_036381475.1 Cyclobacteriaceae bacterium
CCTTCCCTGTAGTACCTGCGCCATTGTAGTCACCGGCACCTTCGCGATCTCCTCAGAATTGATCGAACTTATCGAACCTGTCAAATCCGAACGCTTCTGCGTACCGTAACCGATGACCACGAGTTCCTGCATTTCCGAAACTGATGGCGTCAGCTGAATATCCAATGCGTCGTTGGGTTCGTTCACAGCGACCTCCTCAGTCAAGAAACCGATGTAAGAAACCACCAGCACTCCGCCACCATCGGGTATTTCAAGGACGAACCGTCCCATGGCGTTGGTCACCGTTCCCGCATCACTGCCCCTTAGCCTCACCGTGGCACCAGGCAATGGCTCGCCGTTAACCTCCCTTACCGTGCCGCTAACCTGGAACGAAAGAGATACTGCCGCAGAATGTTCCGGCTGATCAGCCGTGACAAGCTGGTCAACCGGTGCACTACTTTTCGATAGCATCGCTTCTGGCGTAACTGTGGCATTCGCCTGAAGACAGGCAAGGAGCAGAATTGCTGATACCTTCACACTCAACAGGGCGCTTTTGACGGCCCGCTTGGGTGGAATGAAGTGGACTTGTAGATCTTGGTGCATAGAATTGTTTTTGTTGGGGTTGAATATTGGAATTGCAGTTTGACCACCTATTACAGGTCAGAACATGCCATCCATCCTAAGTCCAAGTTATAAAACCGCTGACCAGCGGTGTTACCCAATATTGACAACTCTTTGTTCTATTCTGTAGGAATATAAAACCGGCGGCAAATCGTGCCCGGCAACATCAAGGGATATGGACAAATCAGGTGATCATAGTCGCTCGCCGGGCTCCATGTAAAATGAGAAACGTCTGCGAACGCGCTCGCCAAAATCTTACCTTATATTGGCAAGAGCTTGTACCATTCCGGCGATCAATTCCCCGGTTGCCGGTCAATCCATGTCATCAACTTGCAAGTGATCCTGGCGTTGCCCCTCACCGCTTGTCGATACGTCCGCGTTGACCTTGCATCTTCAGGAATTGCCGTTTGGCAATCCCGCCGCCGGAAACGGCGGCGGGGGGCTTGCTGAAATTCGTCCCTCTTCTTTTTTAGTAGCCCGGATTTTGCGGACCGAGGTTAGGATTCAGATCCAATTCTGTCTGTGGAATCGGCAAAAGATACTGATCCGGATTGAAATTCGCATGCGGTTCAAGTGAGTTCGCACCTGCGAAAACCGCGTCGCCCATGTCACGACGCTTGATGTCCCACCACCGCTTAAACTCAAAACTCAATTCAAGGCGTCTTTCTTCCAACGCCAGTTGCCTGAAATCGTCTTTGGATATCCCGGGGAGAACGTTCTCAGGGTAATCGGTTTGTGTTCCGGCCCAATTCCTTGCCCGCTCGCGTACCTGATCCACATACGCCAACGCTTCAGGTGTCGGGCCGCTTATTTCGTTCAATGCTTCGGCAGCGATCAGCAACACTTCAGCGTACCGGTACACGGCGTAGTTATTGTCGCTGTCCACTTCCGTACCGCTCAAAAAGCGCCAATACTTTGCGATGTGCGGTCGAGGTATGCTGAAATCCGTATAGGGCTTAAGGACACCTCCAAAGTGGGCGCTGTCGGCCAAAGCCACTTTCTTTCTATAGTCCCTGGAGTCCCACGTTGTATAGACCTCCAGCGATGGCACGGTGACATCCCACCCTGCAATTTCATCGGCACCAGCCATTCCCGTAAAGGCAGGATGGCTGTCATAATCGTACGGCCAGGCGTTTTGGTTTCCCTTATACTCGATGGCAAACACGTGCTCGGCCATTCCATCCTGTTTGGATGGGACAAAAAGGTCCTGATAGTCAGCTTCAAGTTCGTATCCGAGGCTTGCAGCGTTGTCAATCACCCACCGGGCATGTGAGTATGCTTCCTCCCACCGCCCCAACGTCAGGTACACGTCGGATAACATGGTGTATGCCGAGCCTTTCGACGGCCTGCTCCTGACGTTCTGCGGATGCTCTAACGGGAGGTTTTCCTTGGCAAATTCGAGATCGGCGATAATATTATTGTAGACGTCGCTTTGCGGTGTTTTTGAGATCGTCTTGACTGATTCAGGATCCTTTATGGCTACGTCGATATAAGGTATATCACCGAACAAACGTACGAGATTAAAATAAGCAAATGCCCGTATGAATCTCGCCTCGGCAATCAGCGCGTTCTTTCCTGCGCTGTCTTCAAGGAAACCAGCCCCTTCGATGGCCGTGTTCGCGGTACCGATGATAGCGTATGATGCGGGCCAGAATCTGGTTACCATAGCATTGAATCCATCGCAGTTAAAATCATTGATCTGGATCCGTGCCGGAACGGTGCCCCTGTTCCCGATGTCGGCCATATCGCTTCGCAGCAAAATAGCTGCCGCCAGTTCACGGCCCCAGTAGTCATCAGCGGCAATTTTTCCATACGCCCCGTGAATGACGGTTTGAACATCTTTTTCTGTTTTGAAAAAACCCTCAGGAGCCAGTATTCCCACAGGGTTTTCTTCCATGTCGGTACAACTGCCCAGCAGCAAGGCGAGCATTGCCCCCAGGTATGATTTAGATAGTTTCATGTGTGTCTGTCTTTGATTGTGGATACATTAAAACCTGACCTGCGCACCAATGGTGACAGATTTGGCGTTTGGATAGCTGCCATAATCGAGGCCGAGGTTGATATTGCTGGTAGCACCAAACCAACTTACTTCCGGATCATAGCCGGGATAGTCGGTTATCGTAAGCAGGTTCTGTCCGCTCACGTAGATCCGGGCAAAACTCATTCCGGCGCCGCGAATGAACGACTCAGGCAAGGTATAACCCAGGGATATGTTCTTCATTCTGATGTAGCTGCCATCATACACAAAACGGCTGGACGACTTTTTGGACCGTGACGTACTCGCTGCCGGAACGTCGGTGTCCGTGTGGGTGGGAGTCCAGCGGTCGAGGGCACGGACGGTCGAATTGTTATAACCCGACATGAGTTCCATTTCGAGGAGCATAAAACTATAAAGATCATTTCCCTGGGAACCCTGGAAGAAAATATTCAGGTCAAAACCCTTGTACCTGAATGTATTGTTCAGCCCCCACGTGAAATCGGGATTTGGATCCCCGATTATCGCTCTGTCGTCTGCATTGAGCTGCCCGTCGGGGAGTCCGGTAAGCGCGCCGTTGGCGTCCTTGCCGTTGATGTCCCTGAATTTCTCACCTCCGGCGACTTGCTCAAAACCACCTCCAGGCAAGAAGTCGTCACCCTCCTGGTAGACTCCATCATAGACGTAACCGAAAAACTGCCCCATGGGGTGCCCTTCCCTCAATACCTGCGAATTGTTAATTCCGACCAGATGCCCGGGGGACACATTGACGAAAATGTCCTTTCCGTCGGGCAGCTCCAGGATCTCGTTTCTGTTTCTCGAGACGTTTATATCGGTAACCCACGTGAAGTCTCCTTCGACATTGACGGTTGACAGGTTGAATTCAAATCCCTCATTCAGTATGGCACCGATGTTCTTGAGCATACTGGAATATCCCGAGTACTTGGGCAGGGGCATGGAGAACAGCAGGTCCGAGGTCTTCTTGTGATAGTAATCGGCGGTTAGTGAAATGCGTTGGCCAAACAAACCCAAATCGACCCCTACGTCCGTTTGCACCGTGCTTTCCCAGGTAAGATTATCGTTAGCGACACTCTGGGGCACAACAGCATTCACGACCGTATTATTGATCACCACGCTGGGAAGCGTTCCCAATAGTGCCAGCGACTGATAAGGTCCGATGGCCTGGTTCCCGGTCATGCCGTAACTGGCCCTCAGCTTCAGTTGGCTGATCTGAGGCACGCCTTCCATGAAGCTCTCCTGCGCTATGTTCCACGCGATGGCCCCTGACGGGAAAAACGCCCATTTATTATTCTTTGCAAACCGGGAAGATCCGTCGTAACGGGCATTGAAGGTAACAAGGTAGCGGTCGAATAGCCGATAATTGACCCTTCCGTAAAAGGACGCCAACGTTGATTCTATCAGCGTCGAACTTGGCGCCTTGGCTACGGACCCGCCACCCAGGTTCCAGTAAGAGAAAGCATCCGAAATATAGTTCTCACTCTGCACATGCCAGAACTCGGACCGAAACGATTGATAGGAATAACCCGCCATTAACGAAAAATCGTGAACATCGTTTATCTCCTTATCGAAGGTGAAATAGTTCTCATTGATGATATCGGTCGATCTGCTGCTGTTGATATACCCCCGCCCATTGACACTTCTTCCGCCGAACATGCTGCTGGGCAAATAGTTTCCGTCACGGCTCGATGTAGACTGCGCGCCAAAGGTTGATCGGAATTTCAGATTGCGCGTAATCTGGTATTCGCCGAAGAAATTGGCCTGCAGATTGTCACTGACGTTGTCGATCACCGTTTCCTTCGCGATGGCGACAGGATTGTCGCGCTCCAGGCCGGTCAGCTTTGAAGTGGTATAGGTTCCATCTTCATTGTAGACCGGGATAGTCGGTTCTGACAGTATAGTTGCCGATATTACACCTGTTTGTCCTGCTCCGCCGCTCCATTCCTGTGTTACCGTACCGTCTTTCAGATTTCTTGACGCGAGAAGTTGCACGCCAGCCTTTAGATTTTTTGAAATTTCAAGATCGACGCTGCTTAGAATGGAGTAGCGCTTGAACCGGGAATCCAAAACCACTCCTTTTTGATCATACAGGATCCCCGAAATATAGTAACGTGCCTGGTCGCTTCCGCCCGACAGGGAAAGTTGGTAGTTCTGTACGGCTCCCTGCTGAAATACTTCATCCTGCCAGTCAGTATCCGGATAGTCGATGTCCGGCATTTTACCAGGAGACATATCATTGATATAATCCACAAAATCTGGCGTATGGAGGAGGTCGAGTTTCTTTATCACATTTTGCGTTGAATATGACGTGTTGAACTCGATTCTTGTTTGCCCGGCTACACCACTCCTGGTCGTGATGAGAATGACACCATTTGCCCCGCGTGATCCGTATATGGCTGTAGCAGAGGCATCTTT
>DASVCT010000103.1:0-5005 GCA_036381475.1 Cyclobacteriaceae bacterium
CCTTCCCTGTAGTACCTGCGCCATTGTAGTCACCGGCACCTTCGCGATCTCCTCAGAATTGATCGAACTTATCGAACCTGTCAAATCCGAACGCTTCTGCGTACCGTAACCGATGACCACGAGTTCCTGCATTTCCGAAACCGATGGCGTCAGCTGAATATCCAATGCGTCGTTGGGTTCGTTCACAGTGACCTCCTCCGTCAAGAAACCGATGTAAGAAACCACCAGCACTCCGCCACCATCGGGTATTTCAAGGACGAACCGTCCCATGGCGTCGGTTACCGTCCCTGCATCGCTGCCTCTTAGCCTCACCGTGGCGCCAGGCAATGGCTCGCCGTTTACCTCCCTTACCGTGCCGCTAACCTGGAACGAAAGAGATACTGCCGCAGAATGTTCCGGCTGATCAGCCTCGACAAACCCGTCGACCGTTACACTACTTTTCGATAAAAACGTCACTTGTGGCGTTACTGTGGCGCTCGCCTGCAAACAGGCAAGGAGCAGAATAGCTGCTACCTTCACACTCAACGGCGCGCTGGTAACGGCGCGTGCGAGCGTAACAAAGTGGACTCGTAGATTTAGGTGCATAGATTTGTTTTTGTTGGGTTGAATTAGTGGCTTCTATTTGTGACCTATCGAATCAATTTTTCCAGGTCAAAAACATGCAATCCATCTTAAGTTCAAGTTATAAAATGGTTCACCAGCCGTGTTACCCGATATTGACAACTGATTGTTCTATTTTGTAGAAATGTAAACTGGCAGCAATTCGTGCCTGGCCGCGTCGAACGGCATGCGCAAATCCGAGGATCATAATTGTGCCCTGCGATTCGGGGCAAATAAGAAACGTTCTGTAAACGCTTGTTGAAAATGTTACCTTATATTGACAAGGGCTTGTACTATTCCGGTGAACAACTCATCTCTTACAGGTTGATTTCAACTGCAATGACCTCGACAAGCGACTCGACCGTTTGGGAAAACTCTCTCTGGAAATAGTGTTGAAATTACAGTTTCAGCAAGCCTGTCGCCGGCAGGCGTCAGGCTTGCTGAAATTCGTCTCCTTTCACTTTAGTAGCCCGGATTTTGGGGACCGAGGTTTGGATTAAGATCCAATTCCGTTTGTGGAATCGGCAACAGATACTGATCCGAATTGAAATTGGCATGCGGTTCAAGCGAGTTCGCGCCTGCAAAAACCTCATCACCCATGTCACGACGCTTGATGTCCCACCACCGCTTAAACTCAAAACTCAACTCCAGCCGTCTTTCTTCCAACACCAGTCTCCGGAAATCGTCTTTGGAAATCCCAGGGAGAACGTTCTCAGGGTAGTCGGTTTGTGTTCCAGCCCAATTCCTTGCGCGCTCCCGTATCTTATCCACATACGCCAACGCCTCAGGTGTCGGGCCGTTTGCTTCGTTCAATGCTTCAGCAGCGATCAGCAACACTTCAGCGTATCGGTACACGGCGTAATTATTGTCGCTGTCCACTTCCGTACCGCTCAAAAAGCGCCAATACTTTGCGATGTGCGGTCGGGGTATGGTGAAATCCGTATAGGGCTTAAGAACACCTCCAAAGTGGGCACTGTCGGCCAAAGCCACTTTTTTTCTGTAGTCCCTGGAATCCCACGTCGTATAAACCTCCAGCGACGGCACTGTGACATCCCATCCGGCTATTTCATCGGCACCAGCCATTCCCGTAAAGGCAGGATGGCTGTCATAATCGTATGGCCAGGCGCTTTGGTTTCCCTTATACTCGATGGCAAACACGTGCTCGGCCATTCCGTCCTGTTTGGACGGGACAAAAAGGTCCTGATAGTCAGCTTCAAGTTCGTATCCGAGGTTCGCAGCGTTGTCAATGACCCACCGGGCATGTGAGTACGCTTCCTCCCACTGCCCTAACGTCAGGTACACATCGGATAACATGGTGTATGCCGAGCCTTTCGACGGCCTGCTCCTGACGTTCTGCGGATGCTCCAACGGGAGGTTTTCCTTGGCGAATTCGAGATCGGCGATAATATTATTGTAGACGTCGCTTTGCGGTGCTTTTGAGATCGTCTTGACTGATTCAGGGTCCTTTATTGCTACATCAATATAAGGTATATCACCGAACAAGCGTACGAGATTGAAATAGGCAAATGCCCGTATGAATCTCGCCTCGGCAATCAGCGCATTCTTGCCGGGGCTGTCTTCAAGGAAACCCGCCCCTTCGATGGCCGTGTTGGCCGCGCCGACTATAGCGTAAGACGCGGGCCAAAATCTTGTTATCATTGCGTTGAATCCGTCGCAGTTGAAGTCATTGATCTGAATCCGTGCGGCGACTGTGCCCCTGTTCCCGATGTCGACCATGTCGCTACGCAATAGAATGGCTGCTGCCAATTCGCGGCCCCAGTAATCATCAGCGGCAATTTTTCCGTACGCTCCGTAAATAACCGTTTGAACATCACGTTCCGTCCTGAAGAACCCTTCAGGGGCTAGTATTCCTACAGGATTTTCTTCCAGGTCAGTACAACTGCCCAACAAAAGGGCGAACACTGACAGCAGGTATAGTTTAGATAGTCTCATGTTTTTCTCTTTTAATCAATTTTGGATGACTCTAGAATCTCACCTGTGCACCAATCGTGACCGATTTCGCGTTTGGATAGCTGCCATAGTCGAGGCCAAGGTTGATGTTGCTGGTGGCACCAAACCAACTTACTTCCGGGTCATAGCCGGGATAGTCGGTTATTGTGAGCAGGTTCTGTCCACTAATGTAGATCCGGGCAAAGCTCATTCCAGCGCCGCGAATGAACGATTCAGGCAAAGTGTAACCCAGGGATATGTTCTTCATTCTGATGTAGCTGCCATCATACACAAAACGGCTGGACGACTTTTTTGACCGCGAGGTACTCGCTGCCGGAACATCGGTGTCAGTGTGGTTGGGAGTCCAGCGGTCGAGGGCACGGACGGTCGAATTGTTATAACCCGACATGAGTTCCATTTCGAGGAGCATAAAACTATAGATATCATTTCCCTGCGAACCCTGGAAGAAAATATTCAGGTCAAATCCCTTATACTTGAATGTATTGTTCAGCCCCCATGTGAAATCCGGATTCGGATCCCCGATTATCGTTCTGTCGTCTGCGTTGAGCTGCCCGTCGGGAAGCCCAGTAAGCTCTCCGTTGGCGTCCTTGCCATTGATGTCCCTGAATTTCTCACCTCCGGCAACCTGCTCAAAACCACCTCCGGGCAGGAAATCGTCACCCTCCTGGTAGACACCGTCATACACGTATCCAAAAAACTGTCCCATAGGCTGGCCCTCTCTCAATACTTGCGAATTGTTAATTCCGACCAGATGTCCCGGCGACACATTGATGAAAATATCCTTTCCGTCAGGCAACTCCAGGATCTCATTCCTGTTTCGCGAGACGTTGATATCTGTAAGCCACGTAAAGTCTCCTTCGACATTGACGGTTGATATGCTAAATTCAAACCCTTCATTCAACATTGCACCGATATTTTTCAGCATGGTGGAGTATCCCGAGTATTTTGGCAGGGGCATGGAGAACAACAGGTCAGTCGTCTTTTTATGATAGTAATCTGCCGTTAGCGAAATTCGCTGTTGAAATAATCCCAGGTCAACTCCTAAATCAGTCTGTACAGTGGTTTCCCAGGTAAGATTATCATTAGCGACACTTTGTGGCGCAACCGCATTCACAACCATATTATTGATTACTACACTGGGAAGCGTCCCCAATAGCGCCAGTGACTGATACGGCCCGATTGCCTGGTTCCCGGTCATGCCGTAACTCGCCCTGAACTTCAGTTGGCTGACGCCAGGTAGTGCTTTCATGAAGTCCTCCTGAGCTATATTCCATGCAATGGCCCCTGAAGGGAAGAATGCCCATTTGTTGTTTCTTGCAAACCGGGAAGACCCATCGTAGCGGGCATTGAAGGTGAGCAGGTAGCGGTCGAACAGCCGGTAGTTGACCCTACCATAAAAGGAGGACAACGTGGACTCCGTAAGGCTTGAACTTGGTGCTTTGGCGATGGATCCGCCTCCCAGATTCCAGTAAGAGAAAGCGTCTGAGATGTAGTTCTCGCTCTGCACATGCCAGAACTCGGACCTATACTGCTGGTAGGAATAGCCCGCCATCAATGAAAGATCGTGAATATCATTTATCTCCTTATCAAAGGTGAAATAGTTCTCATTGATAATATCGGTCGATCTGTTGCTGTTGATAAATCCCCGCCCGTTGATGCTTCTCCCCCCAAACATGCTGCTTGGTAGATAGTTTCCGTCGCGGCCTGACACGGACTGCGCGCCAAAGGTTGAGCGGAATTTCAGGTTGGGCACGATTTGGTATTCGCCAAAAAAATTAGCCTGCAAAACATCGCTGACGTTGTCGATCACCGTTTCCTTCGCGATGGCGACCGGATTGTCACGCTCTAGTCCTGTCAGCTTCGACGTAGTGTAGGTTCCGTCTTCATTGTAGACTGGAATGGTCGGTTCTGACAGCACTGTTGCCGAAATTACACCCGTTTGTCCTGCCCCGCCGCTCCATTCCTGTGTTACCGTACCGTCCTTTAGATTTCGTGATCCGAGAAGTTGCACCCCGGCCTTCAGCTTTTTTGAAACTTCGAGGTCGACGCTGCTGAGAATAGAGAAGCGCTTGAACCTCGAGTCCAGTACCACTCCCTTCTGATCGTACAGAATCCCTGAAACATAATAACGGGTTTGTTCACTTCCGCCCGACAGGGAAAGCTGGTAATTCTGTATGCCTCCCTGTTGAAATACTTCATCCTGCCAGTCAGTATCCGGATAGTCGATGTCCGGCATTTTGCCAGGAGACATATCATTGATGTAATCCACAAAATCTGGCGTCCGGAGGAGGTTGAGTTTCTTTATCACATTTTGCGTTGAATATGACGTGTTGAACTCGATTCTTGTTTGCCCGGCTACACCACTCCTGGTCGTGATGAGAATGACACCATTTGCCCCGCGTGATCCGTATATGGCTGTAGCAGAGGCATCTTT
>DASVCT010000104.1:0-3727 GCA_036381475.1 Cyclobacteriaceae bacterium
CGGATCACGCTCACGAAGGATCCGTTTCTCGACGGTTTCGCCCTCCGGTGGCACCGGCCGCTGGATGTCCAAACCATGAACCGGGCCGCTGCGTTAATAGTGGGAACCCACGACTTTACCGCCTTCAGCAAGGTGAAAACAGATGTAAATCACTTTATTTGTGACGTCAGGTCAGCAAACTGGAAACACAGCGGCACCACCCTGACGTTCAGGATCACGGCAAACCGCTTTCTCAGGGGCATGGTAAGAGCATTGGTGGGAACCCTTCTGGACGTGGGGAGCGGAAAGCTGTCTGTGGCCGGTTTCGCAGACATCATGAAAGGCAAAGACCGGCGCAAGGCTGGGGCGAACGCACCGCCACACGGCCTGTTCCTGGTGCGCGTAACGTATCCCAGGTCCTTGTTTCTGCCAACAAAACCCGGCAAGTAGTGGAGAAGGAACAGATCAGCAGCGGAAACATCATCGACTTTAAAGTTCTCCGGCGGTTGCTGGCTTTTGTAAGGCCGTACCGGATCAGATTCGGGTTGGTGATTTTCCTGACAGTCGCACTCGGAGTCCTGGCTCCGCTCCGCCCGGTACTTATCCAATATACGCTCGACCACGACGTGGCCGTCGGAGACTACAATGGCATGGTCTTCATGATCATGCTTCTTATCGGACTGCTCATTCTACAATCCATCGCTCAATACATCCATACCTACGTCTCGGGATGGCTGGGACAACAAGTCATACGCGACATACGCTCGAAGTTGTACAGGCACATCGTTCGGCTTCGGCTCCGGTTCTTCGACCGCACTCCGATAGGACGGCTTGTGACGAGAACGATCTCCGACGTGGAAGCGCTTGCCGATGTTTTCAGCGAAGGCCTCGCCGCCATGGCGGGCGACTTATTGCAGGTCGTATTTATCCTGGCCTTCATGTTTTACGAAGACTGGAGACTGTCGCTGGTGAGCTTGTCGACGATTCCGCTTCTGCTGCTGAGCACGTACATTTTCAAGGAAAAGATCAAGGTCGCGTTTAACGACGTCCGCAACGCCGTGTCCAACCTGAATGCGTTTGTCCAGGAACACCTTACCGGGATGAACATCGTTCAGATCTTCGGAAGCGAGAAGAGTGAATACGAAAAATTCAAGGCCATCAACAACGACCACCGACAGGCTAACCTTCGTTCTGTGCTCTATTATTCGGTTTACTATCCCGTAGCCGAAATCATTGCTGCGGCGGGGACGGGACTTCTCGTCTGGTACGGTGCGAAGGGGATCATTAACACGGAAGTGACTGGAATAACGATCGGCAAGCTCATCGCCTTCATTATGTACATCCAGATGTTCTTCAGGCCCATCCGGATGATCGCTGACCGTTACAACACCTTGCAGATGGGCATTGTGAGCATGTCGCGGATTATGAACCTGCTCGACAACAGGGAACACGTTCAGGCAACCGGTTCATACCGGCCGGAGGAAATACGCGGAGAGGTGAAGTTTGAAAATGTCTGGTTCGCATACAATGACGACGACTACGTACTCCGCGATATCAACATTGAAATCCGCGAGGGTGAAACCGTCGCGCTCGTCGGCGCAACGGGTGCCGGCAAATCGTCCGTCATCAATCTGCTTAACCGTTTTTATGAAATTCGAAAGGGTCGTATCACCATCGACGGTGTTGACCTGAATGAATATGATCTTGGATTTCTCAGGCGGAATATTGGCGTGGTCTTACAGGACGTCTTCCTCTTCTCGGATTCGATCTTCAATAACATCGCGCTGGGTAATCCCGACGTCACGGAAGAGATGGTGTGGCACGCCGCCGACCTTGTCGGTGCACGTCGGTTTATTGAAAGGTTGCCCGGCAAACTCTCCTACAATGTCATGGAGCGTGGTTCCACCCTTTCCGTGGGGCAGCGCCAATTGATATCCTTCATTCGCGCCATGGTCTACGACCCGCGCATCCTCGTACTCGATGAAGCCACCTCGTCCGTCGACCACGAAACCGAGGAAATGATCCGCGATGCGATTGACAAAATGATGAGCGGAAGAACGGCCATCGTAATCGCGCACCGGCTGTCCACCATTCAGCGTGCGGAAAAGATCATTGTACTGGACAAAGGCGAAATCAAAGAAGAGGGCACCCACGAAGAACTGCTCCTCAGGGAAGGTTTCTATGCCCAACTTCACCGCATGCAGTACAAAGAATTCGTTTGAGCGAACGACACTACCACCAGTCGCCAGATGCCGTTTTTGCCCGTTAAAAGGGCGTACCTTTGAGGTTCGATGGTGGCGCGTGTAATGTTCATATTGGCCGTTTTTTTATTTTTTGCTCCGGATTTCCCATGTTCCGCCCAACGTGTAAAAGGGAAGCGATCCGGCAGCATGTATTCTATGGACAAGAAGCGGGGAAAGAAGATCTTGTGTCCGCTATTGGAACCTTCCCGTTATCCATTCCACGGCCTCGGACTTAAACTGGGAGACCCGTTCGCTATCACCTACAAATACTACATGAGCGAACGATTTGGTATTGCGGTCGACTTCGGAAAGACCGCAAGTGGGCTCTATAACCGATACTACCGCGGAAAGTTTTACGAGTATATTAACGTAGACACAGCCAGCGAAGGCGCAAGTGTGGATTACCTTTCACACCGGGTCAATTACGACTGGGTGGCGGAACTCAAATTTCTCTGGCACATCGATGCCAAGGCCATAACGCCCGGCCTTAAAATGTACTTCGGCTTAGGCGCGGAAATCAGAAACACCCAGATCAACTATCACTACTATTTCACCAGCGTCGTCAACGGCACTGAGGTGAACGAACTCGGATCCTTCGAGCGGCAACGTAACACGTTCGGGCCGCAGGTTTCCGTTGGCATCGAGTACTCCTACTTTCAAATCCCCGTGTCAGCATTCATGGAAGTCGAGCTGTTCCACGACATCTCCCTCGATCCCGGTTGGAGGCGGTTTGAAGGAGGCGCAGGACTGCGATACATTTTCTAATCCCTTTTGGTGCCGTTTACGTACAAAGCTTCGTGACTAGTTCTGGCATTGCTATGAGAAAACTCATCCTGTTATCGCTTTCATTCCTCGTCTCCAGCACCGCCTGGTCTCAGGACCACAGCATGGGCCTGAGGCTGGGGGATCCGATCGGGATAACGTACAAGAGACAAATCGGAAACAACCGTGCGGTGGAATTCATCCTCGGAACGGCGTCGAGAGAATGGCGGAAAGACTACCACAGAAAATCGTTTTACGAATACTCGAAGTACGACGGATACGATTACATTTCGCACCGGCTCGACAATCCCGTTTACCTTCAGGCACGCTACCTTCTTCATTACGATATCCCCGTGGAAGATATGGAGGGAAGGTTGCAGTGGTACTGGGGTGCCGGCGGCATGCTGAAGTTCGGCAAGATTGAATACCGCTACCGGCAGCGCCCACCTGATAGCGGCGTTCGCACCGATGTGCGCAATACCATTGACTTCGGTCCTGAAGGCATAGGAGGCGTCGAGTACACTTTCCAGGATACACCGTTGAATGTATTCGGTGAATTGAGTGTCCTTCTGGAAGTAGCGGATCGACCACTGACGCTTCAGCTGTTTGGTGCTGTTGGAGCGAGATTCTTGTTAAAGAATTGAATAGTTGATGAATTGAAGAATTGAATGGCGTCACACCTGCGATACTTTCCACCCTGGGGATATTACCTCTATCAAATGATTACACGCAAACCATCATCG
>DASVCT010000105.1:0-20523 GCA_036381475.1 Cyclobacteriaceae bacterium
CTGATCTGCTGGCGGTTGCTCACGTAAAAGGCGTGATCCAGGGCGTACTGTTTTTGAAGCTTGACGGTAGTGAATATCGACCCGGGCGTGTTGGGCTTGATGGTTCCCGGCGAGAACCTCCTTCCGGTGAGGTGATAGCCGAAGGAAAGCTCATTGTTGGGGTTGATGTAATACGAAAGATCATTCTTCAGACTCAGCTCCTGGAGGTTGGACGTCCACTTGAGACCCTGGGCCGGATCGAAGATCTCCAGCGCATAGTCGAAGTTGCTGGCAATGACGGAGGTGTTCGAAAAGAGGCGATCGTTGAACAGGTGATTCCATCGGAAGGTGGTCGTGGCATTACCCCAGCTGAAGCCCACGTCGTCGCTGAAGGAAAAGTCGTCGCGGCCGGCATAGACCGCGACAAAGAACCGGTTGTTGTTGTTGTGCCTCCAGTTCGCTTTTGCGTTGACGTCGAAAAAGTACACGAGGTTGTCCTCATTGGCCGCGCGCAGGAACAGATCGGCATAGGAGCGTCGTGCCGAGACGATGAACGAACTCTTTTCTTTGCGCAGTGGACCCTCCAGCATGATGCGGCTGGCCATAGAGCCAATGCCGCCGGTACCGTGAACCTCGCGGTTGTTTCCGTCCTTCGTTCTCACTTCCAATATGGATGAAAGTCGGCCGCCGAATCGGGCGGGAATGCCCCCTTTGTACAGTTCAGAATCTTTGATCACATCGGCGTTGAAAACGGAGAAAAGGCCAAAGAGGTGTGATGGATCGTAGACCGGCGCTTCGTCGATGAGGATCAGGTTCTGGTCGGCGCTTCCTCCGCGAACGAAAAAGCTGGAAGTCCCCTCCCCTGCCGTGATCACTCCCGGGAGCAGTTGGATATTCTTGATGATGTCCACTTCCCCAAAGAGCGCCGGAAGTTTTCTCACCTGGTTTATGTCGATTGTGTTGCGGCTCATCTGAACATCCACCACGTTGGCATCGATCGCTTCATCCTCGACTACAACTTCCTGGATGTATGTCGCTTCCGCCTCCATCGCGATATTGCGGGTAATGTTTTCCTTCAACTCGATATCCACGGTGACATTCCTGAAGCCGACGTAGCTGAACTGCAGTGTGTAATTGCCGGGAGGCAGGCTGAGTGAATAGAAGCCATAGGCATTTGTTGTCGTGCCTGCCTGAAGCGCCGGAATGTATACCGTGACGCCGATAAGCTCCTCGCCGTTCGCGGCATCCCGAACATAGCCGCTGATCGTGGCTTTGTTCTGTGCCACGGCAGACAGGGACATTGCGACAGAAAAAATCAATCCCAGGAAGACGTGCTTCATATTATCATGACGTTATCCATTCCAATTTCAAGATTGCTTCCGGCCTCATTGCGCAAGGAAATCGATAACGATAGCCGGTGCCCGCAGTGGTATTTCAACCCAGAAAAAGAATCGTTACTTTCGGGCAAATTACTTCGGATGTGTTCAAGCGATTGAAAGAATTTTACCGGCAGTACAGGCCCTATGTACGCATCGACCTGGTAATGTATGGCGTGCTCATCTTCCTCATAATCCTCTACTTTATCATCAGCCTTTTCCTGGATTAGACCCTCCATCGCCACTTTGTTCGTTACCCCAAACGGACGAAATCGCTGCGGGTTGCGGCAAAAAGGGATGGTTTCAAAATTTTTTTTGCCCATTTGATTTATTTTAATATCTTTATGATACTAATACGATATCAAACGCAACAATTATGAGCAAGGAAAAAGAATACGTACCCATATCGGGGTATGTGATGCTGGTTGTAATCTTCATTGTGCTGGTGCTCGCGGTAGTATTGTTCACCCGCCCCACGATGGAGTGGATGGGGGCCGTACTCATGCTGTCGCTGATCCTGCTGCCGGGGTTTTTCTACGTTAACCCCAACTCCTCGCGCGTGCTGGTGCTCTTCGGAGAGTACAAAGGGACTGTCAAAAAGAATGGCTTCTTCTGGGTGAACCCATTTTACAGCAAACGGGGGATATCGTTGCGGGCACGAAATTTCGACAGTGAGAAAATCAAGGTAAACGACAAGGTGGGCAATCCCATCCAGATCGGCGTGATCCTTGTGTGGCGGGTTGAAGACACCTTCAAGGCTGCGTTTGAGGTCGACAACTACGAAAACTTCGTTCGCATTCAGAGCGACGCTGCCGTGCGTCGGCTGGCTGGATTATATCCCTACGACAACTTCGATGACGACACGGAAGTTACGTTGCGCTCCGGGCATGAAGATGTAAATAGCGCGCTGGAACAAAACTTGCGCAAGAGGCTCGACATCGCAGGCATCCGCGTCGTGGAGGCGCGCATTGGCTACCTGGCTTATGCACCCGAGATTGCGGGCGCCATGCTGCGAAGACAACAGGCCACCGCTGTTGTGGCTGCCCGGTTTAAGATCGTGGAGGGTGCGGTGAGCATGGTGCAGATGGCACTAGACCATTTGAGTCGGGAAAAGATCGTCGACCTCGACGAGGAGCGCAAGGCAGCTATGGTCAGTAACCTTATGGTTGTCCTGTGCGGTGACAAGGACGCAACCCCTGTCGTAAACGCGGGGACCTTGCACAACTAGACTGTGGGGCTGGACAGAAATGACGCATTTTTTTGATGGCACAGAAAAAACCATTTGTACTTCGCATTGATCCTGAGTTGTTGAAAGCGGTAGAAAAGTGGGCCGCCGACGAGTTTCGAAGCACCAATGGCCAATTGGAATGGCTGATCACCAAAGCGTTAAAGGAAGCGGGGCGACTGAAAGCGAAATAACGCCGTCCGACGCACGGGAGATTTGGAGCCAGACTACGGATACATTAATTTGGGCCCAATGCTCCCTTGAATTCAGATCTCCATGAGAACGTTTGCCATTGTCCATATACTTCTCGTCCTGATCCTCCTGCTCATCACCCAGATTGTTTGGGGTCAGGATTACCTTGTAACGACCAATTCCGACACGCTGAACGGAGAGATCAGGCCGCTGATGTTCGGACCCGAGAAAAAAGTACAGGTGAAAACCGACGGCGGCAAGGAGGTATACAGCATAACGGAAACAAAGGTTTTTGCCCTTGATGGCGTTTCTTACTATCCAATCAAGGGGCCTTATGGCTACACTTTTATGCAGCTGGTGAAGTCAGGATACCTGAGCCTGTACCGGTTTCAGCCGGAGAACTCCAACATCTACAGCGCCTCATTTTTACGCAAGGCGGATGGGGACGGGATCGAAATGCCCAACATTGGCTTCAGGAAACAAATGAAAGAGTTCCTTGCCGATTGCGGCGACATCAGCGACCGCATCGAGAGTGGCGAATTGAAGAAGTCAGACATCGACGCGATCATCGACGAATACAACGCATGCATTGAGCGGCGATCACAGAATGTCCGGGAGGAGATACAAGAGCACGTTGAAACCAAATCGTCACTGACGCTTTGGAATGAATTGGAAACGGCTATAGAGAAAGAGGGCGATTTTGAAAAGCGGGAAACGGCGCTCGAGATCGTATCCGACATCCAGAACCGCGTTCGCCGCGGCGAAAAGATTCCCAACTTCATCATCGAGGGATTGAAAGATGCGGTGGGCGGCAGACGAGACCTCGCCGACCCGCTGGAAGCGGCGCTCGCGTCGCTTGGGCAGTGATCATCTAACTCAACCCCGACGCACTACCGCCAGAATTCTCTTTCGGTTGACCACCAACACATACCCGGAACACAGGGTTACCACCCAGGCAAGCAAAAAAAGATAGCCTCCGTCACCTTGCACTTCAATACCGAGCAGCGTGAGATGCATGCCGATCGCGCCAACCATCAAGCCGAGCGCCAGGGCCGCTCCTAACCATGCCGTGCGATTCAGGAGTAACAGTATCGTGGCCACCAGTTCGGCCACGCCGACACCGATGCGCCCCCAGGGCTCCATGCCAACAGTTGTAAAGATATAAACCGATTCGGGAGATGCGCCGAACTTGAAGTACAGTGTCTGGAACAGGATCAGTGCGGCGAGAAACCGCACCGCGAGATACAAGATTTTTTCAAGCATGTGTGCAGGTAGATGGGCTCCCGACAGCTTCGAGTGCCACGCGACGCTCATCTGCTGTGCGGTTATCGCTAAAATACTAATTTTGACCCTCCGCTGCAGGCACCCGGAACAAATATTTTCCGTCGCGCGTTGACGGCGCGGACGCAAGAATCAACGTTTGGCAATGTCTCCGATAAAACCCATTCGACCGGATTATAAACCCCTGTCTTTACGATCCAAAGACGAGGAGGTCTTCCTGGAAGGCCCCCGCACCCGCATGTTCGAATTCTTCTTCGTCCTCCGCGTGCTGAGGGATTTCATAAGAGGGTTCCGAATGCTGCACTTTGTGGGACCGTGTATTACCGTCTTTGGCTCCGCACGGTTCAACGAGGACCACGAATATTACAAGAAGGCCTATGAGGTTGGTAAGAAACTGGCGGAATCCGGAGTGACCGTGCTGACAGGCGGCGGTCCCGGCATAATGGAAGCTGCGAACCGTGGGGCCTGGGAAAACGGCGGTATCTCCATCGGCTGCAACATCGAACTGCCGCATGAACAACAACCCAATCGTTACATGCACCGATGGGTGAACATTCGCTATTTCTTTGTGCGTAAAGTGTTGCTGGTCAAATACTCGTTCGCCTTCGTGGTCATGCCCGGAGGGCTGGGAACCATGGACGAATTCTTTGAGATCCTCACGCTGATACAAACCGGCATCATTAAAGACTTTCCCGTTGTCCTCATCGGGAAAACGTATTATGAACCCATCGCCGAACAACTTCGCCAGATGGTAGCACATGGAACTATCGCGGAGAAAGATTTGAAACTGGTTCTCATAACCGACGACATCGACGAAGCCAGCAAGTACGTTCAGGAATACGTTATCAGCAACTACAAGGTAACCCGAATGAAACCCTCGCGCCTGCTGAGAGAGGAGATTATGAGAGCAAGCCGCCACAACAAGCGCTAACTCACTACCGGTCCCCACGTGCCTTCAGGATCAGACAGCAAACTTCCGTCTACTACTTTTAGGGGCGATGCAAAGTTGTGGGTATAGATCGATCCGGTGCCCAGTCCCTGTGCCATTGTCGGTCTGAAGGCGGCAACGAACTGGCTGATAGCGTTCAGCCCGATGCTCGATTCGAGCGCCGAAGTGATCCACCAACCGATCCCACGCTCTTCCGCTTTTTTTATCCAGTCGCGGCAATGCAACAGTCCACCATGCAGGGTCGGTTTTAACACGATAAATGACGGCTTGACTTTGTCGAGAATCGCGTCCTTGTCGTCTTCCCGTCCTATAAGCTCCTCGTCCAGCGCAATCGGGATTGGCGACATCCTGCAAATAGCAGCCATTTCCCGAGAGCCGGCCTTTATGGGCTGTTCGATAGAATGAACCGAAAACTCCGCGAGACGATCAAGCTTTGCCAGCGCATCGTTCGGTGAGAACGCACCATTTGCATCGAGCCTTAAAGTGATATTGCTCTCGCCGTGCGCCTTGCGGAATTCACGCAGCATGCGGCATTCTTCGTCAAAGTCTTCTCCTCCCACTTTGATCTTAATGCACGTGAATCCACGTTCTACAAGCTGGTGGGCCTGACGCAGCATCGACTCCACCTTGTTCATCCACACCAGGCCATTGATGGGGATGGGCACACCACGGACAAAGTCGTTATCGAACAGCACTCTCCTCCCTCCATGGATCAGGTCAAGCAGCGCGGTCTCCAGTCCAAACGTTATCGAGGGAAATCGCGGCGGCACTATGCGTGCGACCCATGCCTCCGGGTCCTGAGGGATCTCGCTTCCTTCAACCCGTTTTATAACGTCGGAGAGAACCGACTCAAAATGGGGCACATCGTCAATGCTCAGGCCAGGCAGCGGGCCGCATTCGCCCACGCCGACAACATCAGGCTTCTGTGTGTCGAATACCCGGATGAACCACGACTGCTTCTCGCGCATACGTCCACGCGATGTGCGCGCGTCAAAGCCAAACACAAACGTTCTCGAAAAGAAACTTCCGGTAAGCGGCATGCGCAATGTTACAAATTTACTGCGTTACTTTGCCGCCGATGAAGCCGGTTCACCTGCACGATTACACCTACGAACTTCCCGATCACCGGATCGCGCGATATCCCCTCGCCCAGCGCGACCAGTCGAAGCTTCTCGTGTATCACCAGGGGCAAATTGAACATTCCACCTTCACCCACGTTGCAGAATACCTCCCACACGATAGCATTCTGTTTTTCAACGACACCAAAGTGATCCCCGCGCGCTTGTTCTTCAGGAAACCGTCTGGCGCCGTGATCGAAGTCTTACTCCTCGACCCGGTTTCGCCATCTGCGGCAATCGCGCACGTTATGGACAGCAGGCAAAGTTGCGCATGGCATTGTACGATTGGAAACCTCAAGCGCTGGACGGAAGGCGTTTCGCTTTCCCTTGACACCGATCATCATCATCTTGAGGCGCGACTCGTTGACCGGGCAAACGGCCTGGTTGAATTCCGATGGACGGGCGATGTCACATTCGCCACGATCCTGGACAACGCCGGCGTGATGCCTCTTCCCCCGTACCTCCACCGCGAGGCCGAACCCGCTGACAGAGAGCGGTACCAAACCGTATACTCGCGCATCGAAGGCGCCGTAGCGGCTCCGACCGCCGGTCTTCATTTCACAGACTCCGTGTTCGACAGCATTAAAGCTGCTGGCTATACCACCGACTTCATGACGCTGCACGTAAGTGCGGGTACATTCCTTCCTGTCAAGCACGACGATGCGGCGCAACACGTGATGCACGCCGAACATGTTACCGTCAGCCGTCGTAACATTCTAAATCTTCTCGACAGCGAAAAGTCTGTTATCGCCGTAGGAACGACATCGATGCGCACACTTGAAAGCCTCTATTGGTTCGGGGTGGACTTACTGGAAAAAGGAGACGTTCCGTTCATCATAGGCCAGGATGTCGCCAGGCATCACCTTCCGGATGGTCCACCTGCACGCGATGCATACGCGCGGATCCTGCAACACATGGATGAACACGGCGTTGATGTGCTGCACGGGCAGACGTCGATCTACATTTTGCCTGGATATAGTTTTAGGGTATGCCGCGGGCTGATAACGAACTTTCACCAGCCGGGATCAACCTTGCTGTTACTGATTGCTGCCTTCATCGGAGAAGATTGGAGAAAGGTATACGCCGAGGCACTGGCGCAAGACTACCGCTTCCTCAGTTTCGGAGACAGTTCACTGCTGCTTCCCTGATACTATCGGGATAAATCAACGATGCGTACCTCCACGCGGCGGCCTTCTTCTTTAGATTGCGCCTGATCGGTAGCACCGTATCCTTTGGCAACAATGCGACGCCGCACAATGCCGCGGTGGTTCACGTAATCCAGGACAGTGATCGCACGTTTGTTGGAAATTTCACGGTTGAATTCCTCCGATCCTTCTGCCGAGGCGAATCCGGATATTTCTATCCCCAGGCCGGGATTATTCTTTAATATCTGAAGCACCTTGTCCAGTTCAGGATTGTATTGCGGTTTGAGATCGCTTTTTCCGGCATCGAAGTAGACCTTAACAAATGTGTCGAGCAACGCCTTGTCGTAGGATGGCGCCGCAGACTTCTCTTTCACTTTGGCAGCCTCGTCGGTTACGTGGAAAGTAGGCAGCGAAAAGATCTCTTTGCCCTGGACGAGCTTCCGTTCAAACTTGCTCTCATCACTTTCATCGTAGTAGTATGTCCGCGTAGCTACCTGGAGCCGTTTGTTTTCCTCCTCGTTGAAATTTACGTTATCGATGCTGTTTTGCATTTGAATAAGATCAACCAGGTAGTCGATGCCTTCCTGGTCGCCGGCTGCCATCAGGTCGATCATCATATCATACACATCTACGTCTCCCTCCTGCACAAGCTTGGCTTCGTGAGTTTTTCTCAGGCTTGTCTTCACGTCCTGGTTCGTGTCATAAAAAGCGTTCTTCACCGAAACCTCCTGTCCCACCACCACATCGAACTGCTTTATTGTCTTCAGGCTGATCTGCTGGAAGAGCTCGTAGAAGTATGACTGGTTAGGAATGTGTATGTTGAGCGTATAGGGAAGAAATCCGTCTGATTCAACGATGATGTCATAGTCCTTTGCCGGCGGCAGGATCACGAGGTAGTTGCCGGTTTCCGGGTCGGGGTTATACACGAAATCCAGTCTCTTGTTGGTTTCGTTGTCGATCACGTAAATGGTCGTCGGCATGGGCTTGCCCGTTTCGGCGTTCAGGATTTTTCCCTTCAGCATAGTAAGGGGAATATTGCGCGACTCCTCGGGCATGTCGATATAATAAATGTCCTGGCCGCCCTGTCCTCCTTTGCGATCGGAGGAAAAATAGCCGCGCGTGCCGTCGGCGATCAGGGTGAAATAATTGTCGTTGGCCGTCGTATTCACCGGATAGCCCATATTTTCAGGACGTGTCCATTTGCCATTCACAAGCATCGTCTTGAAAATATCGCGTCCGCCCATACTGCCGGGACCATCGCTGGTAAAGAACAGCGTTTGCTGATCAGGGTGAATAAATGGTGCATCCTCGTTAGCAGGGGTGTTTACCTCGGGTCCCAGGTTTACCGGCGTCGTCCAGGTGCCGTCGCTCTTCTTGTCGATGCGATAGATGTCCATTCCGCCATGGCCGCCGACCCTGTCGCTGGCAAAGTAAATGGTCTTGCCGTCCGGCGTAATGCTTGCCGTTGACTCGAGGTACTTGGGCGTGTTGAGCGTATTCGCTACAAGAGAGGGTTTCGACCAGTTCTCGCCGCTGCGTTCGATAACAAAGAGGCTGCCGGGATCGCTGACGCCGCCCATGAAAATCAGCATGCGCTGGCCGTCGGGTGAGATCCCCGCGGTCCCGACGTTGAAGTCGGAGGCAACGGGCACCACCTTCGGTTCCGACCACGAGCCCGACTGGTTATATGAAATATAGATCTCTTCGATGAACTTGTCACCGGAACGTGTCTTTCCTGTGTTGGGCCGGAGTGCCGTGAAGGCCAGTACACTTTCGTCGGCCGACACCACTGGATTATACTCCGTGTACGAACTGTTGATGACGTTGCTCATTCGCGTCACAGGACTGGTCCGAGGCACGGACATAAACACGACAGCATTGTTGCAATGTTCCAATGCCCGGTCGGCCAGCGCCATTGCCTTTTTGTCCGACTTGTTCGACAGTTCTTTGAATTTCGTGAATGCTTGTATGGCCTTCTGCAGATCTTCGGCCCGCAAATACAGGTTCCCAAGATCATAGTGAACTGTCGCTGGCAGGGAAGCACCGCCCTTAATTGCACGCTCGAAGTAGGGAATTGCTTCCAATTGTTTGTCGGTCTGAGTGGAATTCTCAAGGCAGACGCCGACCTTGTAATGTACCATTGGATCATTAACGCCACCTTCGATCGCCTGGAGAAAAAGCGGCAGCGCTTCCTCATAGTTGCGGATTCCGAAATACCGTTCAGCATCGGACAGCGCTTTCGGACTTTGGGCTAACCCAGCCGAAGCGAACGCCATCAGGAAGAAAAGCACGTAGTGTGATTTCATGTACCAAAAAATTAAGATCCGACAGGATTTCTATCCAAAGCCGGCAAAGCAACCGTAAAAAATTTTCACGTGGCCCATGCGTGACAACAAAAGGCCTCATCCTGAACGTGTACCGCGCATGCGCGGAATGATCCTTTTTTGAGCCGTTCCCGTACACCTGCTGGTTACCGAATAGGGCTCAGACAACATAAAGATGAGGAGGCGTGTAAAATCAAACCGGGTAAAAATATTCATGTAAGAACCCGGGTAACTTTATTCGGTAATATTAACAATCAAGGACTGGGCGTGACACGTATAGGTAGCTTTGTGACGTCGGTTCCATACGTACTTTGGGAATTTGACGAGAATATCAGAATTTTAGAGTTTCGCTGCGACTGACATGAAGTCATTTTTTGCAAAACTCCTCACTCTTCAGGAGGGTGAGGGTTCACGTGTAACTTCATTGCTGATCATGGGCTTTCTCATGGGCATGTTCCTCGCTACCATTACGGTGGCATCGTCAGCGCTATTTCTTGCCAGTTTCGATGAACAGACCACACTGCCGAAAGCGTTTCTCCTCTCCGGCGTAATTGGTCTGCTCGCCACGATGAGTTACAACTTGCTGCAGAACCGGATTCCGTTCAGCGTTTTGGGTGGACTCAGCATCGCCATTATTCTCGGTCTCACGGCGCTCCTGGAATTCGGTCCGGCCTTTATCGCCGACACGAAAGACCTTTATTTTGCTGGCTTCACGCTGATACTTCCCTTTACATACATTCTCAACCTGGTCTTCTGGGGATCGTTCGGACGGCTGTTCAACACGCGTCAATCCAAGCGCCTGCTCAGCACCGTCGACTCCGGCGCCATGATCGCATCCTTTGTCGCCTATTTCTCGATTCCGCAGATCCTGAAGGCCCTGGAGAGCGAATCGGCGCTCTTTACGCTTAGCCTGATCAGTATTGCACTGTTCTTCCTGTTGTTTGTGTACTTGTCGTCCGGACGTGTTGAAAAGGCTGGAAATTTCAGGGACGAAAAGCAATACTACCGAAAGGTCAGCCCTTTCCAGTTTGTGCGTAACCGCTACATGTTGTACTTGTCCGGTTTCGTCGTCGTCTCCATGCTCGTTGTGACCTTTGTGGATTACTCCTTTCTTAACGTGGCGACGATCATGCTTCCGGAAAAAGACATTGCGAGGTTCATCAGCTACTTCGGCATGACGGTCGTCGTGTTTAACTTCCTGTTTCAGTCGTTCGCCACACACAATATTGTCCAGCACTACGGCATGCGTGTGGCGATGCTCATTAATCCGGTGCTTATCGGGATTTTCACGCTCGTCGCGATTGTCGTCGGATACATTTCCGGTCACGCCAGCGGCTCGGAACTGTTTGTCGTATTTTTCATTTCCATCGCCATGAGTAAGTTGTTTATCGCGTCACTAAGGGACGCGCTGGACACGCAAACCTTCCGGCTGTACCTTCTTCCCCTCGAGCACAACATCCGCATCGATGTACAAACCAAGGTGGAAGGCGTCGTCATGGCCCTGGCCACAGTTCTTGCGGGTGCGCTTATCATCCTGCTAAATGCGGTCCGTGTGTTCGACTTTTTCTCGGTTACCGTCTGCACGCTTCCACTCGTCGGCGCCTGGTACTACATTTCCAACACGCTCAACAAGGGATATCGGACGACGCTCCGCAACACGCTGACGTTTGGCAGCGCTGCGTCGGATCGGCAGCGCGAACGGGCCTATAATGTTCCTGACGTACTGCAAAAAGGCATCGAGAGCGACGTCGAAGGAAGAGTAATGTACGCGCTTCGACTGATGGAACAGGTAGAGCCCGCGCTCTTTGAAAACACAGTAGTAACGCTGGCAGGAAGCGGCTCGCCCCGCATTCGCAAATTCCTCGAAGACCGCGTGAACGTCGATCGCCTAATCGAAAGTCGCCGCGATGAAATCCACGGACTGGCGACGCGTGCAGCGGACCAGATGGAGGACAGCGATCACATCGGCATTACACTCGAGCGGCTTATCCTGTTGGGCAACTCCCGCAATCGTGATGACCGTCTCATCGCTGCGCGTACGCTCAGCACCACGTACGGCAACAAGGCCGTATTCCTGCTTCTCGAACTGCTTCGCGATCCCGACCCCGCCGTAAAATACGCAGCCCTGCGAACTGCCCGGAAAATCAAGCGTCCAGAAACCTGGCCTGTACTCATCGAGTTGCTGCGTCACCCCGCCTTCAGCCATCACGCTGCAGCCGCCCTCCAGCAAGCAGGTGAATCCGTTCTTCCCACGCTGGAAGCCGCATTCAACAAGAATGCACAAAGCGACATCACCATGCTCCGCATCGTGCAGATCATGGGCCGTATCGGCGGCGACTACGCGTTAAAACTTCTCCTGCGGAAGGCAGAGCATCCCGACAAGCGGATCGTACGGCAAATACTGCACGCCTTACGATACAGGAACTATCGGGCGAAAGGACGCGAGGCCCTCGAGATCAACAATATGCTCGACGCCGAAATCGGGAAGACCATCTGGAATCTCGCTGCACTTCATGAACTTCCTGACCAACGTCCCTACCAACACCTCCGGACGGCCCTCCGCGAAGAAATCGACGAAAACTACAATCATATCACCCTCTTGCTTTCCCTGCGCTATGACCCGCAGTCGGTGCGCATGGTCAAGGAGAATATCGATTCGGGCAACCCCGACAGCATTGCCTTCGCACTGGAGCTCATGGAAACCTTTATCGATCCCGGGCTTAAAGCGCGATTGTTTCCCCTGTTCGACGACACATCCGTGCCCGAAAAACTTCAGAGCCTGCAGCTTTTTTATCCTCGCGAATCGTATAACCCAATACAAACAATCAACTACATCCTCAACCGCGATTACAACGAAATCAACCGGTGGACAAGAGTGTGCGCCATATACACAACAGCGTTCCTCCCGGATTTCCGCGTCAGCCGCGGTCTCATCGCTCACGTATTCAACCCCGACAAACTTCTGCAGGAGACGGCCGCCTGGGTGATCTGGAGAAAAAACCGCACCATCTATGACACGGTAATCGGCCGACTCCGCGACAATGAGAGGAAATATTTGCATTCAACACTGGAAGAGAACCAGCTGGGCGACGGGTTGAACGATGGCGCATTCCTTGAAATCGAACGTATCCTGTTCCTTAAATCGCTACCCGGATTCAGTAACATCGGCGGAATACAACTGGCGGAGCTCGCCAGTCATATCAGCACCATCAAACTGGATGCGGGAAGCGTACACGACCTGTCGCCGGACGGCGATCAACCTGTATTGATTGTCGCGCACGGCGCTGTCCGGCTCGATCTTCATGAAAGTGCATCCACCGTCTTACAGCGTGGCGACGTCTATGGAGACGTGTTCCAGGAGGAGCCCGTGCTCCCGGTAGTGCGGATCGAAGCAACGGAACGCGCCATCGTCTTCAGGATAAACAGCGCCGACTTCTACTTTGTGATGGTCAATAATCCCGAGCTCATGGAAGGCATGATCAGGAACATCGTTCCGGTCGAAGCCGAAGTAACGGACAATAAACATACCTCCTAATGAAATTCGACATCGACGTACTTATCATTTTTGCTAACCAGGACGACCAACCCGCTGACGAGGGTAACCCGGGATGGGTCTCGCAATTCCGCCGCTTTCTTGAATTGATGCTCACGCAGGTGTTGGGTGAGAAACCCAATGTGCTTCTCAAAGCCGAGCACGATTCGCTCACGTCGCCGCGCCTCGACAACGCCGCTACGCTTGTGACCATTTTGTCAAAGGACTTCTGTAAGTCGGGCCCCTGCCTCGATTATACGGAAGCCTTCGTTAAGGCCACTGAAGACACACCACAAACGATAGGACGCATCTTCAAGGTCTTCAAGAATTATATCCCGGTAATGGATCAGCCGCCGCGCCTGCGTCCGCTCATCGGGTACGACATGTATCAACTCGATCCCGATTCGGGTCAAACAACAGAATACACCGACTACTTCAGCACAGAGGCAGAACGGCAATACTGGATGAAAATGGTGGACCTTGCGTACGACATCTACGACACGCTGATGCGCCTTCGTGGCGAAGGTCCTGCCGAAGTGAGAACCTTGTACGAACGTAAGGCCATCTACCTCGCCGAAACAGGGCATGACCTGTCTGTGCAACGCAACATCATAAAAAGAGAACTGCAGCGTCACGGCTACCTGGTGCTGCCCGGACAAACGCTGCCTTCACGTCGCGATGAGTTGGAGCAAGCCGTCGAACGCGACCTGGAAGCCAGCAGCCATTCCATCCACCTCATCGGGGCCGCCTACGGCGAAATTCCGGAGGGCTCGGATATTTCTGTGATAGAAATCCAAAACAATCTCGCCGCGAGAAAAAGTCAGCGGGCAAAAGACGCCAACGAGAGCTTTTCGCGTCTCATCTGGATTTATCCCCACATCACGAACGCGAGTCAGAAGCAACAAACCTTCATTGAGCGTATCAAGCGGGACGCCGAAGTTCAGGAAGGGGCTGAAATCCTTCAGACGCCCCTCGAAGACTTCAAGAACATTATGCGGGAAGAGCTTTTGGAAGCAGACGACCGCACGGCGCACCAATCGTCGGGTAGCCCGGCTGTGTACCTCGTTTATGACCGTGCTGATAGCGAGGCCGCCGTGCCTTTGAAAAGCGCGCTCGAGAGCAACGGCTTCCAGGTATTGAGACCGGCTTTTGAAGGGGAGGTCCTTGAATTGCGGCGCAAACACATCGACAACCTGCGCAGCTTTGACATCGCAGTGATCTTTAAGGGCCAGGTAAACGAGCAGTGGGTACGGATGAAACTTCTTGATCTCCTCAAAGCACCAGGATTCGGCAGAAAAAAACCCATCCTCGGAAAAGTACTGATCGGAACTCCCACTTCCGGCAGCCTGCTCAATGGACAAGACATTACGGTACTTGACGGTGATATCGCCAACATCATAAACCAATTGCAGGATCTTCTGCATGAATTCACCACGGCCAAAACATGAATCCTGCAGAAGTTGAGCGGCACACCCTGACAATAAATCCGTTTCCGGGACTGCGACCCTTCCGGATAGAGGAGAGTCATCTCTTTTTCGGACGGGAAGGCCAGACCGACGAGGTCCTGCTCAAACTTGCGCGTCATCGTTTCGTAGCAATCGTTGGTCCCTCCGGTTCTGGTAAATCGTCCTTCATCTATTGCGGCGTTCTGCCCATTCTTTATGGTGGATTTCTGGCCGAGGCCGGATCAGGCTGGGAAGTGATCGTCGCGAGACCGGGTCACGCGCCCATAGACAACCTGGCAGAGGCTGTGCTGAAACGCAATGCGCAATATGCAGCTGACGATGACGATGAAAAGAAGATCAAGAGAACCATATTCTCGACGCTGCTGCGGAGCAGCTCACTCGGCCTTGTTGAAGCCGTACGTCACGCCGGAGGAAAACACGATGTAAAGTACCTCGTCCTTGTCGACCAGTTTGAAGAGCTGTTTCGCTACAAGGACGGCCAGGAAGTCAACGCTGTCAACGAAGCGCTGGCTTTCGTTAACCTGCTGCTCGAAGCCTCAGCCAACAAGGAAGCCCCGATTTATGTTGCGCTCACCATGCGCTCGGATTTCATTGGTGACTGTGCGCAATACCCGGAGCTGACCAGCCGGATCAACGACAGCCATTACCTTATTCCACAGCTGACACGGGAGCAGAAGCGCAGTGCCATCGAAGGACCCGTGGCCGTCGGCGGCGGCTGCATCACGCCCCGGCTCGTACAGCAGTTGCTCAACGATCTTGGCGACAATCCAGACCAGCTTCCGATCCTCCAGCATGCCTTGATGAGGACATGGAATTACTGGATGGAAAACCGTGAAAGTGGAAGCGAGCCGATCGATCTTAAACATTATGAGGCAATCGGTACCATGTCGGAAGCCCTTTCGCTTCACGCCAACGAGGCTTACGACGAACTTGACGAACAGCAGAAAGTCATTTGCGAAGTCCTGTTCAAGGCGATCACAGAAAAACGGGGCGAGAACTTTGGTGTTCGACGTCCTACGCGGCTCGAAGAAATTGCGGCCATCGCGAACGTGCCTGAGGAGGATGTGATTCATGTCATTGAGAAATTCAGAGATCCGGGACGTTCGTTGTTGACGCCGGCGCATGGCATACCGCTTACGTCCCGATCCATGATCGACATCTCGCACGAGAGTCTCATGCGGATTTGGACACGGCTGAAAGGCTGGGTAGAAGACGAAGCGGAAGCCGCACAGATCTATATCCGCCTGTCGGAGGCTGCAGCCATGTACCAGGTGGGAAAAGCCGGACTCTGGCGTCCGCCGGACTTGCAACTCGCGCTCAACTGGCAAAAAAAGTATAACCCGGGAATCGTCTGGGGTCGAAGATACAATCCAGCCTTCGAGCGGACGATGATCTTCCTCGAGTATTCCAAGAAGGAATGGGAGACGGAACAGCGCATCAAGGAACTTCGCCAAAAGCGCAAACTGAAAGCCGCGCGGGTCGTGGCGCTGATCCTGGGATCCTTAACGCTGGTTGCATTGCTTGCATTGGTCTTCGCCTTTCTCAAACAAACCGAGGCCATCCGAAGCGCTGAGGCGCTTGCAATCGAAGTCGTCAAATCCGACAGCGCGCGTCGGGAAGCGGAACGGCAAAGGGAATACGCGCTGGAACAGCAACGCATCGCCGAAGAGCAGGAAGCCTACGCACTTCAGCAGCAGCGTCTGGCAGAAGAACAGCGCCAGGTCGCCATCGAACAACGCAGGATTGCCGAAGCACAACGCGGAATTGCCCTGACCAACGAACGCAAAGCACGTGAAAACGCGGAGATCGCTGATCGCGAACGCATAAGGGCAGAAGCTAACGAACGACGCGCCGTCGAGAATGCCGAACGCGCGCAGCGCGAGGAGCAGCGGGCCCGGGAACTTCGTTATCGCGCCATTGCGAAAGCGATGGCCATCAAGTCTGTTCAGCTCAATGACCCTGAGCAGGAGGCACTGCTCGCGCAGCAGGCCTTCAATTTCAACACGCAATTCAAAGGCTATCCTTACGATAACGACATCTACGATGGCTTGTACAATGCATTGAAGAAGTTCAATGACCCTCTTACCGTGAACCTTGGCGGTCATCGGAATAACGTTAGAAGCCTCGTTACGTCACCCCGCGACGGGACCATATATTCCGGCGGCGCTGAAGGGAAAATCATACGATGGAAAAGACAGGCTGGCACGTGGAACGGTGAGCCCATTGTGCAGGAAGCGGCATATCGGCTGATCGCCTGCATGGATGTTAGTCCCGATGGCAAATGGCTGATCGCCGGGGGCAACTTCAACGCGTCCGATCCCCAGCACAACTTCGTGGAGTTGTACGATCTCAGTTCGCCCGGGCAACCTGCCAAAGTGTTTCGTGGATTTGTCGGTGAAGTCGGGCACATTCGGTTTACTCCTGACGCGAAAGGATTCTACGCCCGGGACAACGAAGGTTATAGCATCCGCTATTGTGACCTGAATACGATAAGGGAAGTGATCACCAGCAAGGAAAAAATCCGAAGCATGGATATCAGCAGGGATGGACGGTTTCTCGCGGCAGTGACTGACGAAATAAAATCAGGAGACCTCATTGTATGGGATCTGGCTACGATGACATCACGGTCGATGTATACCAATGAAGGCGCCGGACTTTATGCCGTGGCGTTCGGTCCGGAAGATCAGACGATTGTTGTCGGTGCAGCCAACGGCCTGGTTCGAATTCTTAAAGGAGGATCGGTTGTTCGCGAACTGTCGGGTCATGAGTCTGCCATACAGGACATACGGTTTAACCATGCCGGCAATTTCATGGCTACGGCAAGTAAGGACAAGACCGTACGGCTCTGGAATTTGCAAAACCTCAAGGAGCAACCCATCAAGCTATACGACCACCCGAACTGGGTTTGGTCCATCACATTCTCGCCCGACGACGAGCAGCTGCTCGCGGGTACCCAGGAACAGGTAATCAAATCGTGGCCTACCAGGATAGAGACGATGTCTGGAAAACTGTGCGGCATGGTGAGCCGGAATATGACAAAGGATGAATGGGATATTTTCGTATCGGAAGACCTCGAGTATGTACCAACGTGCGATGGCTTTTCCACATCGCTAAAGAGCAAGTAAACAAGGCATTCTTTTATTTTTTTGAATGCCGGAATTTTTTATGAGAAAGTCTATAGTATTTTTTACGCTTCTGTCAATCTCCCTGGCCGGTTCGTTTTCAAGCTATGCCCAGACCGCGTGTGCCGTAACGCTTCGTACCGCCAGGACGACCTATGATGAAGGTCGTCTGCAAGAGTTGCCGGGCTTGCTGGAACCTTGTCTTAAGAACGGGTTTACGCAGCAGGAGGCGGTTGAAGCCTACAAGTTGCTTGTCCTTTCATACATCTACCTGGAGGAGCCGGCGAAAGCGGATAAGGCGATGCTCGAGTTGCTCCGCACCGATCCCTATTTCGAAGTGAACGAGTCGGCCGACGCAGCTGAGTTCATTGCGTTATATCGCACGTTCAGGACGTGGCCCGTGTACCGGGTCGGCGCGAAGGCAGGTGTTAATGGCACACAGCCCTACATCACTTCTTACGTTGACGCAGTGGAAGGCGCCGACGTGTCCTACTCCCCCGCCGCCAGCTTCATGACCGGGCTCGTGTTCGAAATTCCTGTGGGTGACCGGCTAACGCTCAACCCCGAAGCGTATTTCCATATGAAGTCGTTCCTGTACAATTCCGAACTGGCCCTAACAGACGGTCTCACCAATACATCCGAAGGAAAGGAGGTGCAGACGACCGTTTCCGTTCCTGTATCGCTGCAATATGCCCTGGCGAAAACAAAACTGAATCCGTACGTATCGGCAGGCGTTGCGGTAGACTACCTCCTCAAGTCGTCTATTACTATGAACCGGCTGAGGGTAAACGCCAATTCCATTCAGGAGCGTACGTTCGATGTCACCGACAGCAGGCAACGCATCCAGGTCAGCGCCGTCGCCTCGGCAGGGATCAAGGCACGATTGGGTAGCGGGTTCGTAGTAACTGAACTCAGGTTAACGTATGGATTAACCGGCATCAACGATCCTTCTTCGGCATTTACAATTGACGATTACCTCTTGTTCGACAACGGCTACGCCGACAACAGCATGCACTTGAATTCGATCTCCCTGACGGTGGGATATGTATATAATGTGTTTCACCCCAAAAAACTGAAGCCGGGAAAATGAGATATGCGTGCCTGATTTTAGCAATTGCCAGTCTGGTAGCCTGTCAGGATGCCCGCGATGCCAGGCCCATGGAGCGCCTCACGTTTGCGCGCTTTTACGAGAGCAGCATGGGTCAGCGGGCAGTCGCAGCCCGCGAATTCGATGGAGGATACATATTGCTGGGCAGCCGTCTCACAGCCGATGACACAACGGGGCTGTTGATCCGCACCGGAAACCGCGGCGAGATATTGTGGACGAGCGAACTGCCTGGAATTATTCCAAAGTCGTTGCAAGTGGGAGGAGATGCCTTTTTTGTTTTTGGCGACAGTATTCATGTTAATCCCGAGTCGCCCGATGTCAACGACCTCATCATTCAGTCGGCCCTCCTCTATCGCATATCGTTCAACGGATCGACAACCACAAAACTTGCAATCGCTGACCGATCTCTTTCTGATCGGGTTGACTACACGGCAAACGCTATTACGCTCAATAGTCAGGGTGACATTATAGCACTGGGAACCTTTCGCGAGCCCGGGGTGAACACTACAGAGCGGCCGTTCGTCGCCGCGCTGGAGGCCAGTACTTTCGACACGCTGTGGCACAAGCGCTATAACGTCATCGACCGCGACTATGTCAACGCCAGAACGGTACACTACACGACGGACGGGTATGTCGTCTGGGCAAGCGCGATCCTCAAAGAGCAGCAGACGTTCGAACGCACCTACCTGAGCATTCCCTTCGTTCGGGAGACATCGGTATTTGAAAACAGCGACGTATTTGGTGCCACCACCGATCAAAAGTTACTCGCAGGAGATATTCAGCACGCTTCACTTCCTGAGTTTGGCTATGGCGTCGTCGGCACGCACGCCGCGCCTTCCGGTGATAACGCCAACCTCTTCTTCGCCCGGGTGAGCAGCGGCGGCAACTTCATTCCAGGCAGCGAGCGCTATTTCGATGGGCAGCTTTCGGCTGCAAATATGCCCGTTGCGGCATTTGAATCAGGTAGCAGCGACACGGGTGAAGCCTTGTGCGCCACGAGTGATGGCGGATTTGTGCTTGCTGGCACGATGCTAACGACGCCGGTGCGGGGAAACGGTGGGCGCGATATTTTCCTGATTAAAGTAAACGGAATGGGAGATATACTATGGAACCGGGTATGGGGCGGCACTGGCGACGAAGCCATAGGCAGCATTACGGAGACCGAAGACGGCGGACTGCTGCTGTGCGGGTCGCGTGACGCTTCCGGACTGCCCGCCATGTTCCTCATCAAGATGAATTCAAAAGGAGAAATGCAAGATTGACGACCGATGCGTGAAAAGTCTTTACTGAACATTCTTCTGGTATTCCTGGCCGTATATGCAGGCACGGCGTTAAGCGTCCGGGCTCAGGCGCTCACGGCAGATGCCGGCCCACCGTCCGCAGAAGTTTGCGAAGGCGATGGTCTGGTCCTGGGAGGCGACCCGAGTGCTTCCGGCGGTACTGGCTTCTACAGCATTTCATGGACATCCAATCCTGCCGGCTTCACGAGCCAGGCAAGCAATCCCGTCGTGACACCGACGGAGGATACGGATTATATTCTTACCGTCGTCGACTCAGACGGTGACATCGATATAGACGTCATCTCCGTTACCATCAATCCAAGAACTGATCCCGCGGACCTCGACATTGTGTTCGATCCGGACGCCAACTCGTACAGTGTGGACAGCGAGCCGGTGGACCTTTCGTTCACCGTGGGAGGCGGTGCT
>DASVCT010000106.1:0-16130 GCA_036381475.1 Cyclobacteriaceae bacterium
ATATTGCTTGATCGACCGAATGCCAACCCCATCGACTGGACGACGGGCAACACGAAGATCGCCGATGCCAATTTCGTTGTGCTTGGCATTACGGGACTGCTGGAAGGGGAGGAAGGCGCCGCAATTGCGTCGCCCCATTTCGGCGATCGCCTGGACTACAACTTGCCGCAGAATCAGATTGACTTCCTGCGGAAAATCTGCACCGACAACGACCGTCCCGTCATAGCCATTGTTACGGGAGGTAGCCCGATGAACCTTGCGGAAGTTCAGGAACTGGCTGATGCCGTCCTGCTCGTATGGTACCCGGGTGAGGAAGGCGGGAACGCTGTGGCCGATATCATTTTTGGAAAGGCGTCTCCCTCGGGGCGCCTGCCGATTACTTTCCCGAAGTCGTTCGACCAGTTGCCCGCCTATGATGATTACAGCATGGAGGGCCGGACCTATCGTTACATGAAGGAAGAGCCGCTATATCCCTTTGGCTTCGGTCTGAGTTATTCCACCTTCGAATATTCCAATGCCGTGCTGTCCCGCGACGTCATACGGCGAAAAAGCAAGGAACCCGTTACCATCAAGGCCACGGTGACCAACACGGGCAAATACACGGCAGAGGAGGTCGTCCAACTCTATATTACAGACGAGGCTTCGCGCTACCGCGTTCCACTGTTTACGCTGTCCGGCATAAAGCGGGTTCGCCTTGAACCGGGCCAGTCCACCGAGGTGACATTTGACATTACACCGGCCATGCTGTCCGTCGTTACCGATAACGGCGAGAAAGTCTTGGAACCCGGCCGATTTACGATTTCGGTTGCGGGCTCGCTGCCGGGAAAGCGGAGTGCAGAATTGGGGAAAAATCCCCCAGTACAGGCCCATCTGACCGTTCGATAAAAGTCCCACCCAGACAAAAAACACACCGAAAGTGTGGAATTTGCTTTTGTTTAACGCAATCGGTTGCGTAGATTTAGCGGCTGATTTTAACAGCTGTACCATTTAACCATCTTCTATGAAAAAACAATTACTACTGTTGTCGCTGATGTCAGGGAGGCGTCTTACGCGCTTCTCGCTCAGTTTGATGCTGGCCTTATTCTTAATGTCGGCATTTGTCGCCCAGGCACAGGTTGCCGTAAGGGGCAAGGTTATCGACGAGACGGGCGCAGGTCTCCCCGGCACCAACGTGTTGGTCAAGGGCTCCACAACGGGCACGACCACCGATTCCAACGGGGATTATTCCATCGACGTACCGCAGTCGGATGCTGTGCTCGTGTTTTCCTTCATTGGATACGAGTCCCAGGAAGTTAGCGTGGCGGGTAGGTCCGTCATCAACGTCACCCTCGTGCCGTCCATTGAATCACTTACCGAAGTGGTGGTGGTCGGTTACGGTGTGCAGCGCCAGGAGGCCGTAACGGGTTCCGTGGCATCCATCAGCGGTGATGCGATGCGGGAAATTCCGTCAGCCAACATCACGCAGGCATTGCAGGGTCGATTGCCCGGTGTCGAGTTTGCCCAGACATCGTCGCAGCCCGGCGCAACGATGCAGATCCGCGTACGCGGTTCGCGTTCGCTGACGGCCAGTAACGATCCCCTGATCGTGCTCGATGGTATTCCGTTTGTTGGAACCATCGCCGATATCAATCCGAATGATATCAAGAGCATTGATATCCTGAAGGATGCGTCCGCCACGGCGATTTACGGTTCCCGCGGAGCCAACGGGGTGATCCTCGTGACGACCCACAAGGGCCAGAAAGGACAGAAGGCCAGGTTGACGTACAATGGTTATTATGGTGCGAAGCGCGTTTTCGGCAAGTATCCCATGATGGACGGACCGAAATTTGTCGCCCTCCGCGAGGCGGCAGGTTTGTACTCCAACGGGCTGGATGAATCCAATGATGTAAATACCGACTGGCAGGATCTACTCTACCGCACCGGTACCATCACAAGCCACGATGTGGGAATTTCTGGTGGTACGGAAAGCGGAAGCTACAACTTTGGTATCGGCTATTTCCTCGATCAGGCTGTGATTCCCACCCAGCAGTACACCCGGTACTCGCTGCGGGGTAGTGTGGATCAGGAGGTCGGAAAATATTTCCGCGTGGGATTCACGACCAACAACAATTACAGTCTCACCGAGGGTACCCAGGTCGGCGTAGGAGGCATTCTCAGATTGTCGCCGATAGCCAATCCGTTTAATCCGGACGGTTCATGGAAGCGCACGGTGCGGATGGGTATCGATGAGCCCTGGATCTATTCGAGAGAAATTGTCGAAGATCTGAGAGATCAGTGGCTCAGTGAAACGCGGGGATACGCCTCCTACAACTCCATTTACGGCGAAGTGAAAATTCCCTGGGTTGAAGGACTCGCTTTTCGGACTAATCTTGGGCTTGATTTTCGCCAGAGCAACGGCGGCTCCTACACGGGAGAAGGGATCAACAGCACCAATCCCACCACCGAGTCGTCTGCTTCTGTGAGCAACTCACATACCTATCACTGGCTGATAGAAAACATGCTGACCTACGATCGCACCTTTGCTGAAAAACACAATGTGAACGTGGTCGCACTGTATTCCGCAGAACAAAGCAAATTTAACCGGTCGCGGATGACGGCCACGGACATTCCCGCCGATCACTTCCAGTTCTATAATCTTGGACAGGCGGCCGGTCAGATCAACATACCTCCTCAGGACCAGCAGTATCAGCTGTGGGGCCTTATGTCGTGGATGGGACGTGTTATGTACTCCTATGACGATCGCTACATGCTGACTGCCACGATACGTTCCGATGGTTCGTCGCGTCTGGCTGAAGGCCATAAGTGGCATACCTATCCCGCCGTATCCGCAGGCTGGAATATTTCGCGTGAACCTTTCATGCAGGGCGTTGGTGCGATCAATATGCTGAAGATCCGCGTAGGTTATGGTCAGACCTCCAACCAGGCCGTAGATCCGTATGAGACGCTTGGCCTCCTGAGCACAAGACCGTACAACTTCGGAAGTGAATTTTCCACCGGATATTATGTGAGCCAGCTTCCCAGCCCACACCTGGGGTGGGAGTACTCCGAGACCATGAACTATGGTGTTGACTTCTCGTTGCTTGGTGATCGCCTCTCCGGTACGATCGAATACTACGTGACCAAGACGAAGGACCTTTTGCTTAATGTCGGGCTGCCCCAGACGTCAGGCGTTGGATCCGTTACAGAAAATGTCGGTCAAACCGAGAACAAGGGGATCGAAATCAGCCTGAACGGAGTGATCCTTGAATCCAATGGTTGGAAATGGGAAGCCGGCGTTAACCTGTATGCGAACCGCAACAAGCTGGTATCGCTGTATTCAGGTGCCGAAAGAAACGAAGCCAACTGGTGGTTCGTAGGGTATCCGATCGACGTGATCTACGACTATGAGAAGATCGGGCTCTGGCAAGAAGAAGATCCTTATCGCGATATCCTGGAACCGGGAGGAAACGCTGGGATGATCAAGGTGAAATACACCGGAGACTACAACCCTGACGGAACGCCGACGCGACCGATCGGACCGGAAGACCGGCAGGTTATTAGCCTGCAGCCGGATTTTCAGGGCGGCTTTAGCACACGCGTGACGTACAGGGGATTCGACCTGAGCTTGGTAGGTATTTTCAAAAGTGGTGGTATTCTTAACAGCACCATCTATGGGTCTGGCGGTTACATGAACCTGCTGACGGGCCGGAACGGCAACATTGACGTCGACTGGTGGACGCCGGAAAATCCGAACGCGAAGTATCCGAATCCTGCCGGTGTGCGCAGCAATGATAACCCGAAGTATGCATCAACCCTCGGTTACTTCGATGCATCCTATCTCAAAGTACGCACCATTACGCTGGGCTACGACTTCAGCAACTTGTTTGCGAACTCGGATATCAACCTGAGAGCGTACTTCACCGTCCAGAATCCGTTCGTCATGTTCTCTCCGTACTACAGGGAATCCGGTATGGATCCTGAAACCAACTCGTACGGCAATGAAAACGCAGCGGTACCCATGTCTCAAAACCTGAGGCGCATCCTAACGCTGGGTACCAACACGCCTTCTACGCGTAACTACGTCCTGGGTGTCAATTTCACATTCTAGAAAAGTACAACATGAAAAGATTCAACATACAAAAGCTTGCGGGAACACTCGCACTGACGATGTTCCTGATAGGTTGCTCAAACATCCTGGAGGAAGAGCCCCGCAGCATTTACGAGCCCGGGTTCTTCAAGACGGAAAAGGGTGTTTACGGTGGGCTGACAGCCATGTACGCGCACCTGCGCTACATCTTCGGCCAGGGTTACTTTTATAACACGACGTTGACGGGCACCGATGAAGCGACGTATGGCCAAAGTGCCGACGACAACTTCAAGGTCATGGACCTCAGCGGTCAGGGTCCGATCACGCCGAGCAACAGCCGGGCCGATGTGCTCTGGGGAAATGCGTTCTCCAATATCAACACCGCGAGTGGCATCATCGAAAACGCTACAGAAGTGGGGATACCTGAGTCGTTGATCGCTGAGGCAAGATTCTTCCGCGCGTTCGACTACTTCATGCTCGTTCAGACGTTCGGCGGTGTACCCCTCGACCTGGGAGCAGGAGAGTTGAAGTTCAACACCACTCCCACCAGAACTTCAGTTCGTAATACCGTGCCCGAAGTTTACACCAAGGCCATATTCCCCGACCTGCGGACTGCAGTAGAACAACTGCCTGCCACGGGACGTGTAACTGGTGGCGCGACTAAAACGCTCGCCCGTCTGTATCTTGCAAAAGCCTACCTGACCTATGCGTGGTGGCTGGAAAATCCGAATAACATTCCGACGTACCCGGAAGCCCAACGCGTTGACCCCGATGGTCACGATGCTCAATGGTACTTCCAGGAAGCCTACAACGTGGCCACTGCCGCTATCGATGATCCGGGACCATTTGGCTTGCAGGAAACATACTACGACGTGCACATTGGTAGCAACGACCGCAACAATGAAATCCTGCTGTATGCCGACCATACCGAGGAGAGCGACCAGTACAACGGCGCATGTACCAATTGCTTTGGCAATGGTGATGCTCCCGGAAACTTTGCCGTATGGTTTATGACGTGGAATTACACGGAAATACGCAGTGCCGCCAACCCTGACGGCTCCGGGCCTACCAGTTCCGTGCAGCGTGAGGCAGTGCAACCGCTGGGTCGCCCCTGGATCCGGATGAGCCCCACCATCGGTGCAATCGAAAAAACCTTTGCCGACAAAACGGTGGATTCCCGGTACGACGGCACGTTCACTACGGTATACCGGGGCAACTGGCCTAAAGGCGGTGTACCCAACCCGGTATTGTACAATGCGAATAATCTTGAGGTAAGCCCGGGCGATCCGATCCTTACGTTCCTCGACGATGAAACTGAGGCTCCGAACATTGTATACCCGGATGGCCCGGGTGCCAGCAACGTCGGTGCCGGCGTGTTGCCCGGACGGCCCGACTATGTCGTAACTCCCCGTGCCATAAGCAGGCTCATGTATCCTGGTCTCTGGAAGTTAGGTACCTATCGCACCAACAACGGCGACGGACTTGGACAGCCGAACGCTACAAACACGCGTCCCTTCAACATTGCCAAGTTCTCTGAACTGTACTTTGTCGCCGCTGAGGCAGCAGTCAAAGGTGCAGCGACCGTGGCCGGTAAGAGCGCCAGAGAGTTGATTAACGTGATCCGTGCACGTGCAGGAAAATGGCGTTGGGACAACAAACTTAATGCAGAGCGCATCGAGGATCACAGTGCTGAAATGGTGGCCGCAACACCGGCGGTGATCGACATCGACTATATCCTCGCAGAGCGGTCGCGTGAATACTATGGCGAAGGCTACCGGTGGTATGACCTGATCCGTACGCAAAAGTGGACGGAACTCGCGTCCACGTATGAAATATGCGGACCGCAAAAGGGTGACCATACCGTACAACTGGTAGCGCGCAACATTCAACCCTACCACTACCTGCGGCCGATTCCGCAAGGACAGCTTGACGCCCTGGAAATGAGTCCTGAGGAAAAGAAAGCCTATCAGAATCCCGGTTACAACAACGAATAGGGATCAGACGGTAACGATTGAACTTAATCTGCAAAGGGAAGGCGGGGTTGCTCGAAAGAGCCACCCCGTCTCTTTTTAAAGCAGGAAAACACTATCTCATTGGGTATCCCGCATGCGGACACGCGCTGAATAAAGGCTATCCATTCAAACAGCATACTTTCATTTGGACCGACCTGATCGTTATCGCCTCTTTCTCAGCGTCGATTCGCGGACAATCACCTCGGTCTTCAGGGTGATCGTTTCGGTAGTGATGATGTCCTTGTGTTCGCGATGCTTTAGCACCTGCCGTGCAGCGATTTTTCCCATGTCCACAGCCGGATGTGAAACCGTCGAAAGCGTGGGGTCGATGATGAGCGATATGGGGTCATTGTTAAATCCCATCACTGCCAGCTTTTGCGGAACTCGGATGCCGTGGTGTTTGGCATACTGAATGGCGCTGACAGCCGCGGTATCATTGGCGGAAAAGATCGCATCGGGAGGATTGGGAAGGTTCATCAAGTGTTCCGTAATGCGGTAGCCTTCTTCGGCACTTAGTACGTCGCCGCTAAATATGATGCTTTCATCAACCTCGATATTATTCCGCTGGAGCGCCTCGACGTACCCCATCATACGTTGCTTGTAGATGCTTCTGTGCTGTGAGCCGCCAACATGGGCGATGCGTCTGCATCCCTGTTCAATGAGGTGATTGGTGGCCATAAGGCCCGCAGCGAAATTGTCGATTACTACCTTGTCGCAATTCAACTCGTCGCTGACGCGGTCTACGAACACGACCGGGATATCGTTGTCGAGAAAAGTCGAAAAGTGATTGTACTTTCTCGTCTCCATGGCCAGAGACACGATCAGTCCCCCAATGCGGCTGTTGTATAATGCTCGGGCGTTGGCGATTTCCTGGTCATAGCTGTCGTGTGATTGCGAGATAATGACATTACAGCCAGCGTTGCTTGCTTCCTCTTCGATTCCGCTGATCATCGAAGAGATAAAAGGCCGGTTGATCCAGGAGATCATCACGCCTATGGTATTTGTCTTGTTCTTCCTGAGGCTGGCTGCGATGTGATTGGGGCGGTATCCACGCTCGCGGGCGACTTTTTTCACCGCTTCAATCATCTCCTTTCCGATGCTGTAATGGTCCTTCAGGGCGCGGGAGACGGTCGAGGGTGAGACGTTCAACTCGCTCGCGATATCGTAGATAGTGATCTCGCGCTTTTTTGGCTTCATAGGTTCTGGGCAGGTAGCATTAAGCTAATACAAGTTTTGCATTTGTCAGCGGGGGCGTCATTCATCCCCGCAAGGCACTCTCCCTATCGCTCGACGCAACCGATTGCGTAAATATAACAATAAATTAATGCCGCAACGGCAAAAATGCCCAATTCGAGCTGGGAGAGTAGTAAACAATCAGTTGCGTAAAAAAGAATGCTTCCAAGAGCGTTTTTTTTAGCGGGTCCTTTTCTCCTGGTCCGGAAAGGTACCCGATCGTTCGCCTCCGGACACCGGGTAATTGGCTCCGGCGCGTGAATCCGGACCTTTTGCCACCGGATTATGGCTGCTCTATTATTAATAATGGAGTGCTCACCATATTGTCGTCACCAAACTTACGTGCGGCGAAAATCCTGAGATAAACAACGACGCCAGCGCAGTACCGGCCTCGCTTTTTGTCAAGTTAGGATGCAGGAAAAAGGCGGTGCGATGTACACAAATAGTTGCGAACACGTTTGCGGAGTATCAATGCAACGCTCGCTGTTCCAATTGCAAAACATTTTTTCGAATGGCGCCGAAACCTGCCTGTGGCGATTACGTTAGTTCCACTGCAATCGTTATTATCTGAAATAACATTGCTTTCCTTACAACGGGAAAACCTTGCCTGCCTAAGCCCGTACATTTGTAACAGTCAAACCATTTAAACTAGAATGAAAACAAATTCAATTTTTGTTGCAGCACTTTTCGTGCTTGGAGTATCGGCTTCGGCGTTCGCCAATGATCCTGGCGAAAAATACGGTCTCGCGGCGTTTCCTATGAATCAAGGCTCAACGTACAAGGTAGTGTATCAGTCGGAGAATGCCGGTAAGATCAAACTCAACATTTATGATGAGAACAACACCCGCATCTTCACTCACACGGTTGAAGGTCGGGGCTTTATTCAGCCGCTGAACTTCCAGGGTCTTGAACCCGGTCTCTATACCGTAGAGATCGTGAACGGAAAGTCGCGTGAGACAGTCACCATCAATCACGCTCCGAGGCTTGAGCCCAGCAGCTTCGTACATATCACGAAACTGCTAGACGAACAAGGCAAATTCCTTGTGTCTGTAGCCAAAGGAGATAATGTCGACGAAGAAAGCATCTCGCTGCAGATCTACCAGAATGACAAGCTGATCTACAACGAACGGAACAAGCTTGAAGGCGACTTTGCAAAGGTCTATGCGGTAAAGCCGAGCGGTAATGTGACCATCTCCGTTACCGACAAGAGCGGAAGGGTGACGACCGCCACCTTCTAAAGAACGACCCTCGTATACATATATTTATCAAGAACCCCGGCTAATCGCCGGGGTTTTTGTTTACTGTCCACTTGCATAGTTTTTCTCCCGTCGTCGGCTGGCAGCCATTATAATTCCTATATTGGTTTGCTAAACCCATACGAACATGAAGTACGTTGTGCTGTGCACACTCCTTTTGCCGGGCCTTGCCTGCACAGGCCAGTCGTTCGAGGCCAGCTTGTATCAGAGCGTCGACCATACAGCTGAAAATCTTTTTTCGACCAACATTGAAGGGCCCGCCGTCGACAAAAGCGGAAATCTTTTTGTCGTGAACTTTCAGCGCGACGGCACCATCGGAAAAGTGGCACCCGACGGATCGGTAACGCTCTTCGTAACATTGCCCGAAGGAAGTACGGCCAACAGCATCCAGTTCAATCGCAAGGGCAACATGTACCTCGCCGACTTCACTGGACATAACGTGCTGCACGTCGACATGAAGACACGGTCGGTCAGTGTGTATGTTCACGACAACCGGTTCAACCAGCCTAACGACCTTTGCATAAACCGTCGCGGGCAACTCTTTGCATCTGATCCCAACTGGAGCAATGGCACGGGTAAGCTGTGGCGCATAGACCGGGGAGGAAAGGCCGTCCTGCTGACCGATCAGATGGGAACGGCCAATGGCATCGAGCTTAGTCCGGACGAAAAAATTCTCTACGTCAACGAAAGCGTTCAGCGCAAGATCTGGGCATTCGACGTGGACCGCAAGGGCAACCTATCCAACAAAAGGTTGTTCGCATCTTTTGACGACTATGGATTTGACGGTATGAAATGCGACAGGGAAGGAAACCTCTATGTCGCCCGCTATGGAAAAGGTGCGATTGCCATACTTTCACCCAAGGGTGAACTGGTCCGCGAAATAATGTTGACTGGGAAACGTTGCAGCAACCTCGTGTTTGGCGGTGCCGATGGAAAAACGGTTTTCGTAACCCTCCAGGACCGCAAGGGTATCGAAAAGTTCAGAACGTCGGTACCGGGAAGGACGTATTGGTGAAGCTGTAAAGCAGCCTGTGGACGCCTTACCTTTAGTGTTGAAGTGTTGATGTGTTGAAGTGTTGATGTTGGGTACGCGGGAAAGCTTAGGTTGGACGTCAAGTTTGGATTACCCTCGACTTTCATTCACTCATTGTTCCTATCTTGTAACATGGATACCTTTTGGCAGGTCATGGGTGTGCTGCTTGTTGGCGGCGGCATTGTGGGCAGTGTGGTGCCCTTTCTTCCCGGCCCACCACTGGCATACATCGGGCTGTTGCTTCAGCAACTTCGTAGCGACCCCCCGTACACCGTAACGTTTCTGCTAATCTGGGCGGGCATTACCATCGTTGTATCCATACTGGACTATGTTATTCCGCTCTATGGTACACGCAAGTTCGGCGGCAGCAGGTACGGCATGTGGGGTTGTGCTATTGGCCTTTTGGTGGGAATCTTTTTTCCACCGTGGGGGATCATAGCCGGGCCATTCGCTGGTGCGTTCATTGGAGAAATGATCGGCAACAAGCAGTCGGACCAAGCCCTTCAAGCTGCCATCGGTTCATTTCTCGGCTTTCTTTTCGGTACTCTTCTGAAGCTCGTCACGTGTTTTGTTATGGGCTGGTATCTGGTAAAACCCTGGTTTCAATTGTAGCCATAAGCTTAAGCCATAATCGACCTCAACACCCTAAAAAAATGAGTGAATGAGTGAATGAGTGAATGAGTGAATGAGTGAATGAGTGAATGAGTGAATGAGTGAATGAGCGAATGAGTGAATGAGCGAATGAGCGAATGAATTGTGAGCGGTAATCCAAACTTGACCTCCTACCCAAGCTTTTTCGCGTACCGGACTTCAACCCGCCTGCCCGGCTAAAGTATGCTGAGCTTCTTGGTGACATTGAGCAGTCGGGCAGGCACATCAACACATCAACACATCAACACATTTTAGTGTAGAATTCTCCACGTCGTCCCGCAACCCGCCCTGACGTGGACGCCTGTCAACGCCTCCTGGGCCTTTGGTAGGATATTTGTCCCGGTTTGAAGGAAGACCCGACCATAAAACCAAAAGGGATACGGCTATGAAATCCATGCGACCTGAACTACGGTACGGGCTGATATTGACAGCCGGACTGATCGTCTTTTTTCTGATCATGAAGGTGGCGGGACTCACCTACGTCACGGAACTACGGCTGTTGAACTTCTTCATTGTGCTCGCCGTATTATACCGCGCCTTCAAGCATTTTCGTGAGCGCGACATCAACAGGCAATTCAACTACCTTCCGGCCTTCTTATACGGCTTTGTCACGACCACTATTGGAACGGTCTTGTTCGCCATATTTATCTTCTTCTATATCCAGTTTATAGACCCTGCTTTAATGGACACCGTAAGGCAGAAAGCTCCGTTGGGTCAGTATCTGAATCCTTACCTTGTTGCATGTGCCCTCATTGCAGAGGGGGCGTTGTCCGGCGCGCTGGCTACTTTTATGATGATTAACGTAAAGAATGCGAACCAGATAGAAGGTCAACTCAACGGCAAGGAGGATGAAGACGCATCACCAGCTTCCTCCCGATCCTCCTCCGCCAAAGCTTCCTCCACCAAATCCGCCAAATCCACCACCTGATCCGCCGCCGAATCCTCCACCACCGAACCCGCCGCCCCATCCGGATCCGCCGCCACGACCGCCACGACCACCGCGTCCCATCTGGCTCATGAGCCATAGCGCGGTCCAGAAGTTCAGTCCTTTGCTCCCGATATGATTGCGCCTGCGCCCGCTGACGGCTGCCAGAATCACGATCACTATGACGATGAAAATGAATACCAAGATGAAATAGGCTGCACCTGGCACCGATGGTTTCATATCTTCGGCCGAATACTCCCCTGAGGCGAGTTTCATGATCGTTGTCGTGGCCTCGTCAAGGCCTTTGTAAAAATTGCCCTCCCGGAAATTCGGATTCATCTGGTTTTCCCGGATGTGACGCGTGGCGATATCGGGGATTGCGCCCTCGAGACCATATCCCGTTGCAATAGCTGCTTTGCGGTCATCAATGGCTACCAGCACCACCACGCCGTTATTTTTTCCTTTCTGACCGACTCCCCATTGTTCCCCGATCCGGTAAGCATAGTCCATCACCTCGTAACCCCTCAGGCTTTTTACGATCACGACTGTAATCTGCGTCGATGTGGAGTCATGATACGCATTCAGCTTTCGCTGCAGGGAAGCAAGTTCCGATTCGCTCAGCACTTTAGCGAAATCGTTGACCAGGCGGGGTGGATCGGGCGCCGGAGGGATATCCTGCGCGTAAACCGATGTTGCCAGCAACACCAAAAAAAGAAGTCTTATCATCGCGCTACTGGTTGCCAAAGGAAATGTCATCGGGTAGTTCGTTCTGATCGTCGCTCGTAATGGGAAAGTATCGCGCCAGTTGTTCGCCTGCCATTCGGATTCCGTCGCATAACCCTTCCGTGAAGCGCCCCTGCCGGAACAGGTTTTCCAGGTGGGTTCTTATCTGGTCCCAGAAGTCGGCGGGGACGACCTTATCGATACCCGAATCCCCGAGGACGGCGAACTGTTGGTCTTTGACGGCAAGGTAAAACAGCACGCCGTTTCGTGCCTTCGTGCGCGATATGCCAAGAGTGTTGAACACTTCGGCGGCGCGTTCGGCGAGGGGTTTCCGCGCGTGGTACTCCAGGTGAACCTGGATTTCGCCGGTGGTCTTTTTTTCAGCCTCGAGTATGGCCTGCCGAATGCGTTGTCTCTCTATGACCGTGAAAAAATCCCTCGCCATCGATCAGAATTGTACCTCGGGAACCTGTTGAGCTTCGGGAGTTGCATCGAAATATCCCCGTTCCTCGAATCCATAAATGCCGGCCAGCAGATTGCGTGGAAATTGTTTGAGGTAGGTATTATACGACCGGACTGTATCGTTGAACTTCATCCGTTCTACGGTGATGCGGTTTTCTGTACCTTCGAGCTGCGTCTGAAGGTCGAGAAAATTTTGATTGGCTTTCAGGTCCGGATACCGTTCCACACTTACGAGTAACCGGCTGAGCGCGGATGAAAGTTCCCCCTGAGCTTCCTGGAATTGCGCTACTTTTTCCGGGGTGAGGTCGCCGGCATCAATGGTTACCGACGTTGCTTTGGCACGGGCTTCGATCACCCGGGTCAGCGTCTCCTGTTCAAAGTCGGCATAACCCTTCACCGTATTCACCAGGTTGGGAATGAGATCAGCCCGTCGTTGGTACACGTTCTGGACCTGGGCCCATTGCGATTCCACTTTTTGTTGTTCGGACACCAGGTTGTTATACGTTCCGGCAAAAAGGCGGTAGATGATGAAGGCGCCTACCACAAGGGCGCCGATGATCAATATTTTTTTCATAGGTTCGGATGTTGATGTCCTGATGGATTAGTCGCGGATAAGGATTCGTTGTTACACCCAACGTCAGCGGGCGACACTCCAGCGAATCACCTTTTCCAACTTCTCAGGGTGTTTCACCTTGATCTTCCCGCTGATGACGTCGATGATGCCCTCCTCCCGGAAATCAGACAACACGCGGATTACCGATTCGGAGGCGGTTCCCACCAGCTTGGCAAGGTCCTCCCGCGACACGCTAATAACTTCTTTTGAATTCTTGAAGTTCCACACCCTGAGCAACGCTTCGGCTGTACGCTGTCTGACGGAATTGTAAGCCAGATGAAGAAGCTGATCTTCCTTGTCGGCGACTTTTTTGCAGAGAAGTGAAATGAACGTTGCCGAGATGTCAGGTCGTGCGTGCAGCAGGGTAAGGAAGTCCGCTTTCGGGATCAGCGTCAGTTCGGTATCCTCCATGGCAATTGCGGATTCATTGTAAACGCCGTTGTCGAGCAGAGGTTCGAAACCGAAAAAGTCGTTTTCCTTATAAATGTTTGTGATGAGTTCTTTACCGTCGGGATGCGATTTGAATTCCTTTATGCTCCCGGATACGATATAGAAAAGGTATAGGGGCGTTTCCGATTCGGAATAGATTTCAGCTTTTTTCTTATAACGCTTCACCTTTCGGTCCTTGCAAAGGTCTTTGAGATTCAATGCGCGCTGGGCGTCGCTGATGAACCGGTCAAGTCCCTCGGTGGATTGCTCGTAGTCGGTGTGCTGGAATTCGCTCTTGCGCAACCGTGCCTCCACCGCGTTGAGCAGGTCGGTATCGTCAAACGGCTTGGTCAGATAGTCGTCGGCGCCCAACGTCATCCCCTTGCGGATGTCGCTTTTTTCCGTCTTTGCCGTGAGGAAGATGAACGGTATGCGGGCCGTTTCCACTTTCTTTCCCAGGATATGGAGGACGCCATAGCCATCCAACTCCGGCATCATGATGTCGCAAATGATCAGGTCCGGGCGTTCCCGCTGCGCCAGCTCAACACCCTCTTTTCCATTTTCTGCCGTGATAACCTCGTAGTTGGCAAGCTGAAGGATCTCGCTGGTATTTTCGCGTACCTCCGCATTGTCTTCGATAAGCAGTATCTTCTTCATAGCTTCAATGGGTTCCGGGAATGCCACTTGGCCTTTAGCAGGGCAGCGTCACTGTAAAGGTACTACCTTTTCCGTATTCCGAGGTAAATTCGATCTTGCCGTTCAGCAGCCCCACATAACGTTTTACGATGTTAAGGCCAAGCCCGGTGCCCTGAATGTTCGACACGTTGCTGGCCCGGTAAAAGCGCTCGAAAATGTGCTTTGCTTCTTCTGCCGGAATGCCTACGCCCTCGTCACGGACGGCGATCCGCACCTGATCGGGGTCAAGGGTCAGGTCCAGGTAGATGTTCTTGCCTTCATCCGAATATTTGCTGGCGTTGGAAACCAGGTTGAACGTAATGTTCCTGAGCACTTTTGGGTCGGATTTTATCGTTCGCTTCGGACCGTGGCAGCTGATCCGAATGTCCTGGCCCGGTTTCAGGGTCAGCTTCAGTTCCTCAGCTATATCCTCGAAAATTTCTTCGACGTGGATTTCTTCGGATATGACCTCGATCTTTCCCTCCTCAAGACGGCCGAGGGAAAGGATGTCGTTCAGAATGTTGGTGAGATGGTTGACTGACGATTTGATGCGGTCGATGTGTTTGTCGATGCGGGAGAGGTCTCCCTTGTCCCGGTATTTCCGGATGAGTGATGCCGAGCTCAAAACAGAACTCAGCGGCGTGCGGAATTCATGAGAGGCCATGGAAACGAATTTCGTCTTGAGTTCGTTTACCTCGCGTTCCCTTTGAAGGGCTTTGTTCGCTTCCTCCTCCGCCCGCCGGCGTTCCAGGATCTGTTCCTCCAGGTCCTTGTTGAGCTTTTCGAGTTCCCGAATCGTCTTGTCGAGCGCTTCCGTCCGCGATTTGACCTTGCGTTCGAGTTCGGCCGCGTAAATGATGAGTTGTTCCTCGCTTCTCCTCAGGGCCTCTTCCGATTTCTTGCGCAAGGTAATGTCTATGATGAAGGCGATGACCAGGGAATGACCATCAATGGGTACGCTGCTGAGACTGACCTCCACCGGAAATTCTGAGCCGTCTTTCCGGGCGGCAAGTAAATCGCGGCCAACGCCCATCCGGCGGGGTCGGGGATCCTGGAAGAACTGCTCCCGATAGACCGCATGACGGGCACGATACCGCTCCGGCAACAGCTCAGCGAGGTGCACGTTAACCAGCTCTCCCGGGGAATACCCAAACATCTTTTCTGCAACCGGATTAGCCAGAAAGATCCGGCCTTCGTCATTGACCATAATGATCCCTTCGGCAGAATTCTGGAAAATTTGCCGAAAAGTGTCCTGGGAAAGGATAGAGTCTTTCTGCTGCACCGCCATCGTTGGAAGCAATTATGTGCAATATAGCTGTAGCCAGGGGATGATAAAAGTCAGGTTCAGCACCTGACAGTCATCCTGTAATACGGGGGCCCGGTCGGTTAGTTTTGAAATAGTTTGTGTTATGAAAGGGAAGATTCTTTGCCCGATTGATTTTTCCGAGACTTCCATTGAAGCGCTCAAGTACGCCATTCAAATGGCGAACAAGGAGGGGAGTTGCGTCACCGTATTGTATTCATACCGGCTTATCCAGCCCGACCAGGAGGAAGAGATTCTTAAATTCAGAAACCGCATCGAACTCCGGGCCAGGGAACGCTTCTGTATGCTGGAGCCTTTTTTCCATAACGGTACCGTTACTGACCATGAATTCCTCATTGAGATCGGATTCTTCGCGGACTGTATCCTTCGCCAGGTACGCGAGAACGGTGTCGACAAGATCGTCATGGATCGCAACATGCGCCGGCTTATCACTGAACGTCCACAGGATGTCTTCCTGCGTACTCTGCCTGTTCCGGTCATTATCGTCGGTGAAGACAGTCCGTCGCCTTAAATGCCTTCTCATCTTGTTCTCAAATCAAAAAATGCGTTACTTTCCCCAATAACCGAATCCCAAACCCGTTTTATGAAGAAAATTCTTGTTCCTACCGATTTTTCCAAACCCGCCAAAATTGCCCTCGATGTAGCTGTTGAAATTGCCCGAAAGTCAGGATCCGAACTCATCCTGCTTCACGTAGCTGAAGCGGCTTCGTCGACTTCTTTTAGTGTCA
>DASVCT010000107.1:0-15030 GCA_036381475.1 Cyclobacteriaceae bacterium
AGTAGTGTGAATGTGAGGGTGAGAGTGAAGAAAGTGTGAGTGTGAGCGTGAGAGTGAAGAAGGGACTGGGGTACCCAAAAAATCTCTTGCGAAGCAACAATCCGAACCCTGATCATTACGATTTTGTAGCCTATCGCGGGAAGAATTCATGTTAGATTGACACAAGTTTATTCCGGAACCTGATGTCTGCTGATAACTATCGAAAAAAGAGCAAGGTGATGCTGATCCTGGAGATTCTGCTCTATTTTTTGATCCTGGGATGCATTGTCCTGGTATCGATGATTTGAACAAATCGTTCCCCGACGCCCTGATCTGCCGTTTCTGACTCAAAAAAAAATTTGCGTCCCCCGTGCCGGAATCGCAATTTCGCCTAACATTTCATACCCCTTCCTGAAACATTCTGACACCCCCCGTTAACCGTTCGCCCGCAATTGGATAACATTTCAATACCCTCGAAGTTCACAAGGAAAGGCATCTTTGATATGCCCTGAAGGCAACGGTTTGCGTAACCGTACCGGTGAAGTCGTTTGCAGGAAGTTGGCGTGGTGAGGCAGCGGGTATCCGTGTGTTGAGCTAAACAATAACCGGATCAAGTAGTTTCAGATGGTTTGGCTGAAACCTTCTAGCCTGTCGCGGATTTCTTTTTGAAATCGCGCCAGGTGATCCGGTATAACATATCCAGACCGCATCATTTTCTCTAAACCAACCCTATGTCTATGAAGATTGTTTACGGAAGTTTGGCACGAGCGATCGTTACGGTGCTGCTGCTGCTGGGGTTTGCGTCTGCTTTCGGGCAGCAGCGAATCGTCTCCGGCCAGGTCACCGACGAATCAGGGAACGCCATGCCCGGCGTTAACGTGATCAGGAAGGGAACTTCAGCGGGAACGGCCACCGACGGAAGTGGTCATTTTTCCATCGAGGCGGGCGATGACGATGTGCTCGTGATATCGTTCATCGGCTACGTTTCCCAGGAAATTCGGGTCGGTGCACAGACCAACATCCGCGTTGCCCTGGCCGAAGACGTGGCCACACTGAATGAAGTGGTCGTCGTGGGTTACGGCGAAATGCGGCGCGGCGACCTGACTACGGCGCAGACGTCCATTTCCTCCCAGGATATCGGGCGTACCATTAACACTACCCTTGAACAGGCTATCCAGGGTCGCTCAGCGGGTGTGTATGTAACGCAAAACACCGGAGCACCCGGCGGTGGCATTTCAGTAAACATTCGCGGTATCAACTCCATCAACGGCAGCAACGAGCCGCTGTACGTCGTCGACGGTGTCCAGATACAAGGGTCGATTTCCGCATCGGGAACCAATCCATTAGCCTCGCTGAACCCGGCCGACATCGCGAGCATGGAAATTCTTCAGGGCCCTTCTGCGACGGCAATCTATGGGTCGCGCGGAACGAATGGCGTTGTCCTGATCACAACGAAACGCGGTAAGTCGGGCGACATAAAGATCTCCTACGACTATACGTATAGCCTTCAGGCTCCGCCGGAAAACCTTGAAGTCATGAATTTGCGCCAGTACGCGCAAATGGAAAATGAATACAAAGGCCTTGCTGGCGGCGAAGTGCGCGAAGACTTTCGCGACCCGTCCATCCTCGGTGAGGGGACGAACTGGCAGAACGAGTTGTTTAAGTCGGCTGCCATGCAAAAACACCAGGTAAGTATAAGCGGAGGCGGCGAGAAGACTACGTTTTATGTTTCCGGTGAAAGAATGAATCAGGAAGGGGTGGCGCTCGGTTCCGGATTCAAGCGGACCTCGGTGCGGGTGAACCTCGATGTGAAACCCCGCGACTGGTTCTTTGTTGGCGGAAATCTCAGTTACGCAAAGACGGATGAAAAGCTCGCGTCAAACAACCTGAACGGAAACAACCTTATCGTAAATGCGATTCAGCTCGGGCCACAGATTCCCGTAAAGAACCTGGACGGCACCTATGGCGGCGGCAATCCCGCGTACAATGCCGAGCAGTTTGCTCCGCCCAACCCAGTGGGGATCGCCAACATTTCGACGAACGACCTGGAGCGCAACCGGTTTTTGGGTGGACTGAATGCCGGAATAAGAATTCTCGACGGTCTTGAAATTCGAACAGATTTCAATACCGACATCGGCTTCTCCAATTCCACCTACTTCCTGCCTACCTACAACTTTGGCTGGCAACAGAACGTCAATGCCTACCTGGAGAACAACCACAACCTGAACAGCTACTGGGGTTGGAGCCAGACCATACAATACACAAAACAACTCGGCAGGCATCACATCAACGCTATGGCGACACACGAAGCACAGGAGTCCAGCTGGAAAAACCTCAAAGGCTCCCGCAGCGGCTTCCTGACAAACGGAGTTCTTGACCTCAATGCCGGAGACGCGGGTACCGCAGGCAACGGCGGAGGTCAGGGCGAATGGGCCATGGAGTCGTATCTGGGTCGCATTAACTACAACTTTGACGACCGCTATATCGTAACCGCTGCCTATCGGGCGGATGGTTCTGCCAACTTCGGCCCCGGAAGAAAGTGGGGGTACTTCCCTTCAATTTCCGGTGTGTGGCGCGTTTCGGAAGAGTCATTCTTTAATGTGCCGTTCATAAACGACCTGAGGTTGCGGTTTGAAACCGGACTCACCGGTAACCAGGGCAACGGTGGTGCCATCTATGGTACCCTGGCCGACGCGTTGCCCACCGAGTGGGGCTCCGGTTTCCGGCCGGCAAACTATCCCAACCCCGACTACCAATGGGAAGAGACCAAGACCGACAACTTTGGCATAACGCTGGGACTCTTCAACGGAAGGATCCAACTCGACGCCGACTACTATATCAAGAATACAGACAATCTCATTCTCCAAAGTGAATTGCCCTGGTACATGGGTACCCGTGGCGACGCATCGGTGGGAGCTCCGGTCGTAAATGTCGGTTCCCTGGAAAATAAAGGGTGGGGATTTTCAATCCACACGACCAACATCGACAAGAATGGGTTCAAGTGGGAGTCTGACCTTAACTTCTCAGGTTTCAAGACGAAGATCACCAACCTGACTACGGGATCCATCCACCTGACCCGTGAAGGGCCAGACTGGTTTCTCGCCAATTTTGCACAGCGCACACAAGTTGGCTATGCGCCGTGGCTGTTCTTTGGCTACATCGAAGAAGGACTGTTCCAAAGCGTAGAAGAAATTGAGAACAGCGCACGCCCCGTGGATAACAATGGTGATCCACGGCCTTCCGGCGTAAACAGCATCTGGGTTGGCGATGTGAAATACAGGGATGTCAGCGGTCCGGATGGTGTACCCGACGGAAAAATTACGGCTGATGACCGTACGTTCCTCGGAAATCCCTATCCCAAATGGTTCGGTGGCTTTACGAACACGTTTTCTTTCAAGGGCATTGACGTCAGTATCCTGCTCACGTATAGCTACGGCAACCAGGTTTACAATTATGTACGGTATCAAAACAACAATCCCAACAATATCAACCTGGGCCGCAACATGTTTATTGAAGCCTTCAATTATGCCAAGGTTGCTGAAGACGAGGAAGGCAATCCGTACCTGTTGAATCCTGAGACCCGTGTTAACCGGATATCCGGTTCAAACATCAACGGCAACTATGACAGACTTACCAACAAGTACCTGGAAGACGGCTCATACCTGCGCGTGAAGAACATTTCAGTTCGCTATACCCTTCCGCGATCGTTGCTGGGTAACCAGAATGTCGTCCGCGATGTGCGCGTGGGGATCAGCGTGCAGAATGCCTTCACGATCACGAACTATTCCGGTTACGACCCGGAAATCGGATCGTATGTGGGACCCAATGAGAACGTAGCCCAGGGATTCGTGGGCGTAGACTACGGACGATATCCGCTGACGCCGGTCTACTCATTTAATCTTGGGGTTGATTTCTAGTCTTAAATGAATCTGACAATGAGAAATAGTACTATACTGCTCGCCGCCCTGACAGCATCGGCCATACTCGCCGGCTGTTCCGAGGACTTTTTGAACAGGCCCCCTCAGGACAGGCTGGTGGATGCAAACTTCTATCAGACCGACGAACAAGTCCTCGCCGGTACGGCGCCGCTGTACAGCGGCGCCTGGAAAAGCTATGTCGATAAAGCCAACTTCAAGCTGGGCGACATCCGCGGAGGAACAGTCTTCCGTGCCTGGGGTGACCGCGACGCTGTTGAATTCAACATTACCGACGTATCCGAGCCCAACGAACAGGCCTACCAGGCTTTCTTTGTGATTGTCGGACAGGCCAACCTGGCCATCCACAACATCAACACGTACGCAGGCCCCGAGGTATCGGAGGAGATAAAGAATCATGCCATTGCGGAAGCCCGGTTCATGCGCGCCACCGCATACACGCATCTCGTAATGAACTACGGCCCGGTTCCTATTATTGAAAATAACCTGGAGCACCTGTTCAACCCGAACCTGAAGCGCAACCTCGTGTCGGACGTTTGGGAGTTCATCAAAAGGGACTATGAGTTTGCCGCTCAGCACCTGCCTGACGAGCCTGTGCAACCCGGCAGGCTCACAAGATGGTCCGCGGAAGGCATGCTCGCCCGGACACACCTGACGCTCGCAGGCCTCGATGCCTCTCCGGGTGCACGGCATCAGGAAAACCTCGACAAAGCGAAGGAATATGCGGAGCGCGTGATCACGATGAGCGGAAAGCGCCTGTTGGATGACTACGCTGCCTTGTTCCGCTATCCATACGACAACAACGATGAATCGCTGTTCGAGCTGCAATGGGTGTATACTACAGCACCGAACGGATATGAAGCTTCCAACACGATGGTGTCGCAGATCACATACACTAACGACATCGCAGCCAACGGCGACGGATGGGGAGGAGATCTCAGCGCCACCTGGTGGTTGCTTAGCTTGTACGATGGATTGATGGTAGACGACGGCGCTACGCCTGGGTTTACTCTCGATCAGCGGCTGAAGGCAAGCTTCATGCTGCCCGGGTTTACGTATCCAGAGATTATCAACAACGCAACGGGACTGCCCCATGTATTCCCTGATCCCGGCAGCAGCGACAACAGTTTCGCCAGTATCAAAAAATACGTGATAGGCAAGATACCGGGTGAAACAGATCGCCAACGCTACCCGAACAACACCTACATGTTGCGGCTTGCTGAAATGTACCTGATATACGCCGAAGCGGCCCTCGGAAATCAACCTTCAACGAAGGATCCGAAGGCCCTGGAATACTTCAACGCGGTTCATACACGGGCTGGTCTGCCGGCTATCGTCGCCGACGATCCGAATGGCGGACCGACCGAACTCACCTGGCAGATGATCTTCGAGGAACGCATGAAGGAATTTGCTATGGAAAGCATGGCATGGTATGACCTGGTGCGACTCAGCTACTATGATCCTCAGAAAGCGTATGACATCATCAGCACGCAGGACCGCGGTCTTTTTGTGATCAAGCCAAATCAATGGCCTAACCCGACAGCGTGGACCTTTATCAAGACGTCGTGGGACAACAACCGGCTTGCCACTGCGAATTCAGGCAACTTCAGATTGCCCATTCCTGCGTCGGAAGTCAGCCAGGCGCCCAGCCTGAACGAAGAGCCCGTACCCTATGAGTTTGAGTAACGGTGTATTTAGTGGATTTAGAAAAAACGCTATGAAATCAATAGATAAAATACTGTTCCTGTCCGTGGCCCTGGTCATGGCCGCGATATTCACGCAATGTTCGGATGACGACGCTGGTGGCTCTCCAAGAATCCGTTATGTAAGGGTTACGGAGGCGGCTTCTTCCGACTCACTGCTTGTCGCCGCAGCACAGGGGCAGATGGTGGCCATCATGGGTGAAAACCTTGAGAATACGGTTGAAGTATGGTTTAATGATCAACCATCATCGCTGATCAAGACGTTTATTACCAACACGTCCATCATCACGCGGGTGCCTGCAGACCTTCCGGAAGTCATTACCAACAAACTCAAACTGATTTTTTCCAACGGTGATTCACTCCTGTACGATTTCTCCGTGGATATCAGCGAGCCGTTGGTGACAAGAATGAAAAGTGAATATGTGAACACCGGGGACGTCGCCACGTTCTACGGAGACTTTTTCTACGAACCGCTGGTAGTAACCTTCACCGGGGATGTCGAAGCGGAAATCCTTTCGGTAGAAGATCAGGTGCTGGAGGTCATTGTGCCGGATGGCGCGCAGCCTGGTCCGGTAACCATCGCGTCCAATTTCGGTACTACCGAAACGGATTTCTGGTTCAGAGATAATCGCAACATCTTCGCCAACTTTGAAGGGCCATTCATCAGTGGCTTTTGGAGGGGGGGCGACTTCGTGGTGGATTCGGATCCCGATGTATCGAACATCAGCAGCAAATTCATGCGCGTGAATAAAGGACAGCAGGGAGCCTGGCCGTACCTGGAAGTTTATGGCGGGCCGGCAGACGGCGACGTTGCCACACTAACGAAGGTCATACCGGAGGGAGCGTTCATTGACCCGGGAAGTTATAGTCTGAAGTTTGAAGTGAATACGTTGGAATCGATCAGCGGGGCGATTATGCGCCTCTATCTCGGCTCTGCCGACGGGGGCAGCTTCGGCGACGCCAGGAATAACATCTACTATGAATGGCAAGCCAACCTCGATACGAAAGGCGCATGGGAAACTGTAACTATACCCTGGGCAAATGTGTACGAGGCCAACCAGGAGTTCCCTTACAACCCTTCCGGGTATGGCATGTACATCTACTTTCATGGCCCTAACCCGGCCATATACAACTTTGCCATGGACAACTTCAGGGTAGTGCCGAACACAAATGATTAACTCTTACTGGATACAGCGTATGAAAAGAAATCATATAAGAAAAGCAGCCGGCCTTTTGTGTCTGGTATTGCCGTTTGTGTTTTTGACATCCTGTGACGACGACAAGGAGGCAAGCAGTTCTAAAATAGAGTTGTTGAGCTTTGGTCCTTCGGGAGTCAAACATGGAGAAGAGATTCGATTCATTGGCAATAATCTGGACAAAGTCACGGCCGTAGTATTTTATCCATCGGTGGAGGTGCCAAAAAGTGCCTTTACGTCGGCAACCTCCGAGGTTATTAAGCTCATTGTGCCGCAAGCTGTGGAAACCGGCAAGGTTCTCCTCAAAACCCCCGATGGTGACATCGAATCGAAGACTGTGTTGAGCCTCGAGGTTCCTGTGGTGATCTCCGATTTCACACCCGAGGCCAAACCGGGCACGGACATAACGATAACAGGTGAGTTTATCAACTGGATTGAAAGTGTAACGTTTCCCGGCAACCTGGTCGTCGAAAAGGCGGACTTCGTAAGTCAGTCGCAAACCGAATTGAAGGTAACCGTGCCGATGGAGGCAAGAACCGGCTTTCTGACGTTTAACACGGGGGGAACGGAACCGCTCGAGATAACCACTGAGGACGCGCTGGTCGTCAAGCTGCCCGAAGTGTCATCGTTGGACCCGGGAGCCATCCGACATACCGACAACCTTACGCTGACAGGAACGGATTTGGACCTGGTGACGCAGATTGAATTCGGCGGCGGTGCTATTGTATCGAGCACTGAGTTTGTCAGCCAGTCCGAAACGGAAATTGTTGTCTCCGTTCCGGCTACTACTGTTGACGGTACGCTGATACTCACGGCGCCGTCCGGTTTGGAGGTGGAAGCGGGCACGCTGACCATCATATTGCCGAACGTTACGGCGTTCTCGCCACCGGATACGGACGATCATGATCCTGGGGTATTGCTGACCATGACGGGTACGGATCTCGACCTCATCGCCAAGTTGACGTTCCCCAATGTACCCGATCCGGTGACGGATTTTGAAAACCAAAGTACTACTCAATTGCAGGTGGTCATTCCCGACGGAGCACAAGGTGGCACTGTGGTCATTACCACGATCCATGACTTTACCGTCCCGATTACCGTTCCCTTTGGTGATCAATTGACGTTGGCTACGGTGATCTTTGACGACGCGGTTCAGGCTCCTCTCGGCGCGGGAGGCGGATGGGGCGGTGTAACAACCGATCCTGCCAACAGCGAACAGGTACGCGTGGGTACCAAGGCCATTAAAGTCACCTTCGTAGGCAGCTGGGGCGGCGGTGCCCAGTTCGGCAATTGGAGCGGTGAATCGGTGTCTACAGCAGGAGCTTCCTTCTATGCGTTCTCGATATATGGAGGTCCGGGTACCGGAGGGCAGTCCATCAACGTAAATGTCGCTGGTACCGTACTTGAGGTACCCATCGAGGAAGGCACATGGAAGGACGTCCAGATACCGTTGTCCGACTTCAACAATCCGACGGGTATCAGCGAAATATGGTTCCAGGACCGCGGCTGGTCGGGCGATGTGTATATCGATCATATCGGGCTGAAGTAGGCTCCAGCCTCCGGAAACCAACAATAAGCCGCCCTATTGTAAGATGAGGCGGCTTATTGTTTAACGGGGCAATCGTGCCTGTATTCACCAAATAGCAGGATTTTTGGTGATTTCATTTACCAAAAGCATATATTCTTGGTGAATTTGCCCCTTTCATCAGGTGAGGGGCAGAGGCACGGAAAACGCGCCGTCGTCGAATAGCTAATTGTAGGTTGCCACATGCGTGAGTTTGGAGTACTCGTTCTGTTTGTCCTTTTTCTATCGTCCTGTTCGCACGACGATGACTCCCTTTTCTCAAAAATCAGCGATCGCGAAACGGGTATTGATTTCGTCAACGAAAACCACGAAACAGAACGCAGTAACATTCTTACTTACGAGTACTTTTACAATGGCGGCGGCGTTGCCCTTGGCGATATCAATAACGACGGCCTTATCGACATCTACTTCACATCGAATCTGTTCAGCAACAAACTTTACCTGAACGAGGGCAATTTCAAATTTAGAGACATTACCAAAGCATCGGGTACCGCCTGCGAGGTGGGGTGGAAGACAGGCGTAACCATGGCCGATGTCAACGGCGATGGACTTCTCGATATCTACGTTTGCAGGTCGGCGAACCCTGTGGATAGGGAACGACGGCGGAATATTCTCCTGATCAACAACGGCGACCTGACTTTCACAGACAAGGCAAAAGAGTATAACCTGGACGACCCCTCGTACTCTACCCAGGCTGCGTTTTTCGATTTTGATCGGGACAATGACCTGGATATGGTCCTTCTCAACCACTCGCTCCTGGATATTTCCAATGTGTATAACCTTTCTGTGAAAAATTCAAACGAACGCTTTCCGGACGTGGGCAACAAACTATACCGGAACGACAACGGCTATTTCACGGATATCAGCGACTCTGTCGGCGTGTACGGTTCGGCGTTCAACTACGGACTGGGAATTAGCCTGTCGGACATCAACAACGACGGATGGGTCGATATGTACCTGGGTTGCGACTACACGGCCCGCGACCGGATGCTGATCAACGACCGGGGGAGGTTTTTCAAAGATGTGACCGCCGACCAACTGAGTCACATATCGAAATTCACAATGGGTACGGACATCGCAGACATTAACGGTGATCAGCAGATGGACATCTTCACCCTGGATATGCTGCCGGAAGACAATTACCGTCAAAAACAACTCATGGGCGTCGACGAGTACAACGTGTTCAACCGCATGGTGAAGAGCGGCCTGCACGCGCAATATATGCGCAACATGCTCCACCTGAACGACGGCAACGGAACGTTCAGTGAGATCGGTCAGCTTGCGGGTGTTTCGAATACCGACTGGAGTTGGAGTGCGTTGATAGAAGACTTCGACAATGATGGGGTTCCTGATATTTTTGTTACAAACGGATTCAAGCGCGACCTTACCAACAACGACTTTGCCAAGTTTGAAGCTGCGAAAAGTGTGGAAGCGAAATTGCGCAAGGGGGAAAAGGTTAGTTTGCTGGAAGTCATCGCAAAGTTTGAAGAGAATAAACTTCCGAATTATTGCTTCAGAGGAAATGGTGACCTGACGTTCACCAACGTAACGAAGGCGTGGGGCTTTGACGAACCCTCCATCGCGAATGGCGCGGCTTACGCGGACCTCGACAACGACGGCGACCTCGACCTCGTGATCAACAACATGAACGACAAAGCCGGGATCTATCGCAACAACGCTGAACGCCTGCGAAACAATTTTCTTGCGGTGAAGTTGGCGGGAACTGCAAATGCATTTGCCGTGGGAGCACGGGTGACGGTTTTCGCCGGAGGCAAGGCGTGGGTCAAGGAGAATTTGCCCGTCAGGGGATTTCAGTCTTCCGTTGATCCGGTGTTGCACTTCGGGCTCGGCGCTGTTGATCGTATCGACTCGATCGTTGTCCGGTGGCCCACCGGCGATTGCCAAACGGTTAAGAACGTCAGCGCCAATCAACATATAGAAATTACGGAAACCGATACCAATGAAGTCCTTCCCACACCACCATCGCGCGCATGGTTCCGGGAAGTCAACGAGTCGCCCGACTTCAGGCACACCGAAAATGAGTTTGTGGATTTCAATATTCAGTCGCTCCTGCCCCGAATGTACTCTACGATGGGACCGGCGCTCGCCGTCGGTGATGTAAACGGCGACGGATTGACCGACTTGCTTGTCGGCGGAGCCAAAGGCCAGCCGGCTTCCCTTTTCCTTCGTGCCAGGCAAGGAGGGTATGTGAAATCGCATCAGCCTGCGTTTGAAAATGACAGTAATAGCGAGGATGTCGATGCCATCTTTTTCGACGCCGACAACGACGGCGATCAGGATGCCTATGTCGTGAGCGGCGGGTATGAGTACAACAGGGCAGACCAGGCGTTGCAGGACCGTTTGTACATTAACGACGGGAACGGTTTGTTCACAAAGTCGATACTCCCGGAAATGCACATCAGCGGTTCCTCTGTCCGCCCATCCGATGTCGATCTGGATGGCGACCTGGACCTGTTTGTCGGAGGCAGGATTGTTCCGGGACGGTATCCTGAGACACCGGAAAGCGTGATTCTCATCAATGACGGTAAAGGAGGATTTACTATTGGTTCAATTCCCGATGAATTGCGTATGGCGGGAATGATCACTGACGCGGTTTGGGTCGATTTGAATCATGACGAATATGAGGACTTGATCGTCGTGGGCGAATGGATGGGCATTGAAGTGTTTCTCAATGAGAAGGGCATGCTGAGACAGGCAACGGCCGACTTTGTACCTGACTCTGCATCAGGCTGGTGGAATTGCATCGTTGCGGCGGACTTCGACAATGATGGGGACGCGGACTTCGTTGTCGGGAATGTCGGCCTCAATAATCAGATAAAAGCATCGCCGGAGCGGCCGGCGTCCATATGGTACGCCGACTTCGATGACAACGGCTCAGTAGATCCCATTCTTACCTATTATATAAAGGGCCGCAGCTATCCATATCCAACCCGTGACGAACTCGTGGGACAATTGCCCGGGTTCCGGAAGCGGTTCAATGACTATGCTTCCTACTCCCGCGCCAGCCTCGATGAGCTGCTTACCCCGGATGAGAAGGAGGCGGCTTCGAAGTTAACTATGGTACAAATGCGGAGCTGCTTCGTGAGAAACGAGGGGGACCGGTTTGTCATCCAGCCGCTTCCCGTTCAAATGCAGATTGCTCCCGTCTTCGCGGTGGCGACTCTCGATGTCAACGGTGACGGCAACCTGGATTTCGCCGCTGGCGGAAATCTTACCGCTACACGATCGAGAACGGGAAAGATGACGGGCAACACCGGTTTCGTTTTCCTGGGCGATGGAAGGGGAGGCTTTGAATTTGTGAGTCCTTCAGCAACTGGGCTTCACCTTACAGGTGATGTGAGAAAAATTCTCGTTGATGGAGATAGGTTAATAGTCGCAATCAACGATGCGCCGTTGAAAGTGGTGAGGTTTGAGCAGCCAGGGGAGGAAGTGGCGTCGGGAGTCAGTGATCAGTAACAGGTAATCGGTCCAACCCTCAATCTCCATCAGTTCAGCGTGGGTGCAAGGCGGGCTGTTTCTTCACCTCTCTGGGCTTTCTTCTCTTTTTTTGCGAGGGATTTTGCAATCTTGTCTGCTTTCTTGTTCAGCTTCTTAATCTCTGCCTTCAACTGCCGTGAAATTTTTTTCGAAGCCCTTGTGATCATCTTCCTCGTTTTGCGGGAAGCGGGCGACAACTCGAGTTCATCAATGGTCTTGCTAACGGCCTCTTCAATTTTGGACCGGACGAATTTTTTTGATACTTTTTTCATGGAGATACATCCAATGGGATACTACTAAAGTACGGGACATTCTCCATAAGTAACAGAAATAACGCAAACTTATCACCGGAAACGATTCCGGGCGCGTAAGGGGCGTTTTAGCCGCCCCATCTGTTGAAACTTAAGGAAATATGCATGTGTTAGGAAAATACGCGATTGATTAATGGTATTGTATGAAACAGGTGTTTGAAACGCTGTCACAGCCCTGGCCGTGGTACATATCCGGCCCACTGATCGGTCTTACCGTTCCGCTGCTGCTGTTGATGGGCAATAAATCCTTCGGCATATCTTCTTCGTTTTCGCATATCTGTGCCGCGGTGTTGCGTCCCGCAATTCCTTTTTTCCGATACGACTGGAAGAAGGAGGCGTGGAACCTTTGGTTTGTCGGAGGCCTCGTATTGGGAGGCATGATTGCCGCTAACGTACTGCCGTTTCCGCAGGATATCCAGGTCGATAGCTCGCTCAAGGCGGAACTCGCGAATTATGGGGTCGCCTCCTATAACAACCTGCTTCCGGCCGAGCTGTTTTCTTTTGAAAGCCTCGGAACGCTGCGCGGATTCCTGCTGATCGTCGTGGGCGGATTTCTCGTTGGTTTTGGAACACGCTACGCAGGCGGCTGTACCTCGGGTCACGCCATCATGGGGTTATCCAATCTTCAATTGCCTTCCCTGGTGGCGACCATGAGCTTTATGGCTGGCGGTTTCCTTATGGCTAACGCAATACTTCCTATCATCTTAACGCTGTAGACTTATGAGCAAAGGCGAAATTGTTACGGAGTTCAGGAAGTTGACCGACACGGATCCGGATGGCAAGGCCATAGACAGCGGTCTCAATGAGTCACGTCTTTCCCATTCGTGGTGGCACGACATAAAATTCTTTGTTGCCGGAGCCTGGTTTGGTTTGCTGCTTGTGAAGAGTGAAGTGATATCGTGGTTCCGGATACAGGAGATGTTCCGGCTGCAGTCATTTCACATGTATGGGGTTATCGGATCCGCAGTGCTGGTAGGCATGCTTTCTCTTTGGGTGATCCGGAAATTCGGGATCCGTACGATCTATGGAGAACCGATCGTAGTTGCCGACAAGAAATTTCACAAGGGCAATATTTACGGCAGCGTCTTATTCGGCCTGGGCTGGGCGATGACCGGCGCGTGCCCCGGACCACTGTACGCTCAGCTTGGCACAGGCATGCTGGTGATTGGCGTCACCATACTTAGTGCATTGGCCGGAACCTGGGTGTACGGTTTGTTAAGGCCGCGGCTTCCTCATTAGATTATCGATTAGCGATTATCGATTATCGATTATCGATTATCGATTTGTGATTTAAGTGCCACGAGCACCAAGGAGTTTTTTGACATCAAAATCGCAAATCATTAATCGCAAATCGCTAATCGCAAATCAATCGGTCCACCAGGGAAGTGGGAGAGGTACATCGTTAACAGAGTCTACCAGTAAGTCAGGCTTGAATGCGTAGTGAATGAGATCTTCCCTCCTCGAGATGCCGGAGAGTACGAGGACAGTCTTGTAGCCCATGATTGTCCCACCGAGTATATCGGTGTCCATGGTGTCACCGATGACTGTCGTATAGGCCGTCTCCAGACCTAGCGCCTTGCGGGCTGAACGCATCATCACCGGACTGGGCTTTCCAATGACAAAGGCGCGCTTGCCGGTAGCTTCTTCGATCATCGCTGTGGTAGCGGCAATACCCAGATTATTCCATCCTTTTTTCTTCGGAGAAGGATCACGGTTGGTGGTAATAAATTTTGCTCCCGCCAGGATCATGTCAACGGCGCGTTGCACCATCTCCAGGGTGAAGTTCCGTCCTTCGCCCAGCACCACCCAGTCGGGATCGGTTTCCACAAGCGATATACCTGCTTCGTTCAGGCTGCTCAGCAGTCCGCCTTCCCCCAGCACATACGCTGATCCCCGCGGGATCTGTCCGCTCAGAAATGCGGCCGTTGCCATCGCGCTCGTGTAGATGTGATGTTCCTCGACATAGATGCCAAGTTTCCCGAGTTTCCGCACGACTTCAGTACGGCTTCGCTGGCTGTTGTTCGTCATGAACATGAAAGGAATGTTCTCATCCAGCAGGCGGCCGATAAAGCGGTCGGCGCCGGGAATCATGGTGTCGCCCGAGTAGATAACTCCGTCCATGTCGATGAGTATGCCGTGTTTCATGATTTCGATTTGGCGTGAATGAAGCAAAGATAATTGTTCGCAGGTTAATCCCGCCCCTCGCGCCGACAAAGGTTGTAGCTCATTGCCCGACTTTTATCGTAGCGGGTTATATTTGACCCGTCACTTTCAGAGAATGCAAAAAGAAATAGTCACGCTGGCCCTGATTGCCGCCAATATACTGATATCCTACAAAGGCTTTCGCGATCCTGCGTTCTTTGATCGAAACCTGTTTGAAGTGGGAAGGGTGCTCCATCGCCGTGAATACGGACGACTTTTCATGTCGGGATTTCTCCACGTCGACTGGACTCATCTTTTGTTCAACATGTTCTCGCTTTACAGCTTTAGCATGATCATGGAACGCATTCTGGGGCCCGTGAGCATTTTAATCATTTACTTCGCGAGCCTTATCGGCGGCGATCTCCTGGCCCTGTTCATTCACCGCAATCATCCCGGTTACCGCGCTGTGGGAGCGTCGGGCGCCGTCTCAGGTGTTATCTTTGCCGCCATTGCAATCGTGCCTGACATCCATGTGAGCTTGTTTCTCATTCCTGTCGGGATCCCAGGCTGGTTGTTCGGTATCTGCTATGTCATCTACTCCATGTATGGCATTCGAACGAGTTTGGGCAACATCGGCCATGAAGCGCACCTGGGCGGAGCGTTGGTCGGCCTGGCTACCGC
>DASVCT010000108.1:0-11342 GCA_036381475.1 Cyclobacteriaceae bacterium
AACGGTGCGGATACGGAGATGTGTTCGAGGCGTTACTGCGAACTGCCTATTGCCAACTGCCTACTTCTTCTCGAGCCATGACGCCGTAATCTCATTCAGCGCCTTTACCTTTTCCTTAAAATCTCCGGCTATGCGTTCGCGGATGCGGTTCATGTTGGAGAGCAATTCATCGGCTTCGTCCGGCAGCGCCGTCTCAAAAAATTCGCGGATGCGTCGCGCGATGGTGGGCGACTTCCCGTTGGTGGAAATGCCGATACGGAGATTCCCTTTCGTGACTATTGAACCAAGGTAGAAGTCGCACAAGTCGGGTGTATCGGCAACGTTGATCAGGATGCCCCGCTTCCGGGTTTCTTTACGAATCCTGGCATGCAAGGCCGGGTCATCTGTGGCAAGCATCACGATGTCGGCGCCAACCAGGTCGGTGCGCCGAAATTTTCGTGGTACCAGCCGGACACGTGGATGTGACGCCGCAAGCTCGCGTACTGGTTCGCAGATGAACGGGGCAACCACAGTGATGACTGCCTCGGGGCTACTCTTCAAGAGCGCAGTGAGCTTCTCCAGCCCGACATTCCCGCCGCCCACGAGAAGCGTGTGCAGTTCTTCCAGCTTGAGGAAAACCGGGAATAATCGATTCTGTTCCATGAAGATTATTGTGCCGAGCGAAGAATCTCCCGGAGGTCCGCGTCTTTTGCAAATCGGACAACGTCGCCGACAACAATGACCGCCGGAGATCCAAGGCCGACGCGCGCAGCATCGTCGGCAATGGTGGAGACGGTACCCGTTACCGACCGCTGACTTGAAAGCGTACCATTCTGAATTGCAGCAGCCGGCGTAGTGGATCGGCCGTACGTTTCAAAAATGCGCATGATCTCAGCAATCTTCGACATTCCCATAAGGATGACCACGGTGGCCGACGATTGGGCCGCCAGGTGCAGGTCCTCGGATACGCTACCGGAACGGGTAGTGCCGGTCACCACCCAAAAACTGTCGCTTACGCCCCGGCAGGTAAGCGGAATGTTGAGCGCGGCCGGTACAGCAAAGGCGCTGCTTACGCCGGGAATCACGCATACTTCAATTCCGCGGGAAAGTGCAAATTCAATTTCCTCCTGGCCACGACCAAATACGAAAGGATCGCCCCCTTTCAACCGTACAACATGACCGTACCGGTAGGCAAAGTCGACCATAAGGGTGTTGATCTCATCCTGCCGGAAGGAGTGCGCTCCCGCACGCTTGCCAACGGACCACGCCGGTACGTCAGGAGGAATGTGTGTCAGCAATGCTTCGGACACCAGCGCGTCGTAGAGCACGACGTCGGCCGACTGAAGCACGCGAAGTCCCTTGATGGTCAGCAATTCGGGATCACCGGGGCCCGCGCCGATCAACGTTATCTTCGGTGTGCCACGTCCGGCTTTGGGGGTCATTTGACTTCAACGCTTACCCGCTGATTCTCGCGAAATGCCATTACATCCTTGAGAAACTTCTGCGAATCGTTCATGTATTGCTCGGCAAATGCGGCGGACGGCTCATTGCGGTTGATGCGCAGTACGAAATCCCTGAAGTTGCCCACATCGGGAAATCCGCCAGTTTCAACAAAATTCTTGTTGAACTCGTCCATGACCTGTATCTGCGTACTGACGCGAATATCGTTGGTGAGCAGCAGCGCCTTGGCGGTGTTTATGAAAGCTCCATAGCTGTGATATATGGAGTCGGCATACTGTTCCGTATTGATCGCTTCCGCTGCCCAGGCCAATCTTTCTTCGCTTTCGTACAGCAGTGTAGAAACCAGATCGATAATGACGCCGGCACATTCACCGGTAGCCGTGTGAAGGATAAAGTTATGGTCTTCATCCCAGTCGACATACTCTTCCGGTTCGATCGTTGTGAGGTCGCCCAGGGGCTTCAGCAAGTCATAGAAGTATTTGCGTCCACCTATCCGTTGATAATAGTTGTGGTAATATTCTCCTTCCTGCGCATTAGCTTCGTAGTCGTCGAGAAGAAGCCTCAGTGCAGCGACTCCCCGCTTGCTGGGAATCTTGATAACCTTTTCGGCCACCAGCCCCTGGCCATCGGAAAGCCGGGCGCCACCGAGTAACACTACAAGCGTCGGCAATACGCCACCTTTCTTATCCTTGGCAGAGCTTCCATGGAATCCGATGCTTGCAATGGTATGTTGACCGCAGGAGTTGGGGCATCCGCTGATTTTTATTTTGATGTCGTTATTGAAGATCAGATCCGGATATTCTTCTTTAATCAATTTTTCCATGGCAACAGCAGCGCCGTAGCTGCTGGAGATTCCCAGATTACACGTATCCGATCCCGGGCAGGCCGTAATGTCGGCGACGCTGTCGTACCCCGGTTCAGCCAACGCGAGTTTATCCAGGGCGGCAAAAAGATGCGGCAAGGCCTTCTCGCGGACAAAGCGAATAAGATATCCCTGGCTGACAGTCACACGAAGTTCATTAGCCGCATACATGTCGACAATGTCGGCGAACTTGCGCGCGCGGTCGGAAGAAAGATTTCCCAGTGGCAACTTGACGTACACGCCGAAGTACCCCTCCTGCTTTTGAGCGAAGACATTGGTCTTTCTCCAATCTTCAAATTTTTTCTCGTCGATAACGGGACGGGCCACGCCGTTCAGTTCGCGCGCCATAACAGGCGGTGGCAGGATGTCGCGATCGAACTTGTACGAATGTACGCTCAATGCCTTGCTTTCTTCTTCGAGCAATTCCATTAAGCGTTCAACCCCGAGGTTTTCCAGGAGAAACTTGAAGCGTGCCTTCATGCGTCGGGTTCTTTCACCGTAACGATCGAATACCCTGAGCACGCTTTCTATAAACGGAATAACCTTGTCCTCGTGAAGGAAATCGTAGACCGGCACCGCGAGGTAGGGATTGGCGCCCAGACCTCCACCGATATACACCTTGAAGCCGCGCTCGTTGTCGCGGATCTTCGGAATAAGTCCGACGTCGTGTATGAACGCAAACGCCGTGTCATCTTCGCTGGCGCTGAACGATATCTTGAACTTTCGTCCCATATCCTGGCAGATCGGATTGCGCAGGAAGTATTTGAAAGTCTGATAGGCATAGGGTGATACGTCAAACGGCTCCTTCGGATCCACGCCAGCCGTCGGAGAAGCCGTTACATTTCGCACCGTGTTACCACATGCCTCACGGATGGTTACGCCGTCTTCCTCGAGGCGCGTCCAAAGTTCCGGTGTGCGATCCAGACTCACGTGGTGAATCTGAATATCCTGGCGAGTGGTCGCGTGCAGGTTACTGCTTGCGTACTCGTCGGAAATGTCGGCAATCCGCCGCAACTGCTGCGTCGTCACCCGTCCGAAAGGAAGTTTGATGCGAACCATCTGCACGCCAGGCTGGCGCTGTCCATATATGCCCCGCGAAAGACGCAGACTTCTGAACTTGTCATCGTCCAGCTTGCCATCGCGGAACAAACGGATCTGACGCTCCAGCCGGATAATATCCTCCTGGACTACAGGGTTGTTGATATCCTCAAGTTCGGTTCGAAAGCTTTGCATAAATACCCGTTACGTTTACTATGGTGTGCTTACCGCCGGCCCTCTTGCTTGCAAACGGGGCCTTTTCCATTTCGGTTGCAAACTATAGTTAGTCTACCGTAAAAGTAGAGTAAATTCAATTTCACTCCAACTTTTGGGCGTTTTTTCAGTGCGTTTGTTTGATAACCGGATCGCCTAACGTGTGTTTGCCCCGCCGTGAGCAACATTAATACACTGCAAATCAAAAAGATGACCGAGCCGTACTCAAAATAGTTATTTTGGGGCCCTTGTATAAACGAGCTACCATGAATCGATTTCCAAGCGCCATTTCGCTGGTGTCCCTCCTAATGTGTTTTGCCTGCCAGGGGAACCGTCCCGCCGAGGAGGCAGAACCCGATGGATCGTATGGGCGCGACCTGGAGTTCCTCCGCGATCACGTTGCCGACGTTGTCGAGCTAACAGACGCATCCGGGAACGGACGCATCGCTGTAAGTGCCAAATACCAGGGGCGTGTCATGACCAGCACCGCGAAGGGATTGGCGGGCGACAGCTACGGCTGGATCAACTATGACCTCATCCGTTCCGGCGACGTTCTCGATCACTTCAACCCGGTAGGGGGAGAAGAACGATTCTGGATTGGACCGGAGGGCGGTCAATACTCCTTTTATTTTAGTGCGGGCGACTCCTTCGATGTATCGAACTGGCAGGTGCCCTATCTTGTAGACACCGTCTCATTTGAACAATCCGCTTCGGGTCCCGGTCGCTTGCGATTCGAACAGGATGCTACGGTCACTAACTACTCGGGTGTCGATTTCGATATAGCGATACAGCGCGACATCATCATGGTAGATAAAGACAGCCTGATGCACAAGACGGGCATTCAGGTGAACGACGCCGCGTATGTTGCCTATGAAACCATCAACAAGATTACCAACACAGGTACGCGGTCGTGGAAAAAAGAGGACGGCCTTATGTCGATCTGGCTGTTGTCCATGCTCAGGCCCGGCGACGAGGCCGTTGCGCTTGTCCCTTTCAGGCCTGTGGCCGGCATTGACACCTTGATAACAACAACCTACTTCGGCGACGTGCCCGCTGAACGGCTCGTACGCCTGGACAGCGTTCTTATTCTCAAGTGCGATGGGAAATATCGCAGCAAGATCGGCGTATCGCCAAAGGCAGCAAAACCCTTTGCCGCGAGTTATGACTACGGGAAAAATATTCTGTCGGTTATTTTCTTTCCCGTGGACGAAGACGGATTATACGTTAATTCGAAATGGGAACTGCAGGACCACCCCTACGCGGGCGACGTAGTGAATGCGTACAACGATGGCCCGCTGGCAGACGGCGGACAACTCGGCCCTTTTTATGAAGTAGAGTCATCATCGGCGGTCCGCGAACTGGAACCCGGCGCTTCGCTGGAGCACCGGCAACTGACCGTCCACCTGCAGGGTGAATTTGAAACAATGAATGAAATCGCCCGGGCACTTCTGGGCGTCGATCTCAGGGAAACAAAACTGCCATGAGCTGGCTGATTTTGGTAAGGCAAAAAAAGGTCGTAACTTATTTGACAATTATTGCCTGTTGTTTGTTCAGAGCCCAAACAGCGTGCTGATGAAATCCGGTATCCTTGAAAGACCAAAGGGCAAACGTGTACGGCTAAGTTACCTCCCGAAGGAGGTCATAGGATACCGCGAACGCGTTGCGCCGGAGATCCTCCCGTTCGGGCAGAAAGACGTTCCGAAATACTTTAGGACCCGCGACACTCAATGAAATTATCCGTTGTCATCGTTAACCACCGCGGTTGGAAACCGCTGAAGCGTTGCCTCGAATCCCTGCGGAACCTCGCCGGGCTTCCGTTCACCTGGGAGGTGATCGTTGTCGACAACGACTCTGGCGGAGACCAACTGCAGCACTTCATCCGCCAGTTTCCGGAATTCTATTTCCTGGAAAACAGCGGCAACAATGGCTTTGCGAATGGATGTAATTTCGGTGCAAAGAATTCGTCTGGAGAATTCCTGCTCTTCCTTAACCCCGATACGATCGTCAATGCAGAAGCGATCAGCCAAATCATCAGCGTCGCAGAACGTCATCCGGAGTACACCGTGCTTTCATGCGGACAGGTAACCGACGCGGGAAAAGATGACCGACCCTATGGGCTTTTCCTCCGTCCGGCGACGCTGACGAGTTTTCTTCGTACGCTGTACAAGCTTTCCCACAAACAGCTCCAACCGGTTTCGATCGAACCGGACGTCCGCGTTATCTTTCCCGACTGGGTGTCCGGCTCGGTTATGCTGATGCACCGCAATTGGTACCGGCATCTTCAATGGGATGAAGACTACTGGATGTACTTCGAGGACATGGACATCTGCAGGCGGGTCCGGAAACAAGGCGGACAAGTTGCCCTCCTGCAAAACACAGGAATCATTCACAATCACGGCGGCGCATCACGCATCAACCGCTACGTTAAGGCCCTGACCAAATCCGAAGTGATGATCTCACGGCACGTATACATTCAAAAGCATTTCCGCGGAATCGCCCGATTCCTGATGCACAGTTACTTTGTGCTCAACAACCTGTTCGCCATGCCGCTGCTTGCCGCGATCCTCGGTACGCTGTTGTTCTTCAAACCGTCGTTTTCGACATACCCGCGACTGTACGCCAACATCGTTCGATATTATGCATCGGTGCTATCCGGTCGGACCTGGTTAAGTCATAGGTCCGTCAATTACAAGAAGGTCGCGCACGGTCCCTACGAAACAGCGAAGGCCGAAGCCGCTTAAGGCGTTTATCGTTTCAGCAAGTTGTAATTCTTAAAGCCGCCGATTAGCCGGCCTCCGAGAAATTTTTGTTCGATAAAAGTCAGCACACGATCCTTGACGGTCTCGTGCTTGTGTTTTTTGCGTCCCGGATTCGGTTTGCCCTCGTATTGCAGCTTATCCTTCCAGTCGAATTTGGCAATCCATTCTTTCATAGAAGCAGGATGCGTGTCGTTGAATTCCTTAAGCAGGTTTAGGGGACCGTAGTCAAAGTAGTCGAGCTGCCCCGAATAACCTTTCGCCTGGCCCGGCATCAGGTTGTACCACGCGCGAGCATTCTGGTTCTTTTTTCCCATCAGTTCCGGGGGACGAACAAACCCATAGTGAAAGATTTCCGCGTCGATCTGGACGACGTTTACTTTGGATGTACCCGCCTTTCGGTTGTAGTCGCCATCAAAGTCCGGAATATGTCGGAACGACTGGGCATCGCGCCAACTGTGAATGTCTGGCAGGTTCCGGATAACGCGGATCTCCTTAGGATACCAGTCGTGTGAAATATGATAATGCCAATAGTCACCATAAAAATGTTTGTACCGGAAGAGGAGACCGTTCACCTGGCTGTCGGTAAGATACTTACGACAGTTGTCTACGACGACGGGCAGGTATTTTTCATGAATCGCCTCATCACACTGCAGGTAAAACAGCCAGTCGCCCTTGCATGCTGTCTTCGCAATGTCGGTTTGATGTGCATATTCCGTTGCGTTCGGATACTTCTTCAAATCCCAGACCGTATCGATCAGCCGGATTTTGGGAGATCGGATTCCTTCGATCTCCTCACGCGTGCGGTCATCCGGATCGCAGTCGCCAATCGCGATCACAAACTCGTCCACAATCGGGAGGATCGATTCAATCGAAGGGCGGACGGGATAGTAGAGTTTGGTAGCGTTCCTTACAAAGGTAAATCCACTGATGGTCATCGACGCAGCGCTGAGGGCGTAAATGTATGAAGCCCCCGACTGGCTTTCAAGTCGAAATCAGAATGCCTGTATTGCACGGCCAAATTTCCAGCCGGCATTTCGAGCCATTTGCGTATATTTAATCTAATATACCTCACGCGTTGTCCGGAACAGTTACCATCTTAAACTCACTATATGCGTACCCTCCGTTATCCTGCCCTAACCCTTTACATGGTGATTTTCGTTTACAGCTTCGTTCGTGGGCAGCCTTATGTCAAAGTCGGCGCCGGATACGGATTTCCCCTTGCCAGTGAACAGTTGGGTACCGGTGGACGCCAGGAGTTCACCACCACCCTTGATCCGCAGTCCGGCTTCGAGGTGCCCCGCTTGTTCACGGAGAACGAAAGTGTACATGGCTCATACGGAGCGGGTCTGTTAGCAGATTGTTCCTTTGGCTATATGTTCGCCGATCAGCTTGGGGTGGAAGCAATGTTCAGCTACGTTATGGGGCGCGAGTACGGAGTGATAAACACCGGGCTGGATTCACGCCTTGGTCAGGTTTTGTATGATTCGCGGGCGACGGTGCTAACGAAGAGCAAGGGATTTTTTTTCGCACCCATGCTTAAACTCGCCGCGGGGAGTGGAAGGTTACAGCCCTATCTTATGGCCGGACCTATTCTGGGAAAAGTGTATTTCGATCGCAGTCAGGACATCATAACGTTCGAGCAAGGGATCACGACTTCCGAGGGAATATCAGCGCGGTACCGAGGGGGTTTAGCCAGGGGCGCAAGGGGAATAGCCGGCGTGGAGCTGGTGCTGAAATCTTCCATGCGCTTTTTTGCTGAAGCCGTAATCACGGGGATGAATTATTATCCGAGGAAGGGTGAAGTAACGCGCTACGAGATCAATGGTACAAACAGCCTAAGCATATTGACCACCAGGCAGCGGCAGGCCAACTTTGTAGACAAGGTGACTACCGATTCGGATGAACCCATGAGCACAGATGAAAATCCCGGGCAGCTCACCCGTTTCAGTGTCCCTTTAAGTTCCATTGCAGCAAACGCCGGGATAAAGTATACTTTCGGCCATTGATCACCGGTCTTCGGTGGAATCAACTTTCGCCCAACGCAAAACAAAAACGCCCCGAACCGGGGCGTTTCTTGTTGGTATACTGGTTTGCGATCACTGAGGATCAAACCGTCCAGGTGCCGCTGCTTGTCACGGCGCCTTCTTCGTCATAGTAGGCCCAGGTACCGTTACCGGCGCCGGTCCACGTCATTGTGTATTCCTTAATACCATCGAAGTAATAAGTGACGCTACCGGCCTTTGTCGCTGTATCGACCGCAATATCCACCTGGAAGCCTTCGTCGTATTCGGTTATGGAAAGGTCGAATATATTTCCAACGCGGCTCCATTCGTAGTTGAGCCACACCACGGAAGCATCATCGCCGTAGATACCAAAAATGTCGTAGATCTTCATGAAGCCCTCGCTACGGTCTTTCTTCTCTTCAGCATGGAAATATTTAAGGAAATCGTCTCCTGTTTTCAGAAAGATCTCGAAAACGTAACGATCGGTCTCCTCGCTCACCTGGAAGGCTACCGTCTGGCCGGTTTGTTCGTCGGTCCAGAGATACGTGACATAGTCTCCGGCGTCCTTCACCCTTCCGTTAGATGCCGTGATTCTGGCTTCGGACTTTTGCGCCCCCGGGGGCATATTAAAAAACTGGAGATAGCTGCTCATCGCATTGGCTTGCATGATCCAGCCCGCAGCGGTCTGAGCATAGGGGTCGTCCGATGTCAACAAAGCTGTCGGAGCAGTGATGACCTGGTCCCCTTCGGCAAGGCTTATTGCCCTTTTTTCCAGGCTGGGTTCTTCGTCCTTGGAACAGGAAAAAGCAAAAATCGCCGCGGCAAGCAGCAGAAGTTTCGTGGTTTTCATAGTTAAATTATTGTTCTACAGATAGTTAAAAAATCACAACATGGAATGGCTGCCAATAATACCAGCCACGCTCAGAAGGTGACCGTCCAAATTGATATGCCGCCACGGAATTTTTTTTTATTCCTTGCCACCAATGGTACATTCGTTAGAGTCAATGCGACAATAAATGCCGCAAGGCATGTGGGTTAAACGTTACTTCAACACATCAACACTCCAACACTTCAACACATCATTCGCTCCTCAGACACTCCGCCGGGTTCACCCTCGCCGCCCTCATCGTAAGCAACCCAACCGTCAGCCACGCGATTAATAATGCCGCAAGGCCGGCGCCGGCAAATAGCCACCACTCGAGCTCGGCTCTGAAGGCAAATCCGTCGAGCCAGCTGCTGGCCGCGAAGTAGCTGATGGGAAGCGCGATAGCAATCGCCGTCAGCACCATCCTGGTGTACTCGGCTGATAATAGCCGGACGATCGAGAAGGTGGACGAGCCCAGCACCTTACGAATGCCGATTTCCTTGATTCTCCTTTCCGCAGTGAATGCCGCCAGACCGAACAGGCCCAGGCAGGAGATCAATACCGCCAGGCCGGCAAAGTATCTTGACAAAATCGCCACGCGCTCCTCGGCTGCGTAGAGCGCCTGGTAGTCTTCGTCCAGAAACTTGTAGGTGAAAGGAAAGCCGGGATTGAATTCTTCATAAGAAGCCTGGATACGTTCAAGAACTTCGTGCTCCTTCCCTCCCTCAATCTTCACCATGATGATGTCCGGTGTGTACTGCGCCAACCAGAAAAAGGCCGGCTTGACCACGTCCCGGAACGATTCGAAGTGGAAATTTTTTGTCACGCCGATGATCGTCATATCCCTGCCATAGAGCTTCACTTTTTTCCCGATGGGATCGGACATGCCCATGAATTCGATGGCTGCTTCATTAAAGATGATGCTCGTGGTGTCACCAAAATCCCTTGAAAGCGTTCTCCCCTCCAGCATTTCAATGCCCAACGTTTCGATGAAGCCATATCCCACTGTGAACCGTTCAAATTCCGTCCGGTCGTCCGGATTCTTTCCGGGCCAGTCGACGCCATACGTGCCACCGTTATGGCCGGTCATGTCGTGAGCTCCGCTGGAGGCCGCGACAACGCCGGGTATACCCTCCAGCAAAGAGAGAAACGTCTCCTGCTTTTCACTCAATTGACCTTCGCTGGAAATGAGCACGACATTGTCACGATCGTATCCCAAATTCTGTGTCTGAACGAAACGGACTTGCCGGTACACGACCCACACGCCAACAATAAGAATGATCGACAAGGTGAACTGGAATACCACAAGCCCCTTTCGCGCCCAGCTTTCACCCATGAAATTTTTGAATTTACCTTTCAACACTGTCGCAGGATTGAATCCTGACAGATACAGTGCAGGGTAACTTCCTGCGAGCAGCCCGGTGATCAGCACGACCCCGAACAATACTGTAATGAAGCCTGCACTCAAGTGCAGGGTCAGTTGCTTACCCGTGATAGCGTTGAATTGCGGAAGGAACAAAACAACCAATAACAAAGCGACAATAAGGGAGAGGAAGGCTATCATCGTAGATTCGCTCAGGTATTGAACCATCAGCGTACCACGACGGGCCCCCATGGATTTCTTCATTCCCACTTCTTTTATCCGCCGCGATGCCCTGGCCGTTGAAAGGTTCATGAAATTGATACAGGCGATGATCAGAATGAAAACGGCGATAGCAGAAAAAAGCCGCACATATTCGATCCGCCCCCCTGATTGAACACCATTGTCATAGCGACCATAAAGGTAGGAGTCGGAGTAGCGGACGATGAAGGGCGTGCGGTGGTTGGCATAGCCTCCCGTTTTCGTCCGCACCAGATCAGCGATTTTTTTATTGAACTGATCGATATCGGTTCCTGGCATGACCAGCACAAATGTTTGCGGCGCCGTGCTGGTCCAAGTAGTTACCCAGTCGCCACCCTCCTCTTCCTTAAACTCCTCGAAACTCAGTATGAAGTCGAATTTCACCGAAGAGGTTTTTGGAATGTTCTTGATCACACCGGTAACCTTAAAGTCTTTTCTGTGTTGCCACTCCACCGTTTTGCCCAGCACATCGGTAGTCCCGAACAGCCGCATCGCCAGGTCCTCCGTAAGTGCAATGGATTTCTTGTCCGAAAGCGCGTTG
>DASVCT010000109.1:0-4417 GCA_036381475.1 Cyclobacteriaceae bacterium
ACCAGCGGATTATCCGCATTAGTTGCTACGACCATCGCATTGGCGTCTTTGAGCTCGTTCTGCAGGTTTTCCAATGATGTTCCTTGTATGTTGAACAGCGAAGCCGCGCGTTGCAATTTCTGCGCGTCTCGGTTTACGAGCGTTATCGTAACGTTGGGCATTAGTTTCCTCAAGTATCCAACGGTTTGTAGTCCTGCGTTGCCTGCGCCAAGAACGACAACCTTATGGATACCTTTCTGCTTTGACAGTTCCTTGGCCGTGGCGTAGATCGCGGATACGGTTCCACTCGAGAATGAGGTTTTTGCTTTCACTTCTTTCGAAGCCTGCATTGCAAAATTGAAAAGCCTTTCCAGGTAACCGTTGGTCCGCTGGTGTTCTTTGGCCAACTGAAACGCCGATTTGATTTGTGAGATGATTTCGTAGTCACCGGGAATTTGCGAATCCATGCCGCTGGCTACGTTGAACAAATGTCTTACGGCATCATTCCCTTCTTTTGAGTACACGTAATGGCTCAGCTCGTCGGGTGATGCGTTCGTGTACTGTTGAAAAAGTGCGCAAAGCGCGTACCTGCACGGTGCAAAGCCGTAAATTTCTGTTCGATTGCACGTGGAGAGAATGAAATAGTGTTGAAAAAAATTTACCTGTTTCGCAGTGTAGATGACGGAACATTGGCCAGGTGAAAGTGAAAACCTGCTCCGAAGGTGTATATTCGTCTTTCGAAAGCTAACACCCGCTACGAAAAAATGTTGTGGATGTATCATTGCAGTGGCCGTTGTTTACCTTATGCACATTGGATAGGTGAAGGACGTTTTAGTTACAGACAATTTCAGTTTTTCAACGAAGAGGGGTTGGTTCAAAAGCGAGCCGCGGTCGGTAATTGGTGAGGCGTACGTAGAGCGCGATCGTGTGTCTCGGCACAAAATCGGTAGTATGGGTAAGAAATAAGTTGTAAGGAGTAGATAAGTCAGAGGTGATCGTTATTCTTTAAATCAGCACATAAGTGAAGACATCGGTATTACTCTTGTGGCTCTTTCTTTTTATTGCTGGAAATGTATTTGCGCAGTCGGAGGACCTTCGGAAAAGGGAATACAACCTCGAACGTTCCGGGTTGGCGCTGGAAGGTTATGACCCCGTGTCCTACTTTACGATGAGTGAGCCGGAAAAAGGCAGGAAGGAAATCGCCCTTACCCATGATGGGGTAGTCTATTGGTTTGCCACCAATGAAAACCGCGATCTTTTCAGGGCCGATCCTGAAAAATATGAGCCGAAGTACGGCGGCTGGTGTGCCTATGCCATGGGTGCAAAGGGAGAGAAGGTGGAGGTAGATCCGGAAACTTTCAAAATCATCGACGGGAAATTATACCTCTTTTATAACAAGTTTTTTAACAATACCCTCGACAGCTGGAATAAGGACGAACCCCGCCTGAAGTCGAACGCCGACAGGAACTGGTCGAAAATCATTCAACAGGGCAAGTGAACGATCAGCGAAGCGTGCGTGTTTCCACGACACGCGGCCAGCTGTAACGTTTATACTCCACCTAATAGCAAAATTCTCGCTTCTTTTGGGTGAAACCTATACATTGGTTTTATCTCATCCCATTATTGCCGTAAATACCATGAAATCCATTTTGCTGAAAGGCGGTATTGTCTGCATGTGCCTGTCCGCTGTAACCGAGGACCCTCCTTACAAATCGTTCCGCGAAGATTTTGACGGCACCACACCGGTGCACTTCACCTATGGCTCGGGTGGCAATCAGGCCGAATTCACCAGGGCGTTTGGTGTGAATTCGCCCACCGAACCCGGCACTCAGGTCCTGTCCTTTAAAATCGACCCGAACGACCCGCCCGGTGCTGGGCGCGGACCGGAAGTTGTCTCAAATGAATTTACCCACTTCGGCACATACGCAGCCAGGCTCAAGGTACCCGACGTGCGACGCGATCAACCCAACGTCGGAGCGGTTGTGGGTTTATTCACCTATCATATGGACAGTATCTATGGCCTTAGTGAGATCGACGTTGAATGGCTCGTTGCAGACCCATCCGTTGTTTACGTGGGAACATGGACAGGTCCCCGCGGTGCGCTGAAAAGAATAGGACGAACCGTAAACCTCGCCACCGGGACCATTTACGGAACCACCTTCCGGATAGGTCACCAGGGTGAACGGCATCCGCTCAGCGGACTTCAAAACCAACCCGAAACCATTAAGGCGATCGACGGCTATGATGCCTCATCGCAATTTCACACCTATGGGTTCGACTGGTATCCGGATCGAATTCGGTGGTGGGTCCTACATCCGGTGACGGCCGATACCGTGGTATTATGGGACTACCGTGGATCAGAGGTCGGTATACCGCAAAATGCGTCGAAGTATCGTTTGAACTTTTGGCATACCAGCGACTGGTCGGTTGTCACTAACCCTAATTCCCTGGAGAAACCCATGAAGCCGTATGAGCTTGAGGTGGATTGGATGACGTATGACGCAAAAGAGCCTGAGTAATCCGTTTAGGCTTCCACCAGCAGGAGCGCTTTTTTGATCGCCTCCATGTTGGTCTTCAACGCATCGTCGTTGTCAAGTTCGTTCAAGGCCTGGTTAAACGGCTCGGTTCGAACCGGTCCGTCATAGCCGATGTCAATAAGACCCTGTAGGAAATCCTTGAGGTTGATGACGCCGGTGGCCAGGGGCAGTTCGCGCTTACCGTCGACTTGCTCTTCCCTCTTGAAGCCCATTCGTGCATCGTTGATGTCCACTGTAATAATGTCTGACGGAGTGAGTGTTTTGATGTCTTCCAGCGTGTCGTTAGCGCAATACCAATGGAAGCTGTCGAGGACAAAACCGACGTTCTCGACACCGATGGCCGCAATGAGTTCTTTCCCTTCTTTCATGGAACTTATGAAAGGATAGCGGCCCTGTATGAGTAAAGTCCGCATGCCGAGGTATTCAAGGCCGAGCCTTATTCCGTAGTCGTTCATGACCTTAGCGCACTCACGCAGCCGGTCGGCGTGTTGCCGCATGTTCTCATTGTAGGTTAACTCATTGTGCGTGGATATGATCCAGGTGTTGATGCGGGTCGCGCCCTGCTTGCGCATCGTCTCGCAAAACTTTGGGAGATCCTTCAGGCCTTCTCTGAACGTTGCATCATCACGCCGGAACTCAACAGGTATGTTGATTGAATCATAGCTGATATTATGTGCTTTCATTTTCGACATGATCTCATTCAGCTGAGCGTCGGAGTAGTCCCGCATTACCTCCTGCGTGTATGGGCTGATAGCTTCATAGCCGTATTGAATGGCGTAGTCCAGCGTCTGAGCAAAGTTGGCTTTCACCCCGATAATGCCCGGGTTAAGAGCTATTTTGAATTTTCGTTTTTGAACCGTGTTTGCAAATATGGAGTGAAGCGGCGTGACGCTGGCGGCAGCCATAGCCAGCATGGAATTAAGAATAAACTGTCTGCGGTGCATGGGACCAGGATAATTAGGATTTAAGGATTATAAGGATTTTTAAGGTAGGATATTGAAGAGGATTTCGAAAGGGGAATTGGATGGCTGGATTGGTGCCCTGAACTGCATATTGTAGCTATTCGTGCAAATTCTGCAGAGACTCGATGGGTCCGTTCTCCGCGTTTCAAGCTAATCTCCGCAAAATGTGCGGAGATTAGAGGGGTTATTCTCTGCATCGGAGTAAGGCTGGTCCACTCCGGATTCCTTTCTCACGCAGCGTTTCGGACATAATCTCGGTCATAAGTCTAGGGGAGGTGCCATTATTCGCAATGGCAGTGCTGAAGTTCGTACGCCATATTACCACCTACTTCTCATGACAGTGAAAAGGACACTATTGGCTCTTGTACTGCTTTCGTGGCTCCTGGGGTGTCGCGAGGACGAACCCGCAATCGACTGGCATTCAGCCACAGATTCCTGGCATTCAGGTGCGGAAGAGGAGTTGATTGCTTTCCTGAGGCGCAATGAAGAGAATACGGAGAGCAAAATCTTTGTCATGCGTCCCGACGGCTCGAACGTTCGACCGCAGGGGGGAGGAGGGGTATTCGCTTCTGAGAACTTGCGATGGTCGCCGGGGGGCACAAGCCTCGGATACATAGCGTACCATGAGGGTGACGATGGTGTATACATCATGAATGCAAGCGGCTTAATCCGTAAGAAGTTTGATGATGTGAGTAAGGGCGATTTTGATTTGAGAATTTCGCCGGAAAATTTCACTTGGTCACCAGATGGAATGTACCTGGCGTTTGAAGAGGACGACTATTATAACCGGAATAACCTACTGCGTAATGGCTCTCGCATATACATATCACCCATCAATAGTTCTGAAGCTATCCTTCCACTCCCGATGGTTGATACGATTGATCGTTTTGACATCGATCCTTCCTGGTCACCTGATGGAACGAAGATCGCCTTTAGCAG
>DASVCT010000110.1:0-8185 GCA_036381475.1 Cyclobacteriaceae bacterium
CCGCGCATACATCTCGCGTTGCTGTCGCCGTCAGCGCGATGACCGGCACGTCGGGAACCAGCGTTCGCAATTCCGAGATTCTCAGGTAGGGAGGACGAAAATCGTGACCCCATTGCGAGATACAGTGCGCTTCGTCGACCACGATAAGCGAAACGTTCATTCGGCCGACCCGCGACCGAAACATCGAAGTCTGGAGGCGTTCGGGCGACAGGTAAAGAAACTTTACCGAACCAAACATGCAGTTGTTCAGGTAAAGATCGATCTCGTCGCGGCTCATGGCTGAGTGGACCGCCACGGCCTGGATGCCACGCTTCTTTAACTGGCTTACCTGGTCGTTCATCAACGCGATCAGGGGCGTAACGACGATACACAGGCCGTCCTTTATCAGCGCAGGAACCTGGAAGCACACCGACTTTCCGCCGCCTGTAGGCAAGAGGGCCAGGGTATCGTGTCCTTCCAGCACCGAAGCGATAATTTCCTCCTGCAGCGGGCGGAACCGCTCGTGCTTCCAATAACGTTGCAATACCGTTAGCGGCGTATCGGCCGGATTAGACATCGCGTTAAGCTGTACAGATTTTCAACTTCACTTGTTCCAGTCGATTTTTTCCTTGTTGAGAAAGGCGGCAATGCCACGCCTGCAATCATCGGTTTCCCGTGCGCGGGCGTTTGCGGCCGCTGCGAGGTCGAGGGCGGCCTCAAGGGAAAGCGACTGCATTTGAGCCAGCAGTTGTTTGGTTGTCTTCATAGCCTCAAACGAGTTTGCCTGTATTAACGATGCGGCAAAGCTTTCCACATCCGGGGACAGCATGTTTTTTTCGCTTACGCAGTTGATGAGTCCCATTCGATACGCCTCTTTCGCATCGATCACGGTGCCAGCAAGCAAGAGCTGTCGGGCGCGGCCTTCACCAATTTTTCGGACAAGAAAAGACATGACAATCGCGGGAACGAATCCGATCTTCACTTCGGTGTATCCAAAGCGGGCATTTGCCGTAGCGAAAGAAAAATCGCAAACTGTGACCAGCCCGCACCCTCCTGCGAGTGCAGGTCCCTGTACCCGGGCAATCACCACTTTAGGGTGAGAATAAATTTGCCAGAAAAGATTGCGCAGTTGGGTCGAGTCGTTCAGATTTTCCTCATAGGAAAAGGACTGCATGCGTTGCAGGTAGGCCAGATCGGCACCAGCGCAAAATGCATCTCCTTCCGCGGCCAACACGATGACCTTAACATGGGTATCGGATTCGGCGCGTGTGAACGCATCGCGCAGCGCAGCAACCAACTCCGGATTCAGGGCGTTTCGCTTGTCCGGGCGGTTCATGGTAATGGTGCACACGTTGCGTTCCAGGGTATAGCGTACCAGTTCCATTCGTCTATTGGATTTTCTTTATAAACGCGCCTGACTTGCCTGTGGCGTAAAAGGGGATGTCCCGCATCGCGGCTTCCCGGCCGAGGCGTTCGACCACAAACGCACTATTACTTCCATCCGCGACCACCTGGGATAGGGTGACTCCTTCCGGCAGATCGTTCAGCGTTCGGAGCGCGTTCCGGCTGACCACCATGCAATCTACGTCTAAATACGAAGGCCATTTGAGGCTGCTGCTAAAAATATGAATTATCGTATAGCCGTTCCAGCATATCAGCCGTGCGGCGCCAAGGTCACGGACGAAGGGTTGTCTCCCACCCTTGTTCACCTTGCGAATGCCGCCTGCCATCCGATACCCACTTGTTTGATAGGCTACAGCGTCCTCATCTCGTGTCAACGCCGAATCGGCAAGGAAATATGACTGAAAAGCCTCCCTGAATTCCATTCCGTAATTCTTTGAAAAATGGTAGACAACGACTTCCGTTCGGGACGCATTTTGAAAGGTTCGTATCCAGCCGTCCCCGGCAAATGCGAAGCACAACGCCGCGCACGTACAAATGAGTGTGAAACTGCGATGCGTAATAAAAATGGCGATCATGGCAACCATGCCCGCCAGCATCGCACATTGAAATCCTGAAATATAGATGCCGTCGATGACACTGAAGGGAAGATCTGCGGTTAACTCCACCGACCGGTTCAGCACCCATACCGCGCCCTGCAGCACGTGTCCAAAAGCCACGGCAACGGGGGGCCAGGCAGCGACCGCCAGGGTGACAAGCCCGGTCACCAGGATCACGAACGAGATGGGAATCGCCACCAGGTTCGCCAATAGGAACCACACTGGAAACTGATGAAAATAATACAACGCAAGCGGAAACGTTGACAGCTGTGCAGCCAGGGATACGCACGATACCTCCCATATCCTGGAAACGATCCTGGATGATGGTTCCCACATGCGAACCAGTGGCGGATAAAATCTCACAATGCCGAATACGGCAGCGTACGACAACTGAAAGCCAACAGAATAAATGAGGTTGGGGTCGCGTACAAGCAGGACAAACGCTGACACGGCGAATGTGTTGTACAAACTCGACCGACGGCCCCAGGGTCCCGCCAGGGTGGCGACGCTACACATCATCGCAGCACGCAGCACCGATGGTGATAACCCGGTGATGAAAGCGTAAATCCATAGCACGGAAATACTGCAAACAGCGACGATCCATTTCCCACCGCGCATCCTTTGGAGGGGCTTTAGCAAAACCATCACGAATGCGAAGATTATGCCGACGTGAAGTCCCGAAACGGCCAGCACATGTAAAGTGCCCGACGCTGCGAATGCGTCAGAAAGCTCGTCGTCAAGGTCGTCCTTGTATCCCAACACCAGGGCACACGCGACGGCATGTTCCTGCTTGCCGGGAACATATCGGCTGAACACCGCTACCGCTTTTTGACGGGCTTCTATCGTCACCGCTCTGATCAGCGATGGCGGATCGCTGCCGATCCTCAATGCGTCTCCAGCACGAACATACTGTTGATGGTGAATATACCGTAGGGCCAGGAATCTGCGGTAATCGAACGCCTCCGGATTCGCGGGACCTGGCACAGGTTGAGGTCGGCCCGAGAGAAGCAACAGGTCACCATACTCAAAGGGAGTCCGGTAGGCGTCCTGATCGAGATACAGCATGACCTTTCCACTAGCGGATTCCCATCCCTTAATGGTGCACACACTCTGCACTGCGACTACCATCTTCCACGTCCGGGATGTACGGGTGGGATGAGTTACGACCACACCCGTATAATGACGGATGTCGTCGATGCGGTGGGCGATGTGGTCAGCAGGCAATTGACGGGTCCGGGCACCTGACAAGCAACCGAGCAATACCACGGAAATCAGGCCGAAGGTGCCTGTGATCATTCCCGTAATGCCCTTCCGCTTGACGATGGCCAGCACGAGGTATGCGAGCACGGTGATGACTATCCAGGGGACCCAGCGGTTAGTCGGCACGTCCAACGCCCTTCCCAACAGGATGCCGGCTACATAGAAAACCGTGATGCGCACAAACGCATAGGGGGTCCATTGGATCATGGACAAAAGGTAGCAGGTACAGGGAATGATAAAAAGAAAAAATGTCAGAAATTAACGGTACCCCTATTGTATACTGCACGCATGGTAACTGATGAAGTGGTCTTCCACAAGCTCAGGGACCGAGGAAATGAGGCTTAACCTTCCAATTCCCCAACCATTGGAGGATGGACGGTCTCTGAGCCTGTCGAAGGGCCGATCACCGATTACCGGTCACGGTCGGTTACCTGTGCCGGCCTTGTGATAGGCGTCGATGATGTCGCGTACGAGCTTGTGCCGGATCACATCCTTCTCATTGAGTTCGAGGAATCCAATGCCCTTGACGTCGCCCAGAATGCGAATGGCTTCGCGCAGCCCCGACTGCTGTTTGGCGGGCAGATCCACCTGCGTTGCATCGCCCGTGACGATCATTTTGGAGTCGGGGCCCATGCGTGTGAGGAACATCTTCATCTGCATGGGCGAGGTATTTTGTGCCTCATCCAGAAGGATGAATGCGTTGTTGAGGGTTCGGCCCCGCATGTAGGCAAGGGGGGCGATCTCGATAATCTCCCGCTCCATGTAATAGCGCAGCTTCTCAAAGGGAATCATGTCATAGAGTGCGTCGTAGATGGGCCGCAGGTAGGGATCGATTTTTTCCTTGAGGTCGCCGGGCAAAAAACCGAGATTCTCCCCGGCCTCCACAGCCGGGCGGGAGATGATAATTTTCTTGACGATCTTGCTTTTCAGTGCCTTCACGGCAAGCGCCACAGAGATATAGGTCTTGCCGGTTCCCGCGGGTCCGAGCGCAAACACCAGATCATTGGTCCCTACAAGCTCGACCAGTTTCTGCTGGTTTACCGTTTTCGGTCGGATGGGTGTCCCCTTCGTACCGTAGATAATGACATCATCCGGTCCGGCCGAAACTTCGGGGACCTCCATTTCCTGTTCGCGGGAAATGTACTGTTGTACGTTCTCCTCAGTGATCCGACCGTACTTGTGATAATGTTGAATCAGGGAATTCAGGATGTCATCGATCTGCACAATTTCCGCTGTCGAACCCTTGATCAAAATCTGATTGCCTCGCGAAACGATCTTGCTTTTCGGAAAAGCTGCGGCAAGGGAATCGATGGTCTTATTTTCTACTCCAAGAAACTCTACGAGAGAAATATTGTCCAGTGTAACTACTTTTTCTATCAAAGAATGAATCTGAATTTTTATTTGTAACTATTCAAACGTTAAAAAAATTTGATTTAACTATACAAAAATAAGTATAATCCGGCAAAAACCGCTCGGGCCGTATTGCAGTCTTTTCATGGCAATAGTAACACTCCTTACTGATTCCGGCGAAATTGATCATTACGTGGCAGCCATAAAAGCCAGGATACTCCGGGCAAATCCAGCTGCCGTAATCGTGGACCTTACCCACCGGATTGCTACCTGCGACATAGCACACGCCGCCTTTGTCCTTCGTTCGGTTTTTCGGGAGTTTCCTCCGGGCACCGTGCATCTCACAGGCGTCCATGCAACCGGCAATCGTGATGATCAGCCAATTGCCCTGCAATTAGAAGACCACTTTTTCATCGGAAGCGACAACGGACTCTTCAGTCTCATTTCCGATTGCGCACCGCAGGAAGTCGTCGTTCTCGACACCGGGGAGTCGGGGCCGGGAACCTTCCCCGAGCGGGATCTGTTCGCCCCGACTGCGGCTCAACTTGCCGCCGGAACACCCCTTCACGAGCTGGGCAAACCGGTGGAGTCGTTCAAGCGAATGACCGACCGCCAGGTAAAAGCAACGCGAAAACTCATATCAGGAAACGTCATCCACGTCGACTCCTACGGTAACCTGATCACCAACATTCCACGCAGTACGTTTGAGGCGGTGCGCCAGGACCGGCCCTTCACCGTGCAATTCGGCGGAGAGAAATTCCGCCGCTTATATACCCGGTACAACCAGGCCGAAGAAGGTGAATGTGTGCTGCTTTTCAACAGTCTTGGACTCCTCGAAATCGGAATTTACAAAGGAAACGCTTCCGAGTTACTCGGACTCACCTACGACAGCATGGTCAACATTTCCTTCCAGGAATAGGGTTTCGCCCGCGAAATAGTAAATTTATTGACGTTACCACCGACCTCATGATTGTACGAATCGTCAGAATGTATTTCATCCCCGACGCCGTAGATGATTTCCTTGACATCTACGAGCGAACCGAAGCTGCCATCCTGAACATGTCCGGCTGTAGCCACCTCGAACTGATGCGCGATACCGAACAGCCTAATGTGCTCATCACGATAAGCCATTGGGAGAGTACCGCCGCACTGAACAACTACAGGAAATCAGAACTTTTCAAAAGCGTCTGGCGTCGCGTTAAGACGCTCTTCTCTCAGCCCGCTGAGGCATTCTCCATGGAGCGGTATCCCGATACCTGACCTCAATCACATTACCGTCCTGTCCTGAAGGCGGACACGGTAAACCGTGACCATCGACAGCGTGATCAACACGATTGACATGACAATTCCTACGGTATACGAGACACCCGTAGAAAGCTGGAACCCCTCGGGAGCAAGAAGCAAATAAGACACCACCACCGCTGTCATGAATGCCGACGGTATCAGGGCGATCCAGTACGGCTTTCGTTCCCGAATCAGGTATGCAGTAATCGTCCACAAGACTATGGCAGCAAGTGTCTGGTTGGTCCAGGCGAAGTAGCGCCAAACAATGGCGAAGTCCATCCGGGTGAGGAGAAATCCAATGACAAAAAGTGGAATGCTGATGAGCAACCGATTTTTTACCGGTCCCTGATTGAGTCTGACAAAGTCAGCCACAATAAGCCGTGCGCTTCGAAACGCTGTGTCACCGGATGTGATCGGCGCCGCTACTACGCCAAGCAAAGCGAGGAAACCGCCCACGGTACCCAACAGCGTATTGCAGATCTCATTGACCACCACGGCAGCGTTGCCTTGATTGGCCATCATGGTCTGGTTGAGCGCGCCCACGCCGCCATAGAAACTCATCCCAATGGCCGCCCAGATCAGCGCAACGACACCCTCCGTTACCATAGCGCCATAGAAGATGGCCCTTCCCTGCTTTTCGTTGGTCATGCATCGGGCCATCAACGGAGATTGGGTGGCGTGAAAGCCGGAGATTGCCCCGCAGGCAATGGTGATAAACACCATCGGGAAGATCGGAAACCTGCCAGGATCTGCGTGCTGGTTCGTCAGGTTCGACCATGTAAGTTCAGGAATGGGCAGTCCGCCTGCCAGCATGGTAACCGTTATACCAGCTGCCATAAAAAGCAGGGCCACGCCGAACACCGGGTATATCCGGCCGATAAGTTTATCGATAGGAAGAATAGTAGAAGCGATGTAGTATACAAATACCACCCATACCCATGTCGTCAGCCCGGCAAAATTTCCGGTCATGTCGTCAATTATTTTTGCGGGACCCATAATGAACACCGCTCCCACCATGATCAGAAGTACGATGGTGAATGCCCGCATGAATTGCTTTACCCCATTCCCGAGGTAATGACCCGAAATCTCCGTGATGCTCTTTCCCTGATGCTTGAGCGACAGCATCCCGGAAAAATAATCGTGAATGGCGCCGGCGAAGATCGTTCCCAGTACAATCCATAGAAAGGCAACCGGACCCCACATGGCGCCGGCGACCGCCCCGAATATCGGACCCAGGCCAGCGATGTTGAGAAACTGAATCAGGAATATCTTCCATAACGGCATCGCCACATAGTCCACCCCATCGGCGTGAGCCACCGCTGGTGTAGGGCGATTGGGGTCGACACCGAAAATCTTTTCTGCGACGCGGGAATAGAGATAATACCCGGCAATAAGGACTGCTATGGAAACGAGGAAGGTTATCATGGGCGTCGGTTCAAGCCAACATCAATCAATACAATATTAACAGAACGCAACTTCATCCACAACGGATTTAACGCCGGTAGACGAGGGTGTCGGTGACCAGCACGGGCAGGTCATAGCCTCCCATATCGACGTCGAGGTCGGGATTGCGTTCCCTGAGCAGGGCTATCCCGTCCGCCGTCACATTCGTCCTGAACAGGTAAAGCTTTTTCAGCTGCTTCAGCTCTGTGAGATCGGCCAGCACCTCCTCTCCCACGCCTGTACCCGTGAGGTTAAGGTACACAAGGTCTGGCAGGGCAGAAAGATCTATAGCATCCGCTTTGAACGACGTGTTTGCGAGGCTCAGTTTGCGCAGATTGCGGAGGTCGGCGATGGCCGCGGCAACCGAATCAGGTAACGTCTTTCCCTCCGAACGCAGTTCGACCACCTGGTCGCGAAGCTTTCTTAACGGAGTGGCTATCTGTGAAAAGCCGCGAACGTTTAAGAAATCTACAGTAAGAAAGTTGCTGTTCGCCGCCACAGGCATGACCAACGCTCCGGCCGATGCCAACGCAGTGATCGAAGCCGCGTCACCTGCATCGACTTCTTCATCTGGCAGCCACGAGGGATCGGTGGCTGCCTGCAGGATATTCCAGTAGCTTTTTACGAGGGCCGCGTTATCAAGCGATGCCACTTTCGCACTGAAATCCGCCCCCGACTCCACCCAGGCCGCGATCAACTCGATCTCGGCTGACGAAGGTTGTTCGCGTTCATTGGGCGGCATATGATCCTCGTGTTCTTCCGGCAACAGGAGCCGTCGGCACAGTTCTCCTTTTCGGCCATCGAGGATCGGTCCGCTCTCACCGCCTTTTCGCATGAAGTCCTCGCTGTCCAGCCGCAGATCGCCCTTC
>DASVCT010000111.1:0-34706 GCA_036381475.1 Cyclobacteriaceae bacterium
CAGATCTGCTTTAGGGGTTGTGTGGCGGTTCACCTATGGGAATGGGTTCCTGGTCGTCTTCGGAATGCGGCTGTATGACGTGTTCCGTGCAACTTGCCAACCCCAGGATCAATATGGCCAACAGATATTTCAACGATTTCATGATTGTGATGTTGAAGTTTGACATGGCTGTGCCGGGCGGGTCCGCTGATGCATCGCGCTGTCGCGACGAGCACGGCTCGCATGCGTTTCCGCAGAGCACAGGGTTAAAGGGTCATGAGGTGGGTGTCCTCACCGGCCTGCCGCGATGTCCGTACCTCATGACGACGGACAGCACGACAGGACCAGCTCGGACGTCAGACCGATCTGGTGTTCAAGAACGATGTGAAGTTGGCAAAGGAGGGGAGCGTGATTCGTCCGGAACTGTTCCTGTTTTTTCTTATTTTGTTCCTTGTTTTTCGGAAAAAATCCGCCCTGACAGATGAAGGTCACCGTTCAACAGATTCGAAAACTCCTAATGGCGGTGTCAGAGAAGAGTCGCTACCCACTCGAATTTGCAAGCTTCGATGACATAGCAGATGCGATAGGCAATGGGATGAACGGAGATTATCTCTATGAAAATCTTTATTTGAGAACCAGAGATGCCGACGATGACGAGTGGATTGGATTGCAGCCAAATAGGCTCAACATCATAGCCCGGTATCTTGGCTATGATAGCATTCATTATTTCCTGGATAGCACACGCGAAGACCCCGTGTTATCGGGACTCGTCGGAAGTTACTATTGTTATGTGCGGAGGAACTCGGAAGACACGGTCGTGTTCCGATCGCCGGTAAGGATTAGTAAGAATGGCGGCGAGTATGTATTTGAGCTTCGCGGGCCAACGTGGGTGTATAAGGGGATGATAACGTCATCGGAGGGATGTGTTTTTGTTTTGATGCGCGCGGAGTCGGGCAAACAGATCCATCACGTCTATAAGATAGGTAAGCGACAGGGACCGAAGGTATTGCAAGGAATATTCTCAGGTGTGTCAACGACCTTCGATCCCATCGGCGGGCGTGTCGTCCTGACGGCTGTGGATCAACCGTTCGAAGAATTGGAAAACAAGGAATTGACCACGAGGGATTTGAAAAAGGACAAAAGGCTAGGTGCACGGCTTGCCCGGTATTTTGGGAAGTATGGAGAGAACAATCTCAGAATTAACCCGCCAGTGGGGTTTAATGAGGGAGATTTGTGATTGGGTTCAACCCCAGGACGCTTGTGGCCTACCTACTGCTTCCTCACCGTCGTCGTAGCCCCACCTTCCAACGTGAGGTTCACCGGCTTATTCGTCTTCCACGCGCCCCGCGTGAAATCCGGGAAGTCGACAACCTGAAATCCTTTCGCCACGCTGGTTTCGCTGAGGACGCCGGCTGCGGTCCATGCGGCAGCGTCGTAGACGTCTTCGTCGAGAGGCAGGCCGTTGCGCAAGCAGTCGATGAGACGCCAGTCCATAATGAAATCCATTCCGCCGTGTCCGCCTACCTCTTTCGCCAGTTCGCCGATGTGTTTTACGATGGGCGGCGTGTATTTGTCGTAGAGTTCTTTCAGCTCGGCTTCGCTGACCCATTCATGGCCAAAGGCGACGCGTTCAGGCTCGGGGTATTTCTGAACGATGCCCTTCGTGCCGCTGACAAGGTGAATGCGGGAATAGGGCCGCACGGTCGACACATCATGCTGGTTCATGATGGTCCTGCCTTTGGCGGTCCGGATAATTGAAGTGTTCATGTTGCCGCGATACGGCTTATCGACATACTGTTTGAAGAAGTCGTCTTCCGCCGCAAGTTCCTTGGCGAGCGCGTTCATGGTGAAGTCGGCGGAACTCATCGACACCAGCTTTTCCATCCGGTCGCCGCGGTTGATGTTCATGCACTGGGCGACGGGACCCAGCCCATGGGTAGGGTAGAGGTTCCCGTTCCTTCCAATGTTTTCCTTGAGCCGCCACATGTCGGCGTATCCCTGTTTGTCGAATATGTAGCCCCTGCTTAAGTCATGCAAGTAGGCGCCTTCGGCATGGACGATTTCTCCCAGGAGCCCGTTTCGAACCATGTTCAGTGTCAGCAACTCGAAGAAATCGTAGCACGTATTTTCGAGCATCATGCAATGCTTTTTCGTTGCCTCCGACGTCTCGACCAATTCCCAGCACTGTTCGAGGTTGACGGCGGCCGGTACCTCAACGCAGGCGTGCTTGCCGTTCTTCATGGCGTGTACGGCGATGGGTGTGTGGAGTCTCCAGGGTGTTGGTGTATAGACCAGGTCGACGTCTTTGCTTTCGCATACCGCTTTCCATCCTTCTTCGCCGCTGAATTCTTTGGCTTTAGGCCGGCCCGATTTCAGAAGTTGGTCCTGAGCGCGTGCGATGCGGTCGGGATATTTATCGCACAAGACTGTTATTTCCACGCCCTCGATGCGGCTAAGTCGTGAAACTGCCCCCGAACCGCGGTTGCCCAACCCGATGATGCCGATGCGGACGACGTCAAGTTTCGGCGCGGCGTATCCGCTCATGTTAAATGTCTGCTTGCCCTGGCTGCGCGCTACCCCGTCGGCGAGGCTCTCCGGCGTCTCTCCTGTGAAGGCAAATGTTGGCACTCCCGCTGCGACAGCTCCGGTCCCCAGCGCCAGTTTTTGGATAAATTTTCTGCGGTTGGATTTCATGATCGTTATTTCAGATAGTAAGACAAGGTAGAAAAAAGTGTTGAAGGGGAGAAAGGAAATTCTTCACCACGGAGACACAGAGGACACTGAGTTGCACAGAGAACCTTTTTTTGGTGCGCTAGATACTACTGTGCGGAGTAGTTACACTTATACCGGACTCTAATTGCGCAGGGAGGACACTGGCGCTGGCGGCGCAGAAGGGCGTCATTGGTAAACAGTGATCGGTAATAAGTGGGTTCACCCTGCCAACTGATCAAGTAGTTTAACTTGATTCATAGCACGCACCCTATTATGCCCGTCGTACTTCGCCCCATAGTACACATCATTATTGAGATAGTCTGTGAGGAAACGCAGCGCCTGCATGTAGATCATAAACATCCCGGAATAGCGGATGTGCTTTTTTTCGGTGTCGGTGAGTTCGTCGTTCATGTATTCGAGGTAGCCTTCGGCGATGGCGTTTAGCACATCTTCCCGTACGCGGATCTTGTCGAAATCGCGCTCCTCTTCGTTGGCGGGCGACACATAGGTGCGGATCATATCCCCGAAGTCGCTAATAAAATATCCCGGCATCACCGTGTCGAGGTCGATCACGCAAAGACCTTTGCCCCCCCTGTCGAAGAGCACGTTGCTGATCTTGGTATCGTGATGGGTGACACGTACCCGGAAGTCCGGGTTTTTCCGGATGGCTTGAAAATCGTCCACAATCCAACGGTACTGCCTTAGTGTTTCGATCACCTCGCGGGTTTCTTCAATGCGTTGCGGGTTTCCCTGTGCAAGCGCTGTGTTGAACTGTTCATACCTGAGGCTGAGGTTGTGGAAGTCGGGTATGGTGATCTGAAGTGTCCTTGCGTCGAACCCGGAAAGCAGTTTGGTGAATTTCCCGAATTGCCGCGCCGCCTCACAGGCCTGGTCCGGGTGTGTGACCGTGTGCAGCGTGACGGAATCACTGACAAACGGCATCAACCGGAAATAGCCTTCATCGGTGTGCACCAGTGTGCGTCCATCCTTTCCGGCGATAGGTGAGACGAAATAATACTCGGGGTGATGCTGTTTAAGGAACTGCGCTATCCGGGTGATGTTTTCATCGATCTTCTCAGGGGATTTGAAGACCGCATGGTTGACGCGCTGGAGGATGTATTCGGAAGAGGTAGTTTTGATTTTCCAGGTGGCATTAATTAACCCCCCGGATAGTGGATCGATGTGGGCGTCGGTTATGTCGAAAGCCTCTAAGACGGGAGTTAGGTTCATGCGCCGAATATATGCATAAATAACCTGTCATCCTGAGCGGTGGGCGCGGGTCGACAGGTACTTATAAATTAATTACCATCACATATTCAAAATCTCCCACGCACTTCTATAAAAACCCTTGCTTTGCACAAACTCCAACAACTCCATATAAAACGCATGCGCGCCGAGCGTCGCGCTGTCGCCGATCATGATGAGCTTCTTCTTGGCGCGGGTCATCGCAACGTTGGTTCTGCGGATGTCGGCGAGAAAGCCGACTTCACCCTTGTCGTTTGATCGTACAAAACTCAACACAATGATGTCACGCTCCTGACCCTGAAAGGCGTCGACCGTGTCAATGGTGATGTACGACTTCAACGCGTCGTGCCACTCCAGACTTTCAATGCCCGCTGTTAGCCGCTCGACCTGCGCACGGTAGGGCGTGATGACGCCCAGGGTTCGAGGATTGCCGACAAGGTCGATTTCCTGTGCGAGGCGGTCGATATATCGAACTACAAACGCTGCCTCTTCCACATTATAACGGCTTAGCGTCTCCGGATCCTGCTCTTCGGCATATCCACAGCCAGCGGTGTCGATAAATTCAACGGGGGATATCCCAGTCCCCAGCGTTGCGTGACGTACCGACTCGTGTGCGATGAGTTTGTCCTCATAAAAGTAGGAGGAGGGAAAAGCCATGATGTCTTCGTGCATCCGGTACTGCACCTCCAGCATGGTAGCTGTGGCAGGCTGACGTTCGATGCACTGTTCGAAGAGGGTGGTGGAAAGTCCCGCAATTGCGGCTTCGCGCGACTTGATTGTTGGAGGCAGCTGGTGATGATCGCCCGCAAAGATCACGCGGCCGGCACGCATGATGGGAATCCAGCAGGCGGGTTCCAATGCCTGCGCTGCCTCGTCGATGAAAACGGTCTTAAATGTGCGCGTTCGCAGTAGCGGGTGTGATGCGCCTACCAGCGTGCATGTGATGACGTCGCTGTTCTGGAGCAAGTCGTTGATGATGTAAAATTCCAGCACGTCGGCGTCGGCTTTCAATGCCTTTGATTCGCGCAGCAGCATCCGCCTCCTGCTTTTTTCGGAGTGGCCGTATTTGCGTTTGTATTTGAAGGCTGCGACGCGCAGTTCCTCCATCCTGCGGCGAAGTTGCTTGAGTTCTTTGTAATTAGGGTGCGCGGCGATGCGGGCGTCGAGCGTTTTGCTCAGCGATTGTTCGCTGACACGGGCGGGATGGCCGATACGGAGGACACGCAACCCCTCGTCGCCGAGCTTTTCGGCGAGGAGATCGATTGCGGCGTTGCTCGGAGCGCTCACCAGCACCTGTCTTTCCGTCTTGAGGGATACAGTTATTGCCTTGACAATCGTTGTTGTCTTTCCCGTACCGGGTGGACCATGAACGATGCCTACGTCACGCGCAGCAAGCACGCGGTTCATTGCCGTTTGCTGGCTCTCATTCAGGGATGGGGCTAGCACCGGCTCCCGTTCAGCAAAGCGCGCAGGATGGGTGCCGAGCAGGATGTCGCGAAGTTCTGCCAGCCGTGAATCGCTGGCCTGCATCGCCATCTTCAACGCATACTCCATTTCACGATACGTGCCTTCATCGAACATCACGTCGACACCGAGGTGACCGACATCCAGCCAGTCGGGCAGATCGTCGCCGTTCAAGGTGATGACCATCGTATTATCGCGCACGTAATTCACAACGCCGCCTGTATGGTCGCGTTCCGGTTTTCCGTCAGCGTTGGAGAACAGGCTCACGACCTTCCCCGACTGAAACACATGAGGCTGGTCGAGCTGCGTAGTTCGTTCCACTTCTATGATGAGGCGTTCACCTGTACCGATGTAATTCCGTCGCATCCTCACCGGGTACCAACACACGCCTTCCTGCGTCCTCTTGTGCAACGGCGTCAGCAAAACCTTCTGGCGGTACTGCTCAAGGTCTTCCTGCCGCTCCTTGCGTATGAGGTCGAGAGTGTGGGTGAAGTGTTGGTGTGTTGAAGTGTTCAATAGTGTGTTGATGTGTTGATGTGTTGAAGAACCTCCGATCGTTACTGCCCCCTATACACCCTATACCCCTATATACCCTATACCCTTATTTCCCTATTTCCCTATTTCCTTATTTCCTTATTTCCTTTCCCCTCCCTCGCCCCTTAATCCCCTAAAGGGGCCCGACGCGCGAGTCCTAAACGTCACCACCACACATAACTTCTGATCGTTACCGCCCCTATACACCCTATACCCCTATATACCCTATACCCTTATTTCCCTATTTCCCTATTTCCTTATTTCCTTTCCCCTCCCTCGCCCCTTAATCCCCTAAAGGGGTCCCCCGCGCGAGTCCTAAACATAATCACTACACGCAACCTCCGATCGTTACTGCCCCCTATACACCCTATACCCCTATATACCCTATACCCTTTATTTCCCTATTTCCGTTTATCCTCCCAAAACGTCGACATACCTCTGCACGAACTCCTCCACCCTCCGTCTCCGGTATTGCATAATAAACCTCGGGTGGGGAAGGGGAATGATTTCGTCGAAGAAAGCGTGATCGCGGTTCAGTTTGACAAGGTAGTTGAAATTTTTTCCCTCGCCCAGGCAGAAGCAGCGTTTTCGGTCCAGCGGGAAGTCGAGTTGGGTTTTGAGACACCGTATGATGAAGTCGCGCAGGCTGCGTTCAAGTTTCGGATCATCGTAGTAGTTCATGTTCTTACCGTTCGACACAAATCCCAGCGGTGAAACTGCGCTGACATAAAAGCGTGCGTAAAAAAGTTTCGGTCCACCGAACGCTTCGATCATCCGGTAGATAAAGTCGGCCGACAGTTCCGCCCTTTTCTCGTACTCATTCGGTATCCCGCAAAACTTTTCGAGTTTGATTGGATCGGTAAACGGTATCCCCGTGATGCCTCCGCCAAAGCGTCCGGGGTTTATGCCGAGGATCGCGGTCCGCGGTATATTGTCGTTGTAATACAACGTATAAAACCGGCGCACGAGCGCGAAGGTTTTTGCGTCGGCGAAGGGATTCATTACCCCCACACCTTTTGGCAGGGGACCAGGGTCAGGAAGCGTGGAAAGAAAGTCAAGTATTTTGTCCGCCAGCGTCACTCGTAATCTCCGATGAATTCCTCCAACCTTTTCACTTCGCCGAAGAGCAGCAGCGTGTCTTCCTTTGCAAGCTCGATGTCGGACGTGATGATGCCCTGCGCCTTGCGGACGGTATGGACCGTGCCAAGAATGTTTCGTTCTTTTTGCGGACGGATGACGGTCAGTAACTGCACGTGATGCTCGCCAACGAAATTGATTTCGCTGACACGCGTACCGACATATCGGTCGGGCACGTTAACCTCCAGCAGATGGTATTCGTCCGAGATCTTATAAGACTCCACCACGCCTTTCAGGTCCAGCCGATAGGCCAGCCGCTCGGCTGAGTCCGCCTCCGGGTAGACGAATTCGTCAATTCCCATCGATTCAAGAACTGTTTGCTGCAGTTCGTCAACAACACGGCAGATGATGCGTTCCACACCGAGTTGCTTGACGAGCGCGGCGATCATAATGGATACGCCGGGACTTTCCCCAATCGCAACAACCGCGCAGTCCATATCCTTCAACGGTAACGTGAGCATGGCATCGCGACTCGACGCGTCCAGGGCGATCGTGTGTGTGATGTTGTCTTTCCAACGCTCGGTCACGTCGATGGATTTGTCGATACCGATAACCTCATGGCCGAGCGCCACCAGCTTGGTGGCCAGCGATGCGCCGAAGCTGCCCAACCCGAATACAATGAATTTCATAACCTGCGTTGTTAACGATGTGAAGGCACAAATTTACCGCCCAGCGCGTACCATCAAAACATTATCTCTTCCCTGGGATACTGATAGGGCAGGCGTCCCACCTGGTGAACCAGCGCCATGATGACGGTAAGGGCGCCGACCCTCCCGACAAACATGACAACAATCAGGACCGCCTTGCTGAACATCGAAAGGTCCTGCGTGATGCCCAGCGTTATCCCAGCCGTGCTGAACGCAGAGAAGACCTCAAATGCAATTCGCAGCATCCCCTTGTCGGAATCGTTTACGCCGATTAGCAAAACGGCAAGCCCCATGACGAGTAGTGACACGATAATTATTGCGAATGCGCGGTTTATTGACGTCTCCGAGATTTGGGTATGGAATACTTCAGTGCGGTTCTTCCTGCGCACGACGCTGGCTACGTTCAGCACGGCGACGGCCGCCGTCGTCGTCTTAATCCCACCCCCGGTAGATCCCGGCGAGGCGCCGATCCACATGAGCAGCAGGTATACCATCACCGTGGGCAAGGTAATCGCAGTAAAGTCTACCGTGTTAAAGCCCGATGTCCGTGGCGTAACCGACCCGAAAAACGCCGTGACCAGTTTGCCCCACAATGTCGGATGTTGCGCCAGCGTGCCATGTTGTTCGAACAACAGGTAGGCGACAAAGCCGAACGCCAGGAGGATCGCGCTCGTCGCCACCGCCAGCTTTGAACTCACGTGTACGATGCGCGTGTAATGTTCGCGCTTAGGGTTCTTTAAAATTTTTCGGATGAAGTTCGTCGCGCGTGTGCGAATAAGCGAAAACAGGTTGAAGGTGATGGGGAAGCCCATCCCACCCAGCACTACCAGCATCGCGATGATTAGATGCACCGTGTAATTGTAGCGGAGCGGCATTTCATAGAGGCCATGGGGAAGGGTAGAAAACCCTGCGTTGCAGAATGCGGATATCGAGTGGAAGACAGAAAAAAACAGGCGATCGAGTTCACCGGCGGAAACATCTTCGTCGATGCTCCAGTTAATCAGAATAACGCCGATGAATTCAAAGAAGAAGGTCACGGCGATGATCCGCGTCACGAGTTGAATGACATTGTTTATCCGCCTGCTGTATACCATGTCCTTTAGCGCGAGCTGGCCCTGGATGGAAACCGAGCCGGCCGCAAGATAGCCGAGCAATGCCGTGAAGGTCATGATGCCAAGGCCCCCGACCTGGATCAGTGAAAGCAGGATGATCTTTCCCATCAGCGTAAATTGTGTGGCAACGTCCACTACAAGAAGACCCGTGACGCATACGGCACTGGTGGCGGTGAACAGCGCGTCGACAGGGCTTATGCCATTATACGTTGCGCGTGGCAACAGGAGGAGGAACGTACCGACGAGAATGATGGAAGCAAAGCTCACGACAAAGAGAAACGCGGGATTCAAACTTCGTTTGTAGACGAACCTCAGCAGATCGGATGCCTCCGTCGAGAATATGAAGAGGACGCCCCCGTACAGCAAGAGTTTGCGAAGCAAAAAGCCGTTCGTACGAAGCGGTTCGGTATGTGCGGTCATTTTGAGCAGGTCGTACAGGTAAAATGTCAGCACGACAAGCACGAAGCTGAAGATGTGTGAACCGATCTTTCGCTTCTCGGGCAGCTCGGCAACAAACCGCGCGAACATCAGTGCCCGCAACAACGCAAGCAGCACAGCCATCATCATATAGATGCGCGGCCCGAAGCTGTAAAACGAGCGGAACCCCACGTCGTAGATCACCACGCCCATCAGCAAGAGGCTTATCGCGGGTATCGCAGCATCGGTGACGCGCAATATCGTGCGGAGCGCGTGCGTGACCAAAAACCGTGTTTGGTGAATTACCTGCTCCGTTAGGAGCCGCTTGGCCATTGCCCTGTATCGGGCGAGGATTCGTGGAAGCCGGGGCGGAATCATGGGGGGAAGATAACAAATGTGTTGAAGTGGTGCCTACTGCCCACTGCCCACTGCCTACTGCCTACTGCCTACTTCTCCTGCTGGCTCGGGTTTTCCTCCCACACCCAGAAGCTCACGCAGCTTTTCCAGCTCTGCCTGGTTCGACAGCGTGGCAATGTTTTGAATAATGCCCTGCTTTTCGCGCGTCGTAAGGCGCCAGCTCAAAGAGGCGCGGGCGCTGTGCTGCCGCAGGCTGTCGAGTTCGGTGAAGACGCTCGCATAGGAGACGGCTTCGTATTCGAGGTCGATACGATCGATCGGACCATCGAACCAGGAGTTGGCGTAGCTGATAAGGTTGTCGTTTGTGATGTCCTGGAAATTTTCAAAGTTGTTATAGACGCTGCTGATCGGCTGCGAAACGTCTTCGATAATGGACTGCGTATCGTCTTCCTGGACGTCCACGCGCTTGGGGGAGTCGCGGATGGAGACGATGATCACGCCCGAAGTGTTTTCGGAAATCCAATCCCGGAACGCAAACATAAAGCGTACAGCATCCGAGAGGCCGAAGTTGTCGGAAATGCCGGCGTCCATAATGTGGATCTCGGGTTCAGTTGGTAAAGTCGTGTTCGGGGTGATGTAAGGGAATGTAGCGCACATGCGGAGGGCAGACAGGAACCGTAGGTTTCCACCGCCGTGGTTTTCGAATAGCCGCTGGAAGTCCACGCCGCTGATCTTGGCGTTCGTGTACTCGTGGAGTTCGAGTAGATCGCTGTTCATAAAGGCTGCGGGCTGCGCGCTGATGAAAAGTTTTCGGCCGTCGGTCACCACTGTTGGTGCCATGATGACCATCGGGATGATGCCCTGTTGTTCCGGCTCCGCGTATGCGCTGATCGGCTTATCGAGCAACGACCCGGTGATCTGGTTAAGTTGTTCCTCGAAAGTATAGCTCCTGTCGCGCAGGTAATGTTGCCCTCCATATTCGTACTTGGTGAAGCCAACGAAGAGATCGTTGGCAAGCAGGCTAAAGATCAGCGGGTTCAGGTTGTCGGTACCCAATCGGATGAGGTGTTCGCGTGCGTAGGGATTCACCGGTTCACCCTGAAGTTTTTGGAGCACCAGTTCGCGGAAATAAGTAGCGCCGATAAGTCCTCCGGATGCACCCGTAATCAGGACAGCGTTTTCCATGAGCCGTCCGCCCGTGATGCTATCCGCCGCCTGCAAGGCCGTCAACGCCCAGAGGGCAGCGCGTTTGCCGCCGCCGCTGGCTGCGATGAAAACCATTTTGGGTTTGTCGGTGGTGTCGAACTTGTGACGCCAGTTGTTCAGCAGTTGAATGGCGTTGTCGCGATCTTTTTTGATCGTCGTGCTGTCGTTAAGTTCAACGAGCCTGTTGATGTTGTAAGGAGCGGGCGGGATTTCGTAGTTGAGGCCGAAAGCTACATATCGCTTTTCGAAGAAGTCCTGGCCCGCGAGGTAATTGATGATAAGGAAGATCACGATCGCCGTCGTGATGGACCAGCCTCCGAACCAGTAAGCGAAGGCCCCGGCGAGCATAACGAATATCGTGAGGAAGATGATGAAGCTGGCCGCGGCGGGAAGCTGGAAGACCGGATTGTCTTTGAACACGCCAAGGATCAGGACGACGGCAAAGATCAGGACTTCCACGGCGACGAGGTTGAAATGGTTTTGGTCGAACACCTGGATGATCGTGGCCCGGTCGTAGAAATTATGATCCTCTACCTTTTTGATCCTAAACCCGTCGAGAAAATAGTCGACGCGGATCTGGCGTTTACGCGCGATGTCGAGTTTTTTCATCGCGCTGGCCCGCGTAACCTGCACCTTTTGTTTGAGCTTTTCATCGATACGGCACACCACGTACCGGAAGATATCCTTGTTCGTGAACCAGAAGTAAGTGAAAAAGGCAGCCAACATGACGAGGAAGCCGGAAAGAAAGCCGGCCACGTCCATCGCCACCAACCGCGGTGAAGAATATTCGTTGTTCCGCTGAAAGGCGATGATTTCCGCGACGTAGGTCAGGAGAAAAACGGCAGGGATGAGGCTGTTGTTGAGGCTGAACTTCGTGAAGGGTCGGGCAACCGTGCCGATGAAGGTAAAGCGGTGTCCGTCGGAAATGTAACACGTAATGTGAAAGGCAACGGTGAATCCGGCGATCACCAGCCCCATAATAAAGAAACTTGTGAAATTGACCCGGTTCAAGTATTCGGGATCGAGGAAGAGGTAAGGTATGCCAAGGTATCTGCCGAAACTGCCGGTCGCCATCATAAACAGGATAACCCAACACAATAGGAGTACCTGGTTGCGCTTCAGGTTTGAAAACAGCAACTGAACCGGGAAAAAGTAGAAAGCCCTTTCAAAAAACGCTGCGATCCGTTTCATCAAAAAAGTTATGAGTTAAGTTAGGCACTATTTTCCGGATCTAAAATCCGCGTTCTGCTCTTTTCCATCCACCTGTATTATCCGAGGCGATTTCACCTCAATTGACAGTAATTGTCTGGCGAATCCATTTTCTTTGCCCTGATGAAGACCCCGTTTACCATCTACAGGAGTTCCGCCGGTTCGGGCAAGACGCGCACCCTGGCCAAGGCGTATCTGAAACTTGCGCTCCAGTTCCAGGCGCAGTACTTCCGACATATTCTTGCCGTCACCTTTACTAACAAGGCGACGCAGGAGATGAAGGACCGGATCCTCGAATATCTCGACAAGTTCGCGCGGGATGAGCCCAACGACCTCGGGGAGGAACTGAAAAGGGAACTCGGACTCGACGACACGACATTCCGGGAACGGAGCCTCGATACACAAAAAGCCATCCTCCACGGCTATTCCCAATTTTCCATAAGCACCATTGACGCCTTTTTCCAGCGCGTGATCCGAGCCTTCACGCGAGAGTCCGGGTTGGTGGGCGACTACCGGCTGGAGGTGGAAACGGACGCGGTGCTGCAGGAAGTGGTCGATGCGCTCATCGACGAGCTTGGTGAAAATAAAGAACTGACGGATTGGGTTGTGGAGTTCGCCCGGGTGAATCTTGAAAATGAGAGGGCATGGGACGTCAGGGGTAGCCTGGTCGAGTTCAGCAAAGAGATCTTTACGGAGGAGTTCAAGAACATCGAAGAGGAATTGACAGATGCCACGAGAGCAAAGGGTTTTTTCCGCGACCTGCTGCGCGAACTCCGCACGATGAAGTACAGGTTCGTCAACTTCGTCAAGGAAAAGGCAGAAGAGGCGCTTACCATCATCCACGAAAACGGACTCACGCGCGCCGACTTCAAATATGGAGGCGGGGTGTATGGTTTCTTCGAAAAACTGACGAGAATATCCTCCGTAGCTGATTTCTCAGACAAGGAAAAGGGTTCACGACCCGACAATGAGTATCAGGATAGCCTAAACTGGCCGGTGAAGACTTCCCCACATTTTGCACTGTTGCGTCAACTTGCCGATGCCAAACTGATTCCGATCCTCAACCAAATCCTCCAATACCGGCGCAAGAACTACCAGGCATGTCTTTCCGCAGAAGTTGTGCTGGCAAATTTTTACACGTTCGGACTCATCGCCGATATCTCGCGGAAGCTTAAGGAGTATAAGGATGAAAACAACATGATGCTCCTGGACGACGCGCCGAAATTTCTCAACCGGGTGATGGGCGAAACGGATACGCCGTTCATTTACGAAAAGGTGGGATCATTTTACCGCAACTATCTTATCGACGAGTTCCAGGACACGTCAGGCCTGCAATGGAAAAATTTTCTTCCCCTCGTGACCAACAGCATCAGTCAGGGATACGACAACCTTGTCGTGGGCGATGTGAAACAGGCGATCTATCGCTGGCGCGGCGGCGACCTGAACCTTCTTCAGCAGGAGGTAACCAGGCATATCGGGGAACAATGGGTTTCTATACGACAGCTGAACAGCAATTACCGCAGTGCCACGAGTGTCGTTGGGTTCAACAACGCATTTTTTAAGGCTGCGTCCAACCTGATTTCGCTGGACACGGGACACGCTGTTCCCCTGGAAGTGTATGGAGACGTAGCCCAGGAGGTTTGGCGGAAGGACGAGGGGTTTGTTCACGTGTCTTTCTTAAATGATGAGCCGTCAGAAGAAACCTGGAAGGAAAAAAGCCTCACGTTGATCCCAAAATATCTTGAACAGCTGCAGGATGAGGGATACGCCCTGGGAGACATCGCTATTCTCGTCAGGAAGAACGAGGAGGGGCAGGAGATTGTCAATGAGCTTATGCGCTACGGCCATTCCGAGGAGGCGCGACCGGACTGCCGTTACGATGTGGTTTCCAACGAGTCACTGCGGCTGGACGGCGCGTCGTCGGTCAACCTCCTTGTCGCGGCCATGCGTTACCTCCTCAACACCCAGGATGCTATAGCCCGCGCGCAGCTCGCATTTGAATATTCAAGGGTGAGCGGCAGCACGCGTGTTCTCACCGATGTTTTTGGTGTATCGAACCAGGGATTTTTTGAGGCAGGGCTGCCGGATGCTTTCGCGCGCGACAAAGCTGCACTAAAAAAGCTGCCATTGTTTGAACTGGCAGAAACGCTGATCCGGATATTCGGACTGGGAAAGGACACTGGCGAGATCGCATACCTCCAGGCGTTCCAGGATGTTGTGCTGGAATTTTCCGCCCGTGAACGCAACGATCTGGGCTTGTTCCTCGAGTGGTGGGAACTCAACCGACACAAGAAGTCGGTTCAGATTTCAGGCGGTGTTGACGCGGTGCAGATCCTCACAATCCACAAGGCAAAGGGACTGCAGTTTAAGGTTGTATTGATCCCTTTCTGTTCGTGGAATCTCGATCATGAAGGGTTTCTGTCTCCCACGCTCTGGGTGAAGACGGAGCATCCGCCTTTCGATCGCGCCGGCTACCTGCCGGTGAAATATTCCGGCACGTTGGAAGAAACGTATTATTCTGAATCCTATCAGCAGGAGAAATTGCGCGTGTACCTGGATAACCTTAATCTGCTATATGTCGGGTTAACGCGCGCGGAACACGGGCTCATCGTTGTGTCGCCCGCTCCGGAGGTCAAGTGGTTCAAGACGATGGTGTCCCGGATACTGTATGAGGGCATCATGAGTGGTGCGGGCTTGGAAGATGGTTGGGATAACGTCACGCAGACATGGAGCAAGGGATCCTGGCGAAGTCCCGCGCGTGAAGGCGACGCGGATGTATTGACCACCACAACGCTGCAAGAATACAGGACATTCGACTGGCGCGACAAGCTTGTCGTCAAGCGGTCCGCACGTGAATTTTTCAGCGATGCCAGTGAGGACATTCGTACGAGGATCAACTATGGCATTCATATCCACTCGGTGTTGTCCGGCGTGACCTATGCGTCCGATGTGTCGGATGCCCTTACCCGCATGGTGGACGAGGGGATGATCGCCTCATCGGAACGGCCGGTGCTGGAGACTTTGCTCGACGACCTGTTGCGTGATCCGCAGATCGCGTCATGGTTTTCTGCCGGGTGGGAGGTACGCACGGAAGTCCCGGTGTTGTTACCTGGAGGAGGAGAGAGTCGCATGGACCGGCTCTTACTAAAAGACAAGCACGCAGTAGTGATCGACTTTAAGACCGGTGTCCCCGCCTCCGCAGATCAGCGACAGATGCAGGAGTACATGACGATCCTGACGCAGATGAATTTTTATCCGGTGGAGGGATATCTGGTGTACATCCGAAGTGGGGAAGTGGTGAGTGTTAAGACGGGTAAGCCGAGGAGGGTACCGAAGCGCGTTACGGGTCAGCTAGAATTGGGACTATAGTGACCGGTGGGCAGTAGACACTGCCTACTGCCTACTGCCTACTGCCTACTGCCCACTGCCCACTGCCTACTGCCTACTGCCTACTGATATCTCCCGAGCATCTCATCTTGTTCCATCTTTTCCTTCTTCGCACCAGCTATTCGGAATACGATCCACGTCACAACAAATCCTCCAAGAAACAGCCCGCTCAGCACCAGATTATAATACACAATCGCTACCAGGCACAACGACGAGATCACCAGCGCGATGATGGGGAACGCGGGATAGAATGGCGCTTTGAAGGGGCGTTCAAGATTGGGATGCGTGTTTCGCAGCTTGAACAGGCTGATCATGCTTATCATATAAAGAATGACAGCACCAAGGGCGGAGAGGATGATGATCTTGTCGGTTGTCCCCGTGAACAATGTCAGTATCCCCACGATGCCACCGAAGACGAGCGCCCAGTGTGGTGTGCGGAAGCGTTCGTTTACTTCGGAAAGAAAGGACGGAAGATAGCCGCCGCGCGCGAGCGCAAAGATCTGCCGGGAGTACGAGATGATGATCCCGTGGAACGATGCGATGAGTCCGAAGAGTCCGATGCCCGCAAATATTTTCGTTATACCACTCTCCTTGCCCAGGACGACGGCGATGGACTCGGGCAGCGGGTAGTCGATGTCGGCAAGATTACGCCAATCCGTGAGACCGCCAGCCAGCAGCATGACTGCGAATGCCAGGATCGTCAGCGTAGCGATCCCGCTGATATAACCTTTCGGTATGTTGCGCCTGGGATCTTTCACCTCTTCCGCGACCATGGCCACGCCTTCGATGGCGAGATAAAACCAGATGGCGAAAGGAAGCGCGGCAAATATCCCCTGCCACTGCAGGGGAAAGGCATTGCCGGTGAAGTTGTCTATGCTAAAGTGGGGTGCAACGATGCCGAGAAATACGAGGAGTTCTGTAACAGCCAACAGGGTGACGACGAGGGAAAAAATCGCCGACTCCTTGATGCCCAACAGGTTGATCAGGGTGAAGATAAGATAGCAGACGATCGCCGTCGCAAGAACAGGGATGCCTGGATACAGGAAGTGCGTGTAGCTTCCCAGTGCGAAGGCGATAGCCGGTGTCGCGAAGACGAATTCGATGACGGTGGCGTACCCCGCAATGAGTCCGCCGATATGACCGAAAGCCTTATAGCTATAGGCAAACGGACCGCCGGCATGTGGTATGGAAGTCGTTAGTTCTGTGAAGCTGAAGATGAATGTCACATACATCAGCGTCACTGCCAGCGTGGCGATAAGAAACCCGACGGTGCCGGCTACACCCCATCCGTAGTTCCATCCGAAATACTCTCCGGAAATAACCAGCCCCACGGCGATCGCCCAAAGATGTATGGACGTAAGGGCCTTTCTGAGACGAGGGGGTTGGGGCATGGGGGGAAGATAATAATAATGAGTGAATGAGTGAATGAGTGAATGAGTGAATTGGTGGATGAGTGAATGAGTGACTGGGTGAATGAGCGAATGAGTGAATGGAGAAAGAATTGAAGACCCGCCTGTCCGACCAATGTCTTCAAAACGTTAAGAATTCGTTGGACAGTCGGGCAGGGTGAAAAATTGAATATTGAAATGGGTGACCCAAGACAAAAGTAATCCGTGACAATTCCTGTCAGCCCCGTTCTTTGGATGTTTTTTCCCGGCGATTCTTTGATAGTTTTGCCTTTGTGAAACCTTTCCTCAAAGAGCTTGCAGAACGGATCGTCCGGGAGAAGATAACGCCAGGGGAATTGACCATAATCTTTCCCAACCGGCGGGCCATCCTGTATTTCAGGAAGTACCTGGCTGAACTCATCGACAAGCCGGTGTTCTCCCCGCAGCTGTTAACGATAGAGGACTTTATGGCGTCGTTTACATCCCTCCGGGTGCCCGACAAGCTGGAACTGATCCATCACTTACACGCTGCATACAAATCCGTGGTTAAGGTCGACGAGCCACTGGACAAGTTCTATTTCTGGGGCGAGATGCTGCTGCGCGACTTTGACGAGATCGACCGCTACCAGGTCAACGCCACACAGCTCTTCCAGGATCTTAGATTTCAAAAAGAACTCGACACAACCTTCGACTACCTTACCGACGAGCAGAAGGAATACCTCAAACGCTTCTGGTCGGGGTTCGACGAGCACCTCAACGAAAACAAGAAAAAGTTTCTCCACGTGTGGAAGGACCTTCCCCGCGTTTACGAAGAGTACAAAGGCCGACTGCGTGAAAAGGGCATCGCCTATGAGGGGATGGTGCATCGCGATGTGGCAGAAACCCTTGCCACAGACGCCGGACGTATAACCGAATTGTATGGTGATCGCAAGACTATTTTTGTCGGCTTCAATGCACTCACCCGTGCAGAGGAGGTTGTCATCAGCGCGTGTGTGATGCACGGCAGTGCGGAGGTGGTGTGGGATATCGACGAATATTACGTCAATAACGAGTGGCAGGAGGCTGGGACCTTCTTCCGTGAATTGCAGCAACACCCGGTCCTGGGTAAAACGTTTCCCGATGATGTTCCCGCGAACTTCCGGAAGAAGAAATCAATGAAGGTAATGGGCGCGGCACAGCACATTGCACAGGCAAAATTTGCCGCCCAGGTGCTGGAGGAGGAGTTGACAAAGGGGATGAAGCCTGAAGAAACGCTGGTGGTCCTTCCCGATGAAAATCTGCTCTTCCCCGTTTTGCACAGCGTTTCCGGACCTGTTCAGAAGCTGAACGTGACGATGGGATTCCCCCTGAGCAGCACGCCACTCTTTAATATGTTCGAGTTGCTGATGCAGATGCAGATCAGCACGCGGGGTGATTCCTTCAATCACCGGGAAGTGATGGCATTACTCGGTCATCCCTACAGTGTTGCCGCAGGCGCAGCGGATGCGCTGTCCAAAAGGAAGGATATCCTTGACAACAACTGGGTTTGGATTTCAAGGGAGTTTCTTCAGTCGGGCCCGGAATTGTTTCGTACGATGTTCCGAGGCATCGAGCCCTCGCAGGTCGTCGCTTACCTGCGCGAGGTAGTTTTGGCCCTCGGTGCGATTCCCAATCTATCCGACCTTGACCGCGAGTTTGCTTTTTATTTTGTCAAGCTCCTGAACCGCGTGGATGAAGTCTTTAGTGCTGAACCTTTCGGCGCTGGCGAGTCGCGCGGTGTGGCGTTGCGATCGTTCCTGCGCCTGTTCCGCCAGTTGGTCCGTTCCCAACGCATACCTTTTTCCGGCGAGCCGCTACAGGGACTCCAGATCATGGGGGTTCTGGAAACGAGAAACCTCGACTTCAAAAATGTCGTTATCCTTTCGCTGAACGAAGGTGCCTTCCCCAGGTTCGGCAGCAAAGGTTCGTATATTCCCTATTCTATAAGAAAGGCGTATGGCCTACCAACGACGGAACACCAGGACGCCATCTACGCGTATCTGTTTTACCGTGTTCTGCAGCGAGCGGAGAACGTCTTCCTCGTTTACAACTCAGAAACAGATGTGCTCGGCCAGGGTGAGATGAGCCGATACCTGCAGCAGCTGCTTTTTGAATCGGGCCATGAGCCCGAGCGAATGGTGCTGCACACGCCGGTGCGTCCACGAAATGTGGACCCAATCGAAGTCGTGAAAGATGAGACGGTGTTCAACCAGCTGGCGCGGTATTGTCTCGGACAGTCGAAGGAACTTACGCCTACCGCGCTGAACGACTACATCGAATGCCGTTTGAAATTTTACTTCCGGCATATCGCCCGCATTCGAGAGGCTGATGAAATCGACGAAGAACTTGACAACCGTCTGCTCGGCAGCATCCTGCACCGTGTCATGGAATCGTTTTACAAAGATCTTATCGACAGGAAAAGGTCGAAGACCGTTGAAGTGTCGGACCTGGATGCACACGAAGAGCGGATCGGGTTGATCCTGGATGACGTGTTCCGCGAGCTGTATGGACTCAACAAGAACATACCGGTGGAATATGCGGGACAACGGCTTGTGGTGAAAGAGGTGATCCGGAGATTTGCCGACCGGATCATAGCCATGGACCGCGAACACGCGCCGTTCGAGCTTGAAGGAATCGAAAACAAGGACCTCCGGCTTAATTATCAGCTAAAGGCAGAGGGCAACCCGGTAGTAGTTGTGGGCGGGATTATCGACCGGGCCGACAGCAAGGGCGATATGCTGCGGGTGATTGACTATAAAACCGGCAAAGACAGAACGGATATCAAAAAAGAGGTGACCGAGCTGTTCGTCCGCGACGGCAAACGCAACAAAGCGGCGTTCCAGGTGATGTTGTACGCACTGCTTTATGCTTCGAATGCGAGGACCAGGAACCATCGCATCGTACCCGGACTGATGAACCGACTGAATCTGTTTGATGAGGGATTTCGATTTGGGTTGAAGATCGGGGGAAAGTACGTCGAGGATGTCCGACCGTTCCTTCCGGAGTTTGAAGCCGGCTTGAAGGAAATGCTCCAGGAGTTGTACGATCCGGATGTTCCGTTCACGCAGACAAATGACCGGACGATTTGCCGTTATTGTTCGTATCGGGAAGTTTGTTACAGATAGTGTTAAAGGGTCGGCCCGGCTGCCCAACCGACGTTACTCGATCCGGTACCCTCGTCCGCGTATAACCCGCCCCGGCAGCGCACCGGTATGTTCGCCGTTGTGTAATACAAGTGTTCCGTTGACGAACACGTGAAGGATGCCCGTTGAATATTGTGCGGGTTTCTCAAATGTTGCGTGATCCTGGATAGTCTCCGGGTCAAAGACCACCACGTCAGCATACCATCCTGGCCTGAGGGATCCGCGCTTTTTGAGGTTGAGGTTTGATGCGGGCAACGATGTCATCCTTCTGATAGCTTCCTCCAGCGTTACCAGCTTTTCTTCGCGAACGTACTTTGCCAGTACCCTTGGAAACGTTCCATAGGCGCGGGGATGTACACTCCATCCCTCGAAGGACGGTGTGTTCGCCAGCGAGCCAGCGTCGGTCCCGAAGCTGACATACGGAAGTTGCATGATCCTCCTCACGTTATCCTCCGAGATGAGAAAATACACCGTTTCGATTCTCGACTTGTCCTCTACGACAAGATCGATCACCGTCTCGTCTGCATTCCTTCCGTGCATTCTTGCGACTTCATCCAGACGCTTTCCCCGGTACAATGCGTTAAGCGAATCGGACGCAAACGCGAGTAGCATGACATCGGCCGGGTCGGAATTTTTGTACGGAATGCCGTTCGCCATTTCGTACAGTACTTTTTTTCGAAGAGATGGGGTAACTAGCTTCCTCCGCATCGCTCTTGCGCCGCCTTCCTGCACCCAGTTCGGCAACCGCGACGTAAGGCCGGTTGCACTTGCGGCATAGGGGTACATGTTCGCCGTGACTTTCAACCCGGCACGCTGCGCACTGTCGATCTTGTACAACACGGTGTCGAGTTTGTTCCAGTTGCGCGACATGTTCACCTTCAGGTGGTAGATCTCAACGGGTATGTCCGCCTCCCTGGCTATGGTCAAGGTCTCGTCAACGGCATCGAAAATGAAGTCGGCCTCGCTGCGCATATGTGTGATGTACATGCCGCCATACGAAGCAGCAATTTTGGCCAGCGCAATGAGTTCGTCGGTTTGTGCATATGATGCGGGTGGATAAATCAGGGACGTACCGAGACCCAGCGCACCGTCTTCCATTGCCTCGGCTACCAGGCGTTTCATCTCTTCGAGTTGCCATGCCGTGGGCGCAACGTTGTCATAACCCAGGACGCAGTTGCGAACGGACGTGTGCCCTACAAACGACGCGACGTTCGGGCTAAACCCCTTTTGAGACAGCCAGGCATAGTAGCCGCCGAGTGTTGACCAAAGGCTGTCACCTTTCTCAGTTGGCCTGCGCTTTACCGGTCCGGGCGACCACCCTTCGCCCATCACCTCGAGCGTTATGCCCTGGGTGATGTCGCTTACCGCTCGCCCGTCAATGAGCAGCGTTTTGTCCGCCCAGCTCAACATGTTGATAAACCCCGGCGCAATTGCGAGTCCGCGGGCATCAATTTCCTGCACGCCGCGAGTTCTGCCAATGTCGCCTATGGCTACGATCGTATCATTATGAATTGCAATGTCACCGGTAAAGGGAGGACCTCCGCTACCGTCATAGATCACGCCGCCGCGTATCACAGTATCTACCATCCGGATCACGTCGGGCGGCGTGTACACGCCGAACAATATGGACCCCAAAAAAATGCCAGCGGAAAAAAAGCTGCGCGCGATCATGGCACTACGATGTTACCCGTTTCGCCGCGGAAATGCCAGAGAACGTAATGTTATAGATGAAATATCAAAAAAACTGTTACATCCGTCAGGTTCGGACGCACGGCCGTCTGTCGCTGCAGGTTATCACAATAGCTTATTCAAGGGCATGAGCAGCCCTGCGTTCTTATACTGGTACACCATATCAACCGACAAACCCCATTTTTCCGAACACAGGGAAGGACACCGTTTTGTGATCATCGGGATTCCAGAACGTTTTCATTCTTTCAAAAAGGTCAATCGCAGGATCGACGTTATTCGCACGAATGTACGCCTGGGTAGCGGACCAGGTGCGGACGTAGCCGATGTAATCGTGCAATGTCCATTCTACCTTGATCGAGAATCCCGGAAAGGGTATAGTCTCAAAAGGAAAGGGCACTCCTTCATACTCGTTTTCCACCAGTCGCCTGGCCGGGTCCCAGTAGGGGCCCACCCTGTTCGAGTAGAAATCCGCCATCAGGTCATCGATGTCGCGGTTCACCATGTTCAGGGCGTATGCCCAGACTGCGACAATCGCACCGTCGGTGGCCACTCGTTTTACTTCAGCGTAAAATTTTTCCAGGTCAAACCAGTGGAGGGCTTGTGCAACCGTAATGAGGTCAAAGTGTTTATCGGGAAATGGCGTTTGCTCCGCGGGACATACGTGGTAACTGATGTTTTCCAGCTTGGGAGCCTGATCGATTTGCTTTTGACTGATGTCCGAAGCCTCGACATGATTGAAATGTTCGGCCAACCGCCGCGCCACCTGGCCATTGCCCGTCGCGCAGTCCCACGCGCTCTGTTTGTTGGCAACATGCTTCAGTATGAATGCATATAGCTCATCGGGATATGTTGGTCGGAAGGTTGCGTAGTTTTTGGCGTGCCCTGAAAAGTAGTCTTTCAATGTATTGAAGTGTTGATGTGTTGATGTGTTTGAAGTTGGGCAGCCCGAACGTCTGGCCTTGTAAATTGCGTTCGCGTTACCTAATCTTCACGCGCCCCTTTTCTTTTGCCGCGAAGGTGTGCAAACGTCCAACCTCGCCACCCTGCGTACTCATTTTTTACGTCTTTCACGTGATTACATGTCTATGTGTTACGTGCGTACGTTATCGTGCGGTCACGGTTCCTGAGCCTGTCGAAGGATCATTCGGTTTTAATAACGAGTCCCAGCTCGTCGAGTTGCTCTTTGGAAATCGTCGAAGGCGTGTCGATCATCGTATCCCGTCCGGCGTTATTCTTAGGGAAGGCGATGAAGTCGCGTATCGAATCCGACCCGCCGAAAAGCGCGCAGAGCCTGTCGAACCCGAAGGCGATGCCGCCGTGTGGCGGGGCGCCGAACTCGAACGCTTCCATCAGGAAACCAAACTGTTTTTGGGCCTCCTCTGGGGTAAAGCCGAGTTTGCTGAACATGAGCTGTTGTGTAGGCTTATCGTGAATACGGATTGAACCGCCACCGATCTCATTGCCATTGATGACGATATCATACGCGTTGGCGCGCACCCTGCCCGGGTCGGATTCCAGCAAGGGTATGTCTTCTGATCGCGGCGATGTGAAAGGGTGATGCATTGGATGAAAGCGCTTCGTTTCCTCATCCCATTCCAGCAGGGGAAAGTCGAGTACCCATAACACTGAAAAGGTATTCTTATCGCGCAAGCCGAGGCGATCTCCCATCAGCAGTCGAAGTTCGCTGAGCTGTTTGCGTGTGCTGTTGGTCTCACCGGCGAGAACGAGGATAAGGTCTCCCGGCGTTGCACCAAATCTGTCGATCCAGGCTTTGAGATCATCGGGAGTGTAGAACTTGTCGACGGACGACTTCACGCTTCCGTCGGTCTTGTATTGAAGATAGATCAATCCCTTAGCACCTACCTGCGGACGGCGTACAAATTCCGTCAGCTCGTCGAGTTGTTTTCGTGTGTAGTCTGCGCAGCCCTTCGCGCAGATGCCAACTACGATTTCGGCGTTGTCGAAAACCTGGAAGCCCTTGCCCTTAACGAGATCGGTAAGTTCGGTGAACTTCATTTCAAACCGCGTATCGGGTTTATCGGAACCGTAGTTCTGCATGGCGTCTGCGTAGCTCATGCGGGGGACTTCCGGCAGTTCAATACCCTTTACTGTTTTGAAGAGATGTTTTATCAGACCTTCGAACACCAAGAGAATGTCGTCTTGGGTAACGAAGGCCATCTCGCAGTCGATCTGTGTGAATTCCGGCTGGCGGTCGGCGCGAAGGTCTTCGTCGCGAAAGCATTTAACGATTTGATAATATCGGTCGAAGCCCGACACCATCAGCAGCTGCTTGAACGTTTGAGGTGATTGAGGCAGAGCGTAGAATTCACCGCGATGTACTCGGGAGGGGACGACAAAGTCGCGTGCCCCTTCCGGAGTCGACTTGATGAGTACCGGTGTTTCTACCTCGATAAAATTCTGGCTGTCAAGGTAAGTCCGGGTTTCGCGTGCAAGCCGGTGTCGCAGCATCAGGCCGTCGCGCACCGGTGTACGACGCAGGTCGAGGTACCGATACTTCATCCGCAGGTCGTCACCACCGTCGGTGTCGTCTTCAATGGTGAAGGGTGGCGTGCGGGACGGGTTGAGTACAGAAAGCTTCTTGACGCGGAGTTCAATGTCGCCGGTAGGCATGCGGTCGTTCTTGGAAACGCGTTCGATCACCGTACCCTCGGCCTGTATCACGTATTCACGTCCCAGCTTGCGCGCTTGTTGCATCAGCTCCCTGGGCGTATTGGTTTCGTCAAATACCAGCTGTGTGATTCCATACCGGTCGCGGAGGTCGATCCAAAGGAGGCTTCCCTTGTCGCGCAGGCGTTGTACCCAGCCTGCGAGCATGACGTCCCGGTTTACATCGCCGATCCTGAGTTCTCCACAGGTATGCGTTCGCAGCATGTGAGAAATGATTAATTTTGAATTCTTAATAACGCGAGTTTCGGCGCGAAGTTAATAATAATAGTAAAAGTGCTATGCGAGTCCTTGCCATTCTTATTGTTGCGGCTACGTTATTATCTTTTGACGATCCTAAACTCAAGCGCACCCGGGTGTCGGATGACATCTCCATCCTGGTACCGGTGGGATGGCGTCCCATGGATGAACTCGATTTTGCCGAGCGGTATCCTTCCGTCCGGGCGCCCATTGCTGCCTTTACAGATGAGAACCGGCTCATCGACCTAAGTGTAAACGTATCCGCCACCCAATGGCCCGACGCCGATGTAACGTTGGCGAGCCAGTTCTTCAAGGCATCGATACTGAACACGTTCGACCGGGTCGCCATGATAAGCGAGGGTATTCGCGATATCCGGGGTAAGCGTTTCATCTATTTTGAGTTCGAGTCCACCATCCGCGGCAACCCCAAAGAACTGGGACAGGAAGCGTCGATTATGCGCTACTCTTATATAGAGTACCTCGTACAGTCGGGCCGGACGCTGGTCTTTTCGTTTCACTGTCCGAGGCGGATGAAAGATGCCTGGCAGCATACCGCGCTGCAGATCATGGAAAATATCCGCGTGAAATAAGAACGCCGCCGATGCATGGAACTGTACAGCGACCAATATTTCATGAAGGAAGCGCTGAAGGAGGCGGGCAAGGCGCTGGAAGCAGGGGAGATTCCCGTGGGGGCAGTGATCGCAGCGGGCAACCGCATTATAGGCCGGTCGCATAACCAGACCGAGCGACTCACCGATGCCACAGCACATGCTGAAATGTTGGCTGTCACTTCCGCGTCGAATTACCTGGGATCAAAATACCTCAACGAATGTACCCTTTTTGTCACCCTGGAACCATGCGTGATGTGTGCGGGGGCCTTGTACTGGGTACAGCTCGGCCGACTGGTCTTTGGCGCAAACGATCCTCAAAGAGGCTATTCGTTGGCCGGCTACCCGATACTTCACCCTAAGACTAATGTAGTCAAGGGCATAATGGCTGAGGAAAGCAAGAAGCTTATCGATACATTTTTCCGGCAACTGAGAAAAAGTTGACACAACAGGGAGGGTTCTTAAGCACAACAAGCTGAATTTTCTCACTTCCTTTATGGTTGTATATTTGACAGCCCAAGGCGAGCCGTGAAGTCGGCACGTGACGGATCGGATCAGCCAGGCCTTTCATTCATGTTTAACTAAATAAATACTTTTGCTATGGCTTTTACACTTCCCAATCTCCCTTATGCCTTCAACGCACTGGAACCCCACATCGACGCCCGTACCATGGAGATTCACCATGGCAAACACCATAACGCTTACGTGACCAATCTCAACAAAGCCATTGCAGGAACGGATGCAGAAAACCTCAGCCTGGAGGAGATCTGCCGTTCCGTTTCTAAGTATCCCGCTGCTGTCCGCAACAACGGAGGCGGCCATTATAACCACAGTTTGTTCTGGACGATCTTAGGCCCTGATGCCGGAGGCAAGCCCAGTGGCGCGCTTGCACAGGCCATTGACAGCGCATTCGGAAGCTTCGACGCATTCAAGACGAAGTTTTCCGAAGCCGCAGCCGGCCGCTTTGGATCGGGGTGGGCCTGGTTGATCGTGGATGCCAATAAGAAGCTGGCCGTCACGTCAACGCCTAATCAGGACAACCCGCTTATGGACGTTGCAGAGAACCAGGGAACGCCCATACTGGGCCTCGATGTATGGGAACACGCGTACTACCTGAACTACCAGAACCGCAGGCCTGATTATATCGCCGCATTCTGGAACGTGGTTAATTGGCAGGAGGTAGCCTCGCGATTCGCCGCTGCTTCGAAGTAAGCGTGTCGTTTGCATCACTGAATAAAGGGAAGGGCATCCACTGGGATGCCTTCTTTCTTTATTGCATGTGCTGAACTATCCTGTTGTGTCATGTCCGTAACCCTGGATTAAGAAGTAAAAGGTAGTGTTGGCACGAGGGTTGCGATAACAAAAGAGATGTAGTGGACCCGGTTTGTCCTTGGTGCGCCACTAAAGGAGTTGAGCATCCGCCTGTCCCGAAAATGTTCTTTGGGTATAACATTTGGGCCGTTTATTTCGTTGATGGGGTTTGTATCTGCGTCGCCGGATGCTGCAACAGAGTCCGGCTTTGAACAGTGCTCGATCGGTTCCGGTCAACAAACGTCGGAGGGACAGAAACACTTGGAGCGTAATTTTTGTTGACAACGAAAAGGAAATATTGAGGATAGATGAAGAAAGTGAATTTTGAACAGTTTGAGAAAGAATATCTGGTCACGTTGCTCGAGGACTTGCAGACACGCCTGCGCCGTAAAAACGACCAACTAAAAGAAACGCGCGCAAAACTAAATTCCGCACGGACGAGACTTGAAAAAATGAAGTCGACGGTAGAGTATCAGCGGAAAAAAATACTTGAACTCAGGGATAGCGAGTCGGTAGACTAGCGTATACGGAAGACGGTGAGCGTGTCCATCTCCCGGTGTTTCTTTTGTTCAGCCTTCAGCTGTTTTTCCATCCGCCTTTTTTGTTCGCGGGCATACTTTTGTACTTTACCTGGTTCCGGACAATCCCACTCATCCACATCTTCCGCCTTCTTCAGATCTGTGCGCGGCTTGAAATCCGACGGACGGAAACGCGTCGACGCCGAGAGTTTTTCTTCCTCCGCGCCTTTCTTGATCTGGCCGGGTCTGATGTTTGTGGTCTTTAATTTGACAACGGTTATCTCAGGGCAGACGACCTTGTCCACCCGGCAGGCAGCCAGAAGGAAGGTGACCAGTATAATGCATCGAATAGCCATGACGGCAATGTGGGCTCCCACGATGATCGAATATAGTGATTTCCCGGGATAGCGGAAACCGTTGATCAAATACGCTTGTCGACGTCCGGTGGTGGGGCCGGAAATGCCTTTTTTGACCCTTTTTTAGCACCCCGTGGCGCTACTGCGCACCCTTGCTTTGCAGGGGTCGGGGCGCCCGGTATATGCCGTCGTAGTGGCTGCCCATATAAGCCCCCCATCGTATGGGGCTTTGAATGGGAATGCCCGTCGCGATCCGATTGATTCGCATTCCGTCAAATGTGTAGCTTTTATTCGGGTTGGTCTCATGACAATATACAATATCCAATAGACCGTCATTGTCCATATCACCGATCCATGGCGTGGAAGAAATGTTGCTCCCGACTGTGCGATCAGATAGCTGGGTAACCGTGTTGTTTTTGAAGTCGATCACTACGAGCAAGTTGTTCAACGTTCTCCGGTTGGCCTCGTCATAGACATGGCTGTTGACACTGAGGATAGCATCTTCAAACCCATCGTTGTTAAGATCAATCACAACCGGGGTACTGGTCTGATAGTATCCCAATGAATCCAGGTATTCTATCTTGCCGGTCGCACCATTGACCATAATCTGCTTGCTCCAGTCCAGCTTGGGCCATTGCCCGATGGCGTATGACACGAAAAAGTCCGGCACGCTGTCGCCAGTAAACTGACCGGGTGCAATGGAACTATACGCTTCCGTATTCGGTACCTTAACCGACCAAATAGGCTTGAGGGTAACACCATCAAAAGCCAGGAGCTTCCCCTCGACCGCGTTGGCGATGATGTCGTGATGACCATCTCCGGTAATGTCAATCCAGACCGGCGGACCGATGTAGCCTTTGTGTGCACTGGAATCGAGTCGATGGGCGCCGGAGAGATCTCCCCGCATTACATCCGACAACTTGCAGACAAACAAATTGCCCCCAAGGGTCTCGCCACCCGTGCCGAAGACGATCCGGTAATCGCTGCTGTCAGGCAACGGTAGGGCGGCAACCGACATGTATGTCTCCTTGCCGTCCGGCACCTGCGCCTTTGCCAGTAACGATCCGTCGCGCGCACTGAGAACGAGAAGGTGTCCGGGTGGGCGATTGGGATCGTAGGGGGCAGCCAGCACATCTCCGCCGTTGGAGATAAGGATGTCGTCCATACCGTCGCCATTCTGATCGGTGATGAATTGTGGATTGTAAAAGTTGTACCATTTCTTAGCACCCTTCCTCTTGTTAAATTTCCAAATAATCTTGCCTGTCGCTCCGTTGATGGCCTTCAACTCAGCTGAGCGCCCTCCGATGACGATGTCCATAACGCCATCGCCGTTGAGGTCCTTGAGTGCCGCGGAGCCGAATATCTGATCCACGGCTCGGACCCTCCAGAGCAGCCGACCGTCGCGCCCGTCCAGCGCTACGACGGACGAATCGCAGGCGTGAAATTCCTCGCGACCTGCTCCCAATATTATGTCGCCGATGCCATCGCCGTTCAGGTCGGTAACGCGTGGGGACGAAAATGTCCCGACGCCTTGGAAGATCACAGACCAGTTCTGAGCCGGTGCAATACCCGGTCTGGCAATGAAAAAGGCCAGGAAGAGCATGCACATGCCGGGCGTGACTGGCCCGTCGGTCGGGGGGTGGTGCCTCATGGGGGTTAACGCTTTACATAAGATCGGAGAGCGTCCTGTTGTTTTCAACCATTAGTGGAAAAACGGCTGCATGGTTGTCCAGGCACGGCAAAATCTTTGGAGACCGGTCAGGAAAAGGGGGCTGTGGGTATCGGAATATGGTAGTAATGTGCCAAATTTGGTCGTTTCTCCAGAGGATATGAACCGAACTTACCCATCCGGCATGCATCGTCGGAAGTTTATCGGCACCGTAGCGGCGGCCTTTGGTGCCGCCGTAGTTCCGGCCGTGCCTTTTGCAGCCCGCGTACACAGCACCACGCTCACGGTCCAACAGGTGATTGATCGGATCGTTGCGAAAATTCCCGGCGGTGCGCTATCGCAGACAGTCGACTCCATCAAGTCCGGAAATCCTGATCAGGTCGTGACGGGCATCGTCACCACGATGTTTGCAACGATTGATGTAATAAGGAAGTGCGTCTCTCTGGGTTCAAACTTTATTATCGCTCATGAACCTACGTTTTACAATCACCTGGACGAAACAACTTTTCTCGGTGATGACGAGGTATATCGTTACAAGGCCGGACTTTTACGCGAACACGGGATCGCCGTATGGCGGTTCCACGACTACCTGCACCGCCATCGGCCGGACGGCGTGTTCATGGGCCTTTTGCAACAACTGGGATGGGAACAATATCATGCTGAATCGTCGCCGGTGATTACGCTTCCGGAGACACGGCTTGATGAGATCGTCAGGTACGCCAAGAACCGATTGGGCGCCCACGCAATAAAAGTTGTCGGTGAACCCGGTCAGATATGTCGGAAAGTGGCGATCATGCCTGGCGCTTCAGGAGGCAGGTCGCATCTTGCGGTGATGAAAGGCGAAAAGCCCGATCTGCTCATATGTGGCGAGGTGAACGAGTGGGAAACGGCAGAGTATGTCCGTGACGCACGTGCTATGGGTGTGAAGACTTCGCTGATGGTCCTCGGGCATGTAATGAGTGAGGAGCCCGGTATGGAATGGGTGGTGCCGTGGCTGAAGCCTGTCGTTGGCGACATCAAGGTAACACATATTCCATCCGGAGATCCTTACTCGTCGGTTTTGGGCTAAGCCTCGCACACGCAGGCACTATTTGCTATCAAATAATTTTCCGATCATATCGCCAACCCCGCCACCGGCCTTAGACCCTCCTGAGAATTTTCCGATAAGATCACCTACGTCGAGGCCTTCCTTGCCGGTGAATGATTTTAGCATGTCCTGAATGTCGAAATCTTTATCGTCCGGGTCCTGGGTTTTGTTCACCATACGATTCATCACCATCGGGATGAGGCTCGTGGCGATGGATTGAGAAACCTGGGGTGAGAGACCCAACCTGGATGATAAGTTTGCGACTACACTGTTAATGATCCCGGAAACCGCTGGATTTCCAGACAACGATTGTCCACCCTGCTGAAACAGGGAAAGGAATTGTTCATAGTTGCCCTGCTGTACCTGATTCTGCATTCCTTCTTCAATGCCGGATGCGATGGCATCGATTGCTTCCTCATTTTTTTCATCCGGAACTTCCGAGTTGCGGATGACTGCGTCGCCTGCGTAGTTCTCGACTAGCTTTTTCAGTTGGTCAAACATGACATATGGAGTTTAAATGGAAAATCCCATCAAACTACAGCAGGTCGGCTGGCCCAGGTGAGGTGTTCGATAAGTTACAGATAAATGTTCCGAATGCAATGCGCGCTGTTCTAATCTTCCTGATGGCCGTCTTTCAGGGGCCACGGGTCCGAGGGGGTCACGAACTGACTGTCGACTTCAAGAACGGTAATGCTTCCCACGGGGATGTAGTGGCTGGCACCATTCGGCTCCTGGAAGTGCAGGAAGCCCGATTTAAAGAAAAAGGGCTGCCACAGGTTGACCTCGTTGATCTCTATTGTGCTGTGTTTTCGGTCGAGCCTGTGAAATATCAACGTTTTTCCACAGTCTTTGAGCCGAAGGACCACCGGCGCATTTGCTTCCAGGGCAGCGGGATAGTTCCGTGGCCTTAAGCCAACATTTGCCCTTGTCGCGCTCCGGTGAATCGTAACTTTCCTGATGTCGAGCATCCTTACGAAAATGATGCGATCGGGTACGGCCGAGAAAATGAGAAAGCAGTCTGCCGCGGGGACAGAATCGAAAGGACCGGCGGCTGCCCACTCTTCCATCCAATCCCTTACCTCAGTTGAAATAAGGTAATTCAGCCGCCGGCCGGTGTGCAATTCGATGTCTATCCTGTGGCATGCGACAGGTCTGCCGATCTGTGCTTCCTTGACGTTCATGAGAGAGTCTTTTTTGGGTCCTTGGTTTGACAGGTAACGGCATACCAAAGTCGAAATTTCGACGTCTTTTCGCAATGACGTGGCGAATGGCCAACCCGTCGCCAAATAGTGGTTTTATGCAATTTCAATAGGTGAAAACACCTAGTGCAAGCGTTAAAAAATCGTCTGTGCCGACTTTTTGTGGGGTGGATATTCCCTGTAGAAAAAATTACAACCTCATAAGAAGTTATTTTTTTGTATGGATGTTAACCGCACGTGGAATAAGGCGGAAGGTACAAAGATTGCGGCGCTATCTTGCAGCAATTCACCAACTACCCACCTTATTCACATGAAGAACCCCTTGTTTGCTCTTTTCATCCTGACGGTCCTGACATACAGTTGCAAGAACGCCAAGAAAGAAACAGCCGAAGTTTCTGAGGAAACGGCTGAGCCTTCGTTAACTCTCAAGTGGGAGACTGATACGCTGCTGACGACCTGTGAGTCAGTGCTGCATGATGCCGAACGAAATATTCTTTACGTTTCCAACATCAATGGCGAACCGGACGAAAAGGACGGCAACGGATCTATTGCGCGGGTCAGCCTCGATGGAACGATCACTGACCCGCAGTGGGTTACCGGTCTTGACGCCCCGAAAGGAATGGGCATTCGCGGCAACCGGCTTTTCGTAACTGACATCGACAGGATTGTCGAGATCGATGTCGATTTGGGTACCATTGTGAAGTCTTATCCGGTATCGGAGGCTTCCTTCCTGAATGATATTACGGTCGCGCCCAACGGCGATGTGTACGTCAGTGATTCCGACGCAGGGATTATTGTAAAGGTCAGCGGGGAAGAAGCGACCATCTGGATGGACAGCGTCGATGGTCCCAACGGATTGCTGGCCGACGCGGGTGCCCTGCTGATGGCCAGCTGGAATGCAGGTACGCTGAATTCCATCAATCTGCAAACGAAGGCCATCACGGTGAAGGCGGAGGGCATTGAGCACCCTGACGGCATCAAAGCCGTCGGTGGCGGCGCTTACCTGGTGTCGACGTGGGACGGCATGGTCCACCTGGTGGAGGCTGATGGGAGCAAGCACCTTCTGTTGGATACGCGGGATGCCGATGCCAATGCGGCCGACATCGAATACATTCCCGAGCAGAACCTGCTCCTCGTTCCTGCTTTTTCTGCCAATAAAGTGGTGGCTTACGAACTTTCCAGGTGAGTTTTGCCCGGGTTGAGAAAGCACAATGGACTAACCATTATGCTTTCCTTCATCCAGGCTCCTGCGGTGACTGACTACACCAACTATAAACACGACCAAACCAATTGCCGTAAATGCACAGGATAGCAGTATGATGGTTTGCAGGCTCATAAGATACACTGGCACTCCGGTCAGTTGATTTGTACCCCAAATTTGTGTCGGTATCGATAGAATCCTTACAACGCATGTCGCATCCTTTTGCTGCGATGTAACGTCTCCCGCAACGCATTCAATGACAAAGGTTTGCGTGAATTCGCGCGCTAATCAAATCCCCGTAAACCAGTAAGAAATCTGCTTTCCACTATGTATTTTTGTCAAAAACGGGCAAAAATCTGACTTGGTGGCGAATGAACTGCTTTCCAAAAATGGAAATGGAATTCAGAATTGGGATTGCCTGTAGTGCCTCAACCGTTGTTTTTTAGCTTATAGCCGGATTTTCATCCTGGCATTGTTTTGTAAAGGATAAGAATATATTACATGCTATTGCCATGAAGCACATGTCGGTTCTCGCCAAGCTATACTTCGTCCTGATCCACGCGGACACCAAGACGAGTGAGCGTGAGGTAGCCATTGGCCGGCAAATGGTTCACCACGAAGGCTTTTCGGAAACGGGGTTCAATAAGGAGGTCGCCGCGCTGGCCGGCCGAACACCGGAAGCTATTTACAAGGAGATCATCCAGGCGTTAAAACGGTTCGACAAAGCGCTGCAAATCCGCTGTATCGCCTGGATGTGCATTATCGCCAACGCCGACGGTTTCATGGACAAAAAGGAGTGGCAGCTCATTTACAAGCTGTATCACAAGGATTTGGACCTTCCCCTGGACGAGATCATGAAGGTCCAAAATGAACTCATGAAAAGCCTATACAGCCCGCTTTCCAAATAGGCGTCCCTTTTCCGTAACCGTTGGGCATTTTTTCCCGTACCCAAGCGAGAATTCCATCGTTGAATGCACTTCTCAAAAGTCTACTTAATATATAGATTATCTAAATTTTATTCTTTTTCTTTGTCCCATGCATTCGAAGCCGACGGGTAATGTGTTCATGACCGACTCCCACTTGAGGAGCGTTACCAAAGGCATCACCTGGAGGATGGCCGCTACGATGGACACCATCATGCTGGCCTACCTTGTCACCGGTACCGTCTCGTTGGCAGTAAAGATCGGATTGGTGGAGGTGATGACCAAAATAGCATTGTACTACCTCCATGAACGCATGTGGAATGTTATCCCCTTTGGCCGGATTCATGGCGTCGGACCTACCCACGCCCGCAGTCTCGTCAAGGGCATTTCATGGCGGTTCTTTGGCACCGTTGACACTATTGTGATTTCTTTCTTTGTCACGGGAATGTGGATCAGCGCCTTTGCTATCGGAGGATTTGAACTCATCACCAAGGTTATCATATACTACGTTCACGAAAGGGTCTGGGGCAGGATAAAGTGGGGCAGAATTATTGCTGAAAAGGTACCTGCAAGATCGGTGCAACACAACGGGACTGCGCGGGATGAGCGGGTACGTAGCAAAGAGGCGATTCTTCGCTGAACCGGAATACCCCATTGTTTGCCTATCTTAGTGGTGAATTCGTGAAATCGCAATGCAACGAGAGATTGACATTCCCCCATTTCTTTTTTCTTCCGATACCGGGGCTCCTCATGAGCGATGTATGGTGTGCAACACCGAACTGTTAAAGGAAGACTTTCCCTATTTTATTGAAAAATCCGTCCGACAGTTCCCGGAGTTTGGAACCAGCGAGATCATTTTTGAATACGCCATCTGTCTCCGGTGTTCGGCCTCGCTGAACGCAGCACTCAGCGAAACGTCGCGCCAGCGCATGACGGAGTATTTTGCGCGCCATGGCAGGTTCGCCACCCGAAGGGAGAAGCTGCAGCATGCGCCCGCAAGCGAATGGATTTCCCATTGCCTGATTAAAGACACGCCTATCTCTAAAACACCGGAATACCAGGTGGTGGCGCAATGCTCTGGAAAGAAGCTGGTGGTCCATGATATGCCCTTCGCTGTATCCCTGGAAGCTATGGACGAGATCGCTTCCCTGCTCTCCGATGAAACCCTCGACGAAATGGACGATTTTATCGGCAAGCACTTTACCGGTCCCCCGGAATTGGCTGATCTGTTGCTCAAGAGACCACCTGTGTTGTTGTAGTCGCTG
>DASVCT010000112.1:0-16377 GCA_036381475.1 Cyclobacteriaceae bacterium
ATCAGCGTACCACGACGGGCCCCCATGGATTTCTTCATTCCCACTTCTTTTATCCGCCGCGATGCCCTGGCCGTTGAAAGGTTCATGAAGTTGATACAGGCGATGATCAAAATGAAGACGGCGATAGCAGAAAAAAGCCTCACATATTCGATCCGCCCTCCCGATTGAACACCATTTTCATAGCGACTGTAAAGGTAGGAGTCGGAGTAGCGAACGATGAAGGGCGTGCGGTGGTTGGCATAGACTCCCGTTTTCGTCCGCACCAGATCAGCGATTTTTTTATTGAACTGATCGATATCGGTTCCTGGCCTGACCAGCACAAATGTCTGCGGCGCCGTGCTGGTCCACGTAGTTACCCAGTCGCCACCCTCCTCTTCCTTAAACTCTTCGAAACTTAGTATGAAGTCGAATTTCACCGAAGAGGTTTTTGGAATGTTCTTGATCACACCGGTAACCTTAAAGTCCTTTCTGTGTTGCCACTCCACCGTTTTGCCCAGCACATCGGTAGTCCCGAACAGCCGCATCGCCAGGTCCTCCGTAAGTACAATGGATTTCTTGTCCGACAGCGCGTTGTCTTTAGTTCCCTGAATCAGCTCATACGAAAACAACCGAAAAAAATCACGACTCGCATACAGGCATACGGCCTTAAAGTCTTTGTTTTCAGCCGAAACGACATTCGTGGGCATTCGATCCTGGGTTGTGGTTACAGCGTACTCCACTTCAGGAAACTCTGTCGCCAACGCCTCCGCCATGGGCCCGGACGTCGACGTTCGCGTAATCAGACCGGTACCCTGGTCGACATTCTCCCTTACCTGGTAAAGACGATCCCTGTTCTCGTGGAATTGGTCGACGTGTAATTCATCATTCACCCAAAGAAAGATCAAAAGGGCGCACGCAAGCCCGGATGAAAGACCGATAAGATTGATGAAGAACGAACTTTTGTACCGCAGAAAATTCCGGTATGCGATCAATAGGTTGTGCCGGATCATAATGAATGGGTTCACAGGGTTAATCGATCTAAATGCTTTTATAAACTCAGGCCTGAAGTATCGAATTACGCTCCATGTAAATTTCATCCGCGCCCATCGCGGCGACGTTTCGCATTGCTTTTCGAATATCTCCGTCAGGTCGCCCTCGATCTCTTCGACATAATCTTCCCGGCAAAACCAGCGAAGAAATTGCAACGCTTTTTTCGGTGGCGATGGCTTCATATGCTTGCGACCTCCCGGGAACCACATAGAACATAGAACACATAGCAGTCACATAGATAGCTGTTTACCTGTGCCATTGATTTCAGTGCCCCAACCATTCAATTCTTCAATTATTCAACCTGTCCGACTGCCCAACCACTTGTCGAGATCTCGGCAACGGTAGTCGGGGTCGTTGAATGGACGCACAGCCGTGCGTCCCTACCCGGTATCGGTCACCGATAGCGTTTGCGTGATCCGTGACAATCAATAAACGACATCGCATCGTTTACACTATACCATTCAACTCTTCAACTATTCAATTCTTCAATCTTCCTATCCGAAGGATATCTTCGGGATTTGCTGATACAAACTTGTCCGCAGCGCATACTGCTTGTCGAGCACCTTCTTTCCCAGCGCGGTGATGGAATAGAATTTCTTTCGCCTTCCTCCCCTCTCGTTGGTAATGCCACCGAATTTCGATCGGACGAACCCCTTATCTTCCAACCGCTTCAGCGCCACATGCACGGCGCTGATGTTGACCTTCTTCTGCAGTTTTTCTTCCAGATTTTCGAGGATAAGAACTCCATACGCTTCATTGTGAAGCGCAGCCACGATGAGCAACACCAGTTCTTCAAACTCTCCCAGTGAATGATTTTGAACGGACATGATATTTACGTTGAATGCGTGAATTCATGAAATCTGTACGACAGATTTACTTAACAAACGTGAAAATAATTAATTTGTTTCACTTTTGATAAGTAAATAAGCAATTTTTCCCGTAGTGTACTGCCGTGGGCAGCACGCAGTAGTAAGCAGTACTACTGCCAACTGCAAACTACTGCCCACTGCCTACTGCCTACTGCCTACTGCCCACCCCCCCTGCCGGACACCACAGGATGCGTAAGATTGACACATTTGGGAATTTCCTTATGCGATCGCACCATATTGTTAAGCAAGTATTCCCTTTTAACCCACTACTATGGATTGGAGAACTCTACAATCATTTGGGTGGGTCCGGATGGTATTACTTACAGTTTTCTTTGCCGGAAGTGCGATCAGCTCACATGCACAAAGTCAAACGATCACTGGAAAGGTATCCTCGTCAGAGGACAATCTGGGCCTGCCGGGAGCGAACGTAATCATTAAAGGCACCGCGCGCGGAACGGTAACGGATGCTGACGGAAACTACAGCATCGAACTTACCGGCAGCGGCGATGCCGTACTGATCTTCAGTTCGATCGGATACGCAACGGTCGAGGAGCCAGTAAACGGACGCACCGTTATCAATGTCACCTTGGTTCAGGACATTACACAGCTCAGTGAAGTTGTCGTTGTTGGCTACGGTACTGTAAAGAAGAGCGATGTGACAGGCGCCCTTTCGCGGGTAACCGCAGACGTCATCCAGGAAAGACCCGCACAAAACCTGTTTCAGGCACTTCAGGGCAAGGCTGCTGGCGTTAACATTTCGTCAAACTTCAAACCGGGAGAACTTCCCGTCGTGCTGGTGCGCGGTAAACGATCGATCGAAGCGGGAAATGAACCGCTCTATGTTGTCGACGGAATCCCACTCATATCGGGAAGCATCAGCGACATTAGTCCGAACGATATCGCATCGATTGAAGTGCTGAAAGATGCTTCGGCCACAGCGATATACGGCTCGAGGGGGGCAAACGGCGTTGTGCTGATCACAACAAAGAGAGGCACTGCAGGTCAACTAAACATCACATATAACGGCACGCTCTCCCTGGATTCATACAAGTCGCTTACCGACTGGATGGATGGCGGACAGTACATCGACCGGTGGCGTTTGGGCTTGATGAATGGGGGTCTCTATAAAACCGCCAAGTTCACTGACTTCAATACACCGGTGGTTCCCGGATACCCCGATCCCGATGAAGACATTGCGCGGATGGGTCTTGCCCAGGACCAGATTGCCATGCAATCCGTTTTGATGGGATACGAATGGGAGGATCAGATTGGTGGCACGGTGCGAATGCGGCCGACTACGGCGGAAGAACAAGCTATGGGATGGCCTGCACAAGTGCCGGTCTACAACTCAGCCAACATCAGGAGCTACGACTGGATCAATGATGCCGTCCGCCAGGGCGTCACAAACAATCATCAGATCTCAGTCTCATCAGGAAGTGAGACTGCCAATCTGTACTTGTCACTCAACTACTTTGATCAAATCGGAGTACAGCGGGATCAAGACTATGAAAGGTTCACGGCGACCGTAAAGGGCGACATCCGGCCGACTAACTGGTTAACTATGGGTGCCTCGGCCATAGCATCGCTTTCCACCCAGAACTATGGGATATTCGGGCCGAACACATCCAATACGGGTTCCAAGGACCTCTACTCGCGTGCGACGGATCAGTTCCCGTACGCGCTTCCCAAGGATCCGGACGGAAACTGGATCAGGAACGCCGGAGGGAATCTGTCGCTCTGGAATCCCCTCATTGACATCGACCAGGCTGTCAACGAACGGAGAGCATCCTCAGTCATGACAAACCTGTTTGCAGAAATAAAACTGGCGCCGTGGCTCCGATACAGGGCCAATGTTGGTGCTCAGCTTCGCAACTACCGGGTTGGCACGTGGACCGGGCCAGATGCAACGAGTCACCTGACGAACCGTCCCAACACAGCAAGCTACAGCAACGAGGAACGTTTCTCGTGGGTCATGGAAAACCTCCTGTTCATCGACAAGACGTTTGCCGATGTTCACAAGATCGGCATCACATTGTTGCAGTCGGCCCAGAAATTCCGGAGGGAGAACATCAATGCAAGGGTATCCAGTACCATTTATGACATCAGCTACTGGTATGATCTTGCCTCCAATACTAACGGAAGCCCTGATGGCTACGGAACAGGATTCAGTGAAAATACGCTCATGTCGTGGATGGGGCGCATCAACTATACCCTTGCTGATAAGTACCTGTTAACCGCCACCGGCCGTTTTGACGGCGCATCGGTTCTGGCCCCGGATCATAAATGGGACTTCTTCCCCTCATTCGCGGTGGCGTGGAAGATGCATGAAGAACCCTTCCTGTCGGGTCTCAGCTGGTTGAATGAACTCAAACCACGCATCGGTTATGGGGTGACGGGCAATTCATCAGTCGATCCTTATTCCACATCCGGACCTCTGAGCCGCAATCCGTATGTATTCGGATCAGTACCCGCCATCGGTTATCTGCCTCAACTGGTGAGGAACCCCTTGCTTGGATGGGAAAAAACCGCTCAGGTTAATTTTGGGGTTGACTTCTCGATCATCGGCAACCGGATATCCGGATCGTTGGAATATTATGAATCCAATACCAGCGACCTGATCCTGAGAAAAGATCTTCCGGCCGTGTCGGGTTATGTTCAGAAGCTGGAGAACATCGGCAAGACGCGCAACCGGGGATTCGAGATCACGCTCACAACCTTAAACATTGAAAAGGGCGATTTCAGCTGGACCACCGACCTGAACTGGGCGGCCAACCGTGAAGAAATTGTGGAATTGCTGAACGGCAAGGAAGATATGCTCGCCCAACGCTGGTTCATCGGTGAGCCGATCGACGTGTATTATCAATACGAAAACGACGGCATCTGGCAAAACACGGCGGAGGACCTGGAAGAGATGGCCAAGTTCAATGCCAATGGTCACCGCTTCTATCCTGGGACGATCAAGGTTGTCGACCAAAACGGTGACTACAAGATCAGCGCCGATGACCAGGTGATACGGGGATCGAATCGCCCGGATTGGACCGGCGGCATAACGAATACATTCCGTTACAAGAACTGGACGCTGAGTTCATTCATCTATGCACGAGTAGGTCAAACGTATTTTGGCGGATATCCCAATTCATATGGAGGGGTCTGGCCTAACGGACGGGTGGAGAACGACGTATGGTCGTGGGACAACCCCGGTGGCCGGTGGCCGATGCCGAACCTCGGCAGTGTCGAAAACATCACGGCCGCAATGCAGTACCACGATGGATCGTTTGGCGTGGTCCGGAATATCTCACTCACCTACACCGTGCCATCCGCCTGGCTGCAGCGTATTTCCCTGAAGGAATTGAATCTCAATGTGCAGGTGTTGAATCCCTTCATCTTTGGCGGGGACATCGTGAAAATGGGGTTGAACCCGGACGATGAAACCAACTGGGATCGCGCTTCTTCTAATACTAATCCTCTTGGAGGTACGAACAACAATACCATTCTGCCTCAGAGTATCGTGTTTGGTGTGAGAGCTGGATTTTGACAGGTGTTTCGCCATAACCAACAAATTCAAGTCATGAAAAAATATGCAATACTACTCCTGATGACGACGGTAGCATTCTCCTGCCAGGATTTCCTGGAAGAGAAACAGGTATCGACGCTTACACAGGATTACTATAACACAGAAGGAGGGCTCGATGCATTCATCAAAGGCCTCTACGTTTATGCTCGGGTCAAACATGAGTGGGACGCCAACGGCGCAAAGCTGATGGAACCGGAAACCGACGCCTACATGCATACCAACACCACGCTGGCGCGCTATCAGGCCGGCGGATATGGTACAGATGTCAGCACCATCGCGGGCAACATCAACAACTTTATAGGAGCGGCCAACTCGAGCTATGCCCCCATGGGAACCTACCCACACATCAACAACTGCAACATTGCTCTTGAGATCCTGGACAATGTAAAACCAGGTAGGTTCGGAACCGACGAAGCTTACAACCGGAGTCGCAAAGGGGAAGTGCTATTCCTCCGTTCCTGGGCTTATTATCTCATCTCGAATCAATTGGGCGATGTGCCCCTCCTGCTGACACCGAAGCGCGAGGACAACGGAGTTTACTACTATCCGAAGTCCTCTCTTGAAGACGTCTACAAGCGGATCATTGCGGACGTCCGTTTCGCCTACGACAACCTGCCCGAAACACAAGCAGAACAGGGAAGAGTCACCAAGTGGGCGGCGGGCCACTTTCTCGCTAAGTTGTACTTGAACCGCGCCCAGGCCGCAGGATTTCAAAACGGTCCTCAACACCTGGCCATGTTGTACAAGGGAAATGTATCAACGGATCTCGATTCCGTCATTTACCTGACAACAGAAGTGATCAATGCTATGGGCGGCCCGGGAGGTCTTGCGCCCGACTATTGGACACTTTTCGATCCGAAAGTTTCTGAAAGCTCACCGCACAAGGAAGTACTTTGGGCCGCGCAGTTTGATATCAACACGTCACTCAATGGACGTTTCGGAGGAAACCGGTCGTGCAACTATCACACGGGCGACTACACTTTCCAAACAGGTGTAACACGTGCCATGGCCTATGGCCGCCCGTTCGGAACTTATAAACCAACCGACTGGGCATACGACAATTTTCACGACAAGGTCAATGATTCGCGCTATTACAAAACGTTCCAGTATGAGTACGTCAGCAACATGCCTGCAAACACCAGCACGTCCTACACCTGGACGCAAGCGGCTGCCGACTGGTGGAATGCGAACAAGCCGGCGGAAGAACCAACAGTTGCCGCGGACGAAAAGCGTATCAAGATGGGAAAACGGGCTCTCATTTACCTGGAGAACCATAAAGACGAAGCGCTTGACTCCGCCATGGTGATGAGCCAACCCTACCAGTTCATGGTTCGCTGGATCAAATCTTCGAAGACCGGTAACTACTACTATCGCATCTTTATTGACGGCTCAAGCATGGGTCTTGCTGCCGGGCGGACTGCGCCTTACCTGTCGTCCAAAAAATTCGTCGACCCCACTCGTGGTGGCAGCGCCAGCGAATCGAACTTCAACAGTGAAGCCGGAACGCGCGACGCCATCCTTATGCGTCTGGCCGAAACCTATCTGATCCGCGCTGAGGCCTATGGCCGTCAGGGCAAGTACTCCCTGGCCGTCGACGATATCAACGTCATCCGCGAACGGGCCGCCTACAAAGGCGGTGAAAGCCGACCGGACGTACTGGTTCAGTGGGAACCTCAGGCGGCCTCGCTGCCAGCAGAAGAAAGGGTAGCGCCTTATGTTGTCTCCGGAAGCACGTTCGACGCCATCCGCGTGACCGAAAACCACTTTACGCCCGGAACGCCGGAAGCCGAAGAAGAAGGATACATTCCGACAGTGACAACTAAGGAGGATATGTTCATTCATTTCATTTACAATGAAAAGTCGCGCGAGTTTCTGTCGGAAGGTCTAAGATGGGAAGACCTGCATAACGCAGGAATTCTTTACGAGCGAACGATTTACAGCAACCAGATGGCCTCTCCTCTGACCGGGCTGTGGCCGGTTGCGGCCAACATCGAGAATGGCAATGGTCAGGATGGCAATGGAAAAGGGCAAATGGAGCCGTATCAAACCTTCCGGCCCTGGCCCAACCAGTATCTGTCGCTGCTTACCGATGAAAACGGCAAACCGCTCGATGAGGAAGCGCGGTCACAATACCAAAATCCAGGTTATTAAGAACGCTGCAATTGGGTTAATGGGGTCACCCCTAAAAAGGTGGCCCTTTTTTTACCCATTAGATCGCCTCGTCATTCTTCAACAAGGTATTTGGGGTCGATGCGAAAGTGGTCGAAGCGCGTCAGGTCGTTCTGTTCGATGATGGTCCTGAGTTGAAAGGTATACTCGATCCCCCGTTCGGAGTAACGCCCCAGGTAAGGAAGAAGACGAAACGGATCATTCGTATTCAATCGTGCCGTACGCAGTCCCCGGTAAGCCCTGGCTGATCCAAGCGTCCTGAAATAATCCTGAATGGATTGTGCGAGGTTCTCGTAAGAGCGGACATAAATCTCAACGCTGTCTCTCATCAACCCCGCTCTCATCCTGGGTTCGTCGGCGTTGTACGACCAGATGCCGAATACGTTGTTCGCTTCGAGGAAAAATCTGGATCTTCCCCATCCCGTCTCCACGGCAGCCTGTGCCAGGACAATACTGTTTGGCAGCGTCATCATCCGCGTCAGGAGGTTTTCCGGATTTGACGCATTATACCGGCTGCGTTGCGCCTCGTAGAATGCGCTGTCCTTCGCTGTCCACCGCTCCTTCGCCAATAGATGCCTCAGCCTGGCGGCTTCCTGTTCGACGGAATGCTTCACAATCAAAACCGACGGCAGCAAGGCGGAAATAAAAAGCGTTTTTGCCTGTTCTGCCCGGACGCTTTCAAGACCAGGAATGTGGCTGTAGAGGATAGGCTGTACAAGGGAGTCGTTCACGAGGACGATCTGGCTTAGCGAATCGACCTGCATTTCAATTGTGCGAACGGCATAAGTCCTGACCCCTTCCTCCCGGGAATAAATATGAATCAGGACAACGGTGGTAAGCGCCGCAACAAGTAAACCGATCAGCCAGCGGACATCGATGGGCCGCGACTCGCCAGATGCCACCCTTCCGGAGACTTCTTCCATGGTACAAAAATACGCAACAAAAACCCATCCCTCACGGACCGCATTCCAATGGGTCGCCCGGATGCGGGCAATGTAGCTGGCTCAAGCGCTCCCGAACAAGCGGATGAACGCATCCTTGCGACGACCCGAGAGACCGACAGTGTCCCCATTATTCATAACCAGGTAACCGCCATCCCCCCTAACATAGCGCGCCACTTCGGAAAGATTCACGAGGAAGGAATTGTGAACCCTGAAAAAACCGTAGTCCGCGAGCAGGTTCTCGTATTCCTTCAGGTGTTTGCTCACCAAAAGCTTCCCGTCCTTCTTCAGGTGAAATTGCGTGTATGAGCCCTCGGCCTGACAATAATAGATGTCTGAGACCTTGATAAACTCCAACCCCTCGGACGTAGCCAGCGCTATAGTCTGATCCAACTTCGCCTTGCCGAGGTTTTGCAGTAACGTAAAGAGGTTAACATTCTCAGTAGCCCGCACTTTTCGCCTCACTTTTTCCACCGCATCCTTCAGTTCGTCGACATCGATCGGTTTCAACAGATAGTCGAGTGCGCTGAATTTTATCGCTTTCAAAGCATAATGTTCGAATGCCGTAGTGAAAATTACTTCGAAGTCGAGATTGCCACACTGCTCAAGAAGTTCGAACCCGTTGCCGCCAGGCATCTCGATGTCCAGGAAAAGCAGGTCCGGTTTTTTTAGATTGATCTCACGAACGCCGTCCCCAATGTTATCGCTTCGTCCCACGACCTCAGTATCCGGGCAATAGTCGCGCAAGAGATTCTCGAGCGACATCCGGCTATGCGGTTCGTCCTCGACGATGACAACACGCAGTGTGCGTATCTCTTCCTTATTCGTCATACTGGTCAGGAATGGTGATCGTAACTTTGGTTCCACAGGAGTCTGTACTCTCGTGCAGATCCTCGACGTGTACCAGTGTCTTGCGACTTTGCTTCTTGTTCAGCAAGGTCAGACGCTGTTCTGCCAGTGCCATCCCCCTGGGATGATGGTCGTCCTGGTGCATGCCATTGAGGCGTTTTGCCTGGCTCCTTCCCACGCCATTGTCTTCCACCACACAGCACACATTGCCCTTGGATCGTTTCAGCCTGATGGAAAGCCGGCCACCGGAAGGTCTGTGCCGAAGGCCATGCTGGATGGCATTCTCTACATAGGGCTGGAGCAGGAGGAAAGGAACCTCGACATTGTCCACGTCGAGGTCTGGGTCGATAGCAATTTCGTGTTCAAATCGTTGTCCGTAACGCAATGCTTCCAGCTCGATGTACAGTTCCAGCAACCGGAGCTCATCGGACAAGGGAACAATCGTGTTTACGGAATTCTCCAGGACTTGCCTGACCAGCTTCGAAAAACGTGACAAGTACCTCAGCGCGTTATGTTTGTCGTTGCTGGCAATGAAATGCTGTATACCGTTAAGGCAATTGAAAATGAAATGCGGATCCATCTGCGCCCTGAGCATACGCTTTTCCAGCTCTTTATTTACGTCTTCGATTTCACGGTTCTTGCTGGCTATCTCATCATTCTTTTTCGCGAGTTCTTCCTGTGCACGTCTTTTCAGCCTGTAACGCTTGTAGAGAACGACCGCCATGCCGGCCATAAAAAGAAACGCGATCAAAAGGCTTATCCGTACCCGCTTTTCTCCCGCCGACTGGACTTCGAGCAATTCGATCGCCTTGCTCTTGGCCAGCAATTCCTTCTCCTTCTGTTCCGTTTCGTATTTTACTTGCAATTCACTCAGCTGACGTGTCTTTTCGGCGTTGAGAAGACTGTCTTTCAACCCCACATACTGTTGGTGAACCTTAAGTGAGCGGCCGAAATCCTCAAGATCCTCATACACGGCAGAAAGCGTCTTTAGTGCGTCAGCCTCTTCGGGTTTGAGGCGGTTGTCCCGCGCCACAGCAACACTTCTTTTAGCGTAAGCAAGTGCCTCTTTCGCACGCCCCGCTTCGCGGAGCATTTCAGCCATATCCTTGAGAAGTATGGTCAAACCGAAATTGTACCCTATCGTCTCCCGTATCGAAAGGGATTTCTTGTAATACTCCAGCGCTTCGTTGTAGTGGCCGGTGTCGTTGTACACATCGCCAATATTTCTATAACTCAACGCAGTTCCCTTTTCGTCGGCTAATTGTTGTTTAATATCAAGGGCGCGCCGAAAAAACATCAGTGCACTATCATACACGCCGCGATTCCGGTACAGCAGACCCAGGTTGTTCGACACTACACTGATCTTCTTAAGATCGCCCTGCATTTCAGCGAGGCGCTTGTAGGCATGGAAGTAGTGTATCGCACTGTCATAGAGCTGTTGCTCCCTGAAACAAAGCGCCAGGCTGTTGAAGGATGCATAAAGCGATGAAGTATCTGCCAATTTAATTCTCACCGCGAGGGCACGGTGAAAGAAAAGCTGGGCTTCGTCGTAATTTCGCCGCAGCTGATGGGAGTTGCCGATGTTGTTCAGCGAATTGGCCCTAAGTTTTTCTTCGCCTGCCGCCTCCAGTATGGGTAACGCAGCATGAAAGTTCCTCAGCCCATTGGGATAGTCGCCCATGATAGTGTAACAGATCCCGGCCTGATTAAGCGCCTCTCCTTCTCCCTTCAGATAACCCTCCTTCTTCGCCAGTGATATGGCCTCCGTTGCGTACTGCAGGGCAAGGGTGGGCGTTTTGTGCTTGAGCTCCCACGCCAACTTGTTCAACACATCTACCTTAAGCGTGTCCGCCAACGCGGGTCGCTCAAGTACTGTTAGAAGGCTGTCTTCCACTGACTGTGCCGCGATCGACAAGGGAATGATGAGGAGGAATAACGATATCGGAGCTTTCCGATTCAAACCATGGGCTGGGGATGATACTGGAATATGCGAATTTTGTGTCTAAGATTCAACATTTCAAAAGACCTCATCTGGTGTTTTTCGGTGTGTTCCGCTGAGGCTCTGTGCGTTGCATAGGTATCGATAGTTTCACACCCGATTCTGACCATTGGAACTCAATGGCCATACCGAACAATCGTCGTATCAGGGTAATGCGTTCATGTATGCCATGCCAGGATTCGCCACCATTATGCTCCCCTGAATGACTTGAAGATCCCCTGGCTCCTTCGAGCGGCCAGATCCCGACCGTGCAAATGATCACTTCAGTCTCCATGCCAAAGCCTACTTTTAAATGACTTTTACCGTTTCGTAAAGCCATGTTCTCCGTCAGTAAACGCTCGACACAGGGCTGAATAAGCAGGACAGGAATTTCAGTTTTATGGATATCAACAACGGGATCAACAAGTATGGTAAAGTCGAACTGCCCATTAAATCGCATCTGTTCCAGCTTCAGATACGCCTTTACGATTTCAAGCTCACAGGCAATCAACAGAAATGATTGATCGGAAGTATCAAGTGTGACGCGGATAAAACGACTGAACAGGGACAGGAATTTCATCGCCTCTGTCGGTCTGTTCTCAGTAATAAAATATTGAATCCCATTAAGCGCGTTGAAAATGAAGTGGGGATTCATCTGTGCACGTAGCGCCTTAAGTGATAGCGCCGAAAGTTCTTGTTGCGCCCGAAGAAATGTCTCCTGGTGCGCCCTCCTTTCCGATTCCGCCCGGGCGCGCATGAGCTTATTTGCGCAGAGCGATGCCACCAAACGCAACGTGTTCAAATGTCTTTCCGAGAAGAAATCCCGCGCTGCGTTTTCGGAGTCGATCACTCCGATGACTTTATCCTCGAACAGGATGGGCACACAAATCTCGGAATAGCGAAATGCATCATCGCAGATATACCGGGAGTCGTTGGTAGTATCAGCGACAATTTCAGCCACGCCACTTCGCGCCACCGACCCCACAATGCCGCTGCCCATCGGAATCTCGATCGGCTGGTAAATGGTGTAGTCCTTGGGACTCTTCGGACCATAGGCAGCCTTTTGCACAAGGACCTGCCGCTCTTCGTCTAGGAGGTATATGACACAATCCTCGAAGCCAAGGCGGGAAATGCAGTTTCGCGCCAAATCCCACAAAACCTCCTCTTCGGTATTTTGCCCAAAGAGCGAGATCGCGAAGTAGTTGATTATCTCTTCGATATGTTCGTCCTGTTTCCCGTCTGATTCGTGAGTTCCCTCCATATCAATGCTCAAATACGACGTTCACATGTTCGCTAAACGGCGACTCAGTGCCGTCGGGGAACAAGACTTTCAGGGCGTACACATATCCCTGCCCGTTGCTGTAAAATTTGTTATCGACAAACGTTCTCGCTGTCCCTTTAACTGACGCATAACTGTGCAGGGCAGATCCCTCCGTTCCGCGATAAATCACGAACCGGTACTCCCCGGGTTCGTCGTACTCCCACTTGAGCGCCAAGCCCTTCGATGTCTTGTCGAATACACCGCTTACATTTCTTACCGGCGCCCGCGTGGGCAGCGACGATGCCACAACAATGGGCTTAGTCTTTCCGGAAACCAGACCTGAGCGGTCGACGGCCTCCAGAGCATACGCGTAATTTGTCGCGGGGCGTATGGCCACGTCGCGATAGGTCCCGGTAGTGTCCACTTCCGCGAGGAGTTGCCATTCTCCCGTACCTTCTTTGCGGTACAGCAAATGCTTCGCAACATCGTTGCTGCTACTGGGCACATAATTGATCACGACCGTATCCTGGAGCACCGAAAACCCACGGATCACGGGTTTTACCGGCGGTGAATAATCGGGCCGGTCCAGTTCAAGTACGCTGGAGAATTCGGATGGATTGTAATTGAAATCAAACGCCGCAATCTTGTAGTAAACCTTTTTCGTCAATGTGTTCAGGGGAATGGTGTCGAGATAGAAGTTTCCCGGGATCGGTGCATCCGTAATCTGGATGTATTCCCCTTTGGGATGATCGGCGCGATACACGCGATACCCCATGAGATCCTCATCATTTCCAAGCTCCCAGGCCAATGAAACGATGCCGAGCGTGTCCACATCGCCGATGAGGTTCCGGGGTGTCGCCGGTGGCGTGAAGTCCTTTAGCACCGCCATACCGACTACACTCATGTTTTCGTTTCCTGACCGGTCGACCGCTATGACTGTGTAGAAATTCGGGCCATGTGGAACGGCGACCTCATCAATGTATTCTCTTACGCTTGTCTTCAACGGAGTAGTATTGAGTTTTTCAAACAGGCCGTGAATACTCCGACCGCGTCCGACAAAATAGCCGGCGTGATCGGGCGCCACCGGGTTGTCGGTCCATGTCACTTTCACACGCTTGTCATCCAGGCTCTCGACGCGAATGATCGAGGGCGGTGCCGGCGCATTCAGGTCCCGCGTTTCGGCCTTGACCGTTTCAGAATAGGCTCCGTAATCCGCAAAGCTCGTGATGCCGCGGACACGGTAATGGAAGACTTTACCGTACCCGCTCACCGAATCGACGTAGACATGTTCGATACCCAGCCGCTCGTCTTCAATGGTTTTGAATGGAACCTCATTGAGGGGCTTAAAGGTCTTGCCGTCTTCCGAACGCTCGATGAAATAGCCCGAAAATTTGCCGTCGTTGCCCGATTTATGCCATCGCACCTCGATCTCGCCGTCCTTACCCTCCGCGACAACACCCTCAACCGGCTGCGGTCTGTAAACATCCGAGACGTTTTGTTTGGCGATGCCCGGCACCACGGTGACAGGATGGGGTTCCGGATAGACGCTTACTCTATAATAATAGGATGTTCCGCGTTCGACGGCCCTGTCAACCCACCGAAACGCCAATCCGTTGGCGGCTTGTACAGAAAACTCCGCACAATAAAGCGCAAGTGCAAGGCGGTTTCGTTCTTCTTCAGCAGTCAGCAACTTCTGACTGAACGAGACTGCCTCCTGGGGTTTCATCATTACGGTTCCCAGCAACACCTGGGCGGCTGTCGTCACGTGCACGTTCGTCGTGTCGGTTCTCCGCTTCCATTCGCTCAGTGAATACGGCTTCAGTGGCCGGTCCGATACTACGGTGAAGTCGCGCTCTCCGATTTTCTTTCGCTCTATCCGGTAGCCGTTTCGATTGGCGACCTTCCACAAGTGTGTGGATCCGGGCGCCCAACGGAGAACGATCGAGTCGCCATAGGATAAGGTAACCAGGTAAATGGTGTCCGGTTTGGCAGTCTGGGCAGCCGCAAGGGAACTTGCAGCCATGAAGAGGATGATAGCAAGAGTTTTCATATGTCAGTTGCCCGGATTGAGAACGGAATTGAGTTCATAGTAAAAGTCCTTATACGTGTCGTCGTTACCCAGGCGGAAGGAATACTCGCCTGCGGGGCGAGGCTTGTAATGCCAGGAGTTGTTGATCCAGCTCTTGATCCCCGGGTAAAAACAATTTGTCGTATTGTCGTTGCTGTAGTCGCTGCCCTCGCACTCGACAAAGAATGATCCCTCTTCTTCTTCGTTCATCTGGTACACATACTTCTGCAACAAGTAGAAGTCGCGCATAGCAACCCATTCGGTATAGTCTATCACAGCGAGATGTTGGGTCGTGTTAGCAGCGAACTGATTGGCACTCTGGATGCCGGGATTAACCTGACCATATAAATTTGCCTGAAAGTTCATGCCACCGGTCGGCAGACCACCTTCGTCATCATTACCGGCCTGCTTGCCCTTGTTGATTGCGTTGACTATAGCATCGGCCTCTAACAAGGAAGTTTTGAACCACGTCACACCCTTATTTCCAAAATTGATGTTACCATGCTGATAACTGTTTTTGAAGAACACCTGCATCGGCTTATGCATCCCGCTCATTACTTCGTAAGGGGTGTAGAAGTTCTGGTTTCCGAACGGAAAGGCATTATTGCCGGTGCTGTGACGGTCGGGTGTCCAGGGCTCATTTGCAAAGGGCTCCGGTATAAAATTCTCCCAATGTTGCCCCGGATATAAGTGGCCAAGCTGACCATAGTATCCGAGGTATCCGCCTTCTTCGTCTTCATAGAAGGGAAGCTTTGCCCAGTCGTCCGCATCGGGTAATCCGTACGGATCCGTCGGCGCGTAAAAGAAGTCCTCCGACATCCAGTCGTTGAAACCGTGCTTGAACGAAACCAGCGGCGGTACAACGATCTGTTCGTTTTCGTTCCCGGCAATCGTAACAGCATAGCCGCCGATTTCATAAGGCCTCTCGAAAGTCTCTTCAATTTCGAGCAGGATCACAGGGACCTTCGTTGTAATCGGGATTTGGCTCCCCTCGCCATACACAGGTTCATGAACAGCATCCGCGCTGTTGAACCGCTCATAGTATCCAGTGTATTCGTGATAGACGACTCCCGCATTCTTCATGCTATTGAGTTTGTCTTGTAGGGTATTGAAGCGGCTTGTCCTAAAAAACCATTGAAGATCGTCGAAGAGCGGCCATTCCAGTCCTTGTTCACCTTTCTTCTTATTAATAAGAGTATTCCTTTTCCTTTGAATATAGGTACCGTTAGAAGGATTGACCATGGTCATGGACGCGTTGAAAGTGGGATTGGGCTGCGAGGTTCCTGCTGCCGCCTGCAAATTTTCTGGGGTGATAGTAGGGGTGTTAGCGGCCAATGCCTGAAAATTGTTGGCAAGGACTTGCTGGCCGGAGGTCTGGACCGGCGTCGGCGCAGCCAAGGAACCGGCGCCCTGAACCGTCGCCCCATCGCCGTTGTTGGGAAGCTGTGCCACGAAACTCTGAAAGGCCGCACTTCCCCCGCCCTGCTGGGCATTCACCAGGACGTTCTCATAGGTCTGACTGACATTCCCTGATGGTCCGAAGGTGAATGAATTGATGGGAGGCTTGAAAGTGACGATCACCTCAAGTTGGTATATTTTGTTGTTCTTAATCTCAGGGGGAATGCCAAACACCATCTTC
>DASVCT010000113.1:0-9728 GCA_036381475.1 Cyclobacteriaceae bacterium
TTCCGGCTCGTTGCGTGCAGCGGGCTTTGCCGGAGTCGGTTTGGGTTCAGCCGAGCGCAAGGTCATTTCTTTTGCCCCTTCGTTGATTGAATTGTCGGGAGCGAAAAGCCAGGTTTGTCCCCTGTCGAGTTCGATGACCTTCCGGGTCTCCCTGGCATAAGCCTTCATGGTTTCCGATACAAAGCCGGTGGCAATGACGGTCACGCGGATGCGGTCGCCCAATTGTTCATCGACACCGTGTCCGAAGATCATCTCAGCTTCGTCTCCCGCCTCGGCCTGAATGTATTCAGTGATCTCCGACAGCTCGTCCATGGACAACTCAGCCTCCGTACCGGAAATAATCGATAAGAGGATTTTCTTCGCTCCGTGGATGTCGCGGTTGTCGAGAAGGGGCGATGCAAGTGACTCTTCCGCTGCGCGGCGCGCGCGATTCTCACCGCGGGTTTCCGCCATGCCCATGACGGCGGCGCCTGCATTCAGCATGACGGCGCGTACATCCTGAAAGTCGACGTTGACATAACCGGCCAGCGTGATGATTTCGGCGATGCCTTTGGCCCCCGTAGTCAGTACGTTATCGGCTTGAGCAAAAGCCTGTCCTATCGGCAGGTTGCCATAGATGTCGCGGAGTTTGTCGTTGAGAATCGTGAGGACCGTATCGCAGTTCTGACGGAGTTCATCGATGCCGATCTGTGCCTGTAACGCCTTCTTCTTTCCTTCCCAGGTGAACGGCACGGTAACAATGCCGACGGTGAGAATGTCCATGTCGCGGGCGATCTTGGCGATGACCGGAGCTGCCCCGGTTCCCGTGCCTCCGCCCATTCCGGCCGTGATAAACACCATCTTGGTTCCCTGGAGGAATTCGCGAATCTGGTCCTTGCTTTCGAGGGCTGCAGCCTTGCCGATCTCCGGATTTGCACCGCAGCCAAGGCCTTCGGTGAGATTGGCCCCGATCTGGAGCTTGTTGGGTACCGGGCTCAGGTCGAGAGCCTGGGCGTCAGTGTTACACACCACGAATTCGACATCCTTGATACCCTGGTCGAACATGTGGTTTACGGCGTTGCTTCCCCCGCCGCCAACGCCGATCACTTTGATGATCGAGCGCGTGCCGTGCGTTTTGGGGATGTCGAACTTGTAGGATCCTGTGTCTAACATATAAGCGTTTTTAGTGGTTGGTCGTTTTAAAAAATTCCTCGTTCAATTCTCACTGCTGATAAGCAGACCGTGTTTCAGTATTCATGCTTGTCATTCAGGTCGTCAATGAGCAAGCTTTTCGTCTTGGTCAGGATATCATTGAAAAAACTACGGGAAGCCGTCAGTCGCTTTGAGGGACGTGAGGGCCGTGCTGTTTCGCGCTGATCCTTATACTTGTCGTCACGCTCATCCAGGGATCGGAAGCCGGCGAGAACCAGACCCACTGCAGTCGAGTACATGGGGCTCTTCACTTCTTCAATTTTGCTCTTCCCCAAATGCTCGTTGGGATAGCCCACGCGCGTATCCATGCCGGTCATGTATTCCACGAGTTGTTTGAGGTTGTTGAGCTGGGCACCGCCACCGGTGATCACAATTCCACCGGCAAGGCGGTTTTCAAAACCCGAACTAATAATCTCGGCGTGGGCCATCTCGATGATTTCCTCCATCCGCGCCTGGATGATGCTCGACAGGTTTTTCACGGATATTTCCTTCGCGCGCTGATTTCGAATACCGGGGATGGATACGATCTCGTTCGGGCTGGCTTCTTCGGCAATGGCGCGCCCGAATTTCGTCTTGAGCTTTTCCGCCTGTTGCGGAAGAACATTCAATCCCTGTTTGATATCGTTCGTGATAATGTTGCCTCCAAACGGAATGACGGCTGTGTGGCGGATAATGTTATCGTAAAAGATCGCGATGTCGGTGGTACCGCCGCCAATGTCGATGAGGCAAACGCCGGCTTGCTTCTCGTCGTCGCTGAGGGCCGCCAGGCTTGACGCAAGCGGTTCGAGAATCAGGTCTTCGATCTCCAGGCCGGCGCGGCGAACGCATTTGTTCACGTTGTTGATGGCGTTGGTCTGTGCGGTAATGATATGAAAGTCGGCTTCAAGCCGTACGCCCGACATGCCAACCGGTTCCTTGATGCCGTCTTCATAGTCGACCATATAGTCCTGCGGCATGACGTGTATGATCTGGCTGCCAGGAGGCACAACCATCCGGTACATGTCCTGGGTAAGCCGTTCGACATCGGCTACTGTGATTTCGTCTTCCTTGGAGGAACAGGTAATCACGCCATGCTGGATAAAGCTGCGGATGTGCTGTCCCGCAATGCCGACATTGACCACCCCGATATCGATGCCTGCCTGATCGCCGGCTTCCTTAATGGCTTTGCCGATCGCATAGACGGTTTTGTCAATGTTGAAGACGATGCCCTTCACGACGCCCTCAGACTCCGCCTTTCCCATGCCGAGCACCTCTAGTTTGCCGAATTCATTTTTTCGGCCCGCGATGGCGCAGATCTTTGTGGTTCCGATATCGAGGCCGACTACAATTTTTTCCTGTTCCATGGTTGCGTATTGTTATAGTGGTTGTTTAGGTGTTTGTCTACATTAGTTACTCCTGACCCGGATTGCGCTCGGCCACAATCTGACCCTCGTATTCCAGATTCACGCGACCGTACTTGTTCCAACCGGTTCTCGGCAATATTTCCTTATAGTATATTCTCAGCTTCGCAAACTTCCGTTCGAGATTTTCAGGTCGACCGAACTCGATACGTTCACCGCCGACTTGAGGGTACATGCAGATTCGTCCCTTGCTGTCGATGTCGAGTTGCGCGACCTGCGCATTCCAGAACTCGTCGTCATGAATGTAACGGAGCAATTCCAGGAGCGCCTGGCCGTCTTCCGATTCTGCGATGTTATCCGCCTGTAACAATGCTGAAGCCCTTGCTCCGCTGATCAGTGTCGTGCGCGACGTGAACTTGTCGGACGCAGGCATTATCGTTCCGTCCTCCGCGATGTACCCATCCGGGCCGTCGTTTCTTACTATTCGCGCAAGCGGACGGCGCAAGCGTACATTCACGACGAGATTACCCCTCAGGTCATTGTATAATTCAGCTTCCTTCACGTAACGATCCTGGCGAATTCTCTTTTCGATTTCGTTCAGATCAATGCTTTTCACATCCGCGCCGCGCAGCGCCTCCATGTCCGTCTCCATGAGTTTTGTGATGTCGCCCTCGTCCATGAAATGGTTGTCTCCGATGTTTTGCATACGGATATGCACATCGCGGATGGTGACGACGTCATGCTTCCGTTCGCTGAAAGCAATCAGCGCACCTACGAGCAACAGCCCTACGATGATTTTTGCTTCTCTGCGAACATTGATCTTAAGCCAGGCCATACTTTCGCTCCAGAAGTTTTTTTATGGGTTCAACAAACGTGTCAATATCACCGGCGCCTACCGTGACGACGAGCTCTACATCATGGTCTTCAAGTACCTGCAGCAGGTCGGACTTGCCGCAACGGATCCTGACTTTGCTCGTCACATCCTTCATAATCAGGTCGGAGTCCACGCCCGGGAGGGGCAGTTCCCGCGCGGGATAGATATCCATAAGGATAAGCTCGTCCGCCAGGCTCAGGCTTTCGGCAAACCCTTTTGCAAAATCGCGTGTCCGCGTGTAGAGGTGCGGCTGAAAGATCACCGTGAGCCGCCGCTCCGGGTACATCGACCGGACCGATGTGAGAAAAGCTTTTATTTCTGCAGGGTGATGCGCATAGTCGTCAATGAAGATCACGCGCGGGGTTTGCAGAATAAATTCAAATCGCCGCTTCACTCCTTTGAACGACTTGAGGGCTTCCCGTATGCGTTCCATTTCCACGCCGCAAAGGCTTGCCGCAACACTGGCAGCAATGGCATTCTCGACGTTATGAAAACCGGGGACGCCTAGCTCAATTTTTTCCACTGCAGCAAAACCGTGCAACTCGAATTCAAAAAATCCGCCCTTGGCGTCGACTTTGCCGGCAAAAAACTGTCCCCGGGATAAACCGTAAGTATGTTTGTGTAAGCGTTCCGCCCCGGCAGCGAGGAGGTCCGCTACTGATTCATGTATCACCAGATGCCCGCCGTCGCGCACCTGTCCGATAAAGTCGCGATACGAACGCACCATCTCATCGTGATCGCCATAGATGTCAAGGTGATCCGGATCCGCAGAAGTCACTACGGCTATCTGCGGGAACAACCGGAGGAAGGAACGGTCAAACTCATCCGCCTCTGCAACCACTATGGTAGCTTCCGACCGTCCGCCTTTCGTGACGAGATTTGACTCGTAGTTGGCCGTTACCCCACCGAGGAAGGCGACCATATCCTTACCCGCCAGGTGAAGAATGTGCGCGATGAGCGACGACGTGGTGGTCTTGCCATGCGTTCCGGCGACGGCTACCGTCGGATGCTCCCGGGCAATGAGCCCCAGCACTTCCGACCGCTTCATCAGGTTGTAGCCACCCGCCCGGAAGTAGCTGAGTTCCCGGTGTTCTTTTGGAAGCGCGGGTGTAAACACGACAAGCGAACCAGCCGGATCATCGCGGACCTCAGCAGGTATGCGGTCAACGTCGTCGTCATAATGTATCTCCATACCCTCGGCGCTCAACTGCTCGGTAAGGGTAGTTCGGGTCCTGTCATATCCCCACACGCGCGCACCGCCTCGGTGGAACCATCGGGCAAGTGCACTCATACCGATGCCGCCGATTCCCAGGAAGTACACGTTATGGTATTGACCGTTTTGCATTCTTCAATTCGTCGTCTGTGTTACCGGACCACGGACCAGTTTTTCAATTTCATCCACGATATCGCTCGTTGCGTTGGGTCGTGCGAGTTTTGCGATGTTTCGCGAAAGCTCCTCCGCACGCCGCTCGTCGAACATCAATCTCAGTGCCTCGTCTACCAGCCTGTCTACCGCTTCCCGATCAGGCACCATCACTGCAGCACCGCGTTTGGTTAGCGCCTCGGCATTTTTTGTCTGGTGATCCTCGGCCACATTTGGGGAGGGCACCAGGATACACGGCTTGCGCGCAATACATAGTTCCGATACAGCCAGGGCACCCGAGCGTGAAACGACCACGTCCGCGGCGGCATAAGCCAAATCCATCTCACGAATGAAATCGTGTATTCTCATGCGGCTCGTATTGAGCGAGCTGACGCGATCCTTGCACGCGAGATAATAGTTCTTGCCCGTCTGCCAGATCACCTGCACGCGCGCGTCGATGAGCTTTTCAATCCCTGCCAGCACGCTTTCATTTATCGTTCGGGCGCCCAGGCTTCCACCAAGGATAAGCAGGGTCTTGTTGTCGTCGTCAAAACCAAAGTGCCGCAACCCGCCGGCTCGCTTGCCTTCCAGGTGAAGGAGGTCTTTCCTGACGGGATTGCCGGTTAACACAACCTTTTCCTGTGGGAAGTATTTTTCCATGCCCTCATAGGCAACGCAAACGCGGTTCACTTTACCGGCAACCTGTTTGTTGGCAAGGCCCGCGAACGAGTTTTGTTCCTGGATAAGCGACGGAATGCCACGTCGTGTCGCCGCCATAAGCACCGGGCCGCTGGCGTATCCGCCTGTACCTACAACCACATCCGGGCGAAACGACTTCAAGATCGATTTCGCCTTGAAGTAACTCGACACCACTTTGACCGGAAAGAGCAAATTGGATAATGTGAACCGGCGCTGAAGACCGCTGATCCACAAACCGATAATCTTGTATCCTGCTTCCGGCACACGCGTCATCTCCATCCTTCCCTTAGCGCCCACGAACAGGACTTCCGACTTCGGATACCGTTCGCGAAACTCATTGGCGATGGCCAGCGCCGGGAAGATATGCCCTCCTGTTCCTCCGCCGCTCACAATCATTCGATATGGTTTTTGCGTGTTCAAATCCTTTCGTTATGCAGCCTTCGTTGCCACCTTGTTGCCTGCGATCCGTTTACCCGCGGCATCCGTCTGTACCGCAGCGTCGTCCTGTTCACCGCGGCTGACGCTGAGAATAATACCCAGCGCAAGCCCGGAGAAGACCATGGACGTACCGCCCATGGAAATAAGGGGCAAGGGTTGTCCTGTGATCGGTCCAAGTCCCACAACTACACCCATGTTAACCAGCGCCTGGCAGACAAAGTCGAAACTCAATCCCGCCGACAGCAAACCTCCAAACGCCCGCTCACTCTTATATGCTGCTTTCATTCCACGATGCAGCAGTATGAGGTAGAGCAGGACAATGACGACGCCGCCAACAAGGCCATACTCCTCTATTATTATGGCAAAAATGAAATCCGAATACGGGTGGGGAAGAATGTTGCGCTGGTCGCTGTTACCCGGACCTTTCCCTGTTATGCCGCCAGACGCCACCGCGATCCGCGCATGCCGGGCCTGGAACGGAAGTTCATCGCCCTGTACAAACGCCGTGATACGGTGCATGGCAGTTTCAGCACGAACACCATATTTGAGACCCAGCGCGCCGAAGAGGACACCCACGAACAGGAGCATAGCCAGGTACCGTGTCGGCACCCGTCCGATGAACATGATCAGCATGCAGGTCAGCAACAGCAGGATAGCCGTGGACAGATTCGTGAGTGCAATGAGACCGCAAATCGTTCCGCACCAGAACAAGATCGGTATCAGCGATTCACGGATGTCGTCGATATTCTGCTGCCGTTTCGCCAGCATGCTTGCGAGGCTGACGATGAGGGCGAGCCCGGCAAAGTCGGATGGTTGAAACGACGTATTGATCACAGGGATTTGAATCCACCGCGCAGCGTCATTAAGCGTGACGCCGTTGGTGAATGTGAAAATGAGCAACGGCACGCTAAGCCACAGACCGATTTTCGAAAGTCCTGAATAGTAGCGATAGTCGACACGGTGGGCGAACCACATGGCCACCAGTCCAATAATGACATGAAGCGTATGGGTGATGATCAGGCGTTCGGGTGTCACCATCCGCCGGTAGGCCAATGTCCCGATCGAGCTGTACACCACGAGGATGCTGATGAGTGATAAGGCGAATACAACAGCCCATATCACCCGGTCACCTTTGAGGTTGTTATCAGCCCATATTTTGATGCTACTGATCATGCGTCGTTACCGTGTTAATATTTTGGTGTATGATACGTTCATACTTTGCTTGTCTTTTGCTCTTCCGCCAGTTCTCTCACAGCCTCCCGGAACTGGTCACCCCGGTCTTCATAATTGCGAAACAGGTCAAAACTCGCGCACGCCGGCGAAAGCAACACGACGTCGCCTGACTCAGCTTCCTGCAACGCCATCCGAACGAGTTCACGCACCTCCTGCGTCTCACGAAGTATGGCTACCACATCGCCGAAAGCACGGCGCAGTTTTTCGTTGTCCTTTCCCAGGCATATCAGGACCTTCACCTTCTTTCTCACCTCGTCCATGATCTGACTGTAGTCATTGCCTTTATCGATTCCCCCTGCGATCCAGATAAGCGGACCTGGAAAACTGTTGAGCGCATAGGCGACGGAGTCGACATTTGTTGCCTTGGAATCGTTAATGAATCTTACACCGTTAATGATGCCCACGGGCTCAAGACGGTGCGGCGCATTCCGGAAGGTTAACAACGCCTTCCGTATGTTGTCGGGGGCAACGCCTGCAATTCGTGCCGCCGATACGGCCGCCATGGTATTGATGAGATTGTGCGGTCCCACCAGGGTTGTATCAGCTTGCTTCACAGAAAAACGCTCACCCGTCGTGAAGTTCATTTCCTTCCCGTCGTAATACGACTCGGTTTGGCGACCCAGGGAAACCCGGATCTGCTGCGGCCGGATATTGCGCCGACCGACTTCTTCCGCAATGATGGGATCATCAACAACATAGATGAAGTACTGTTCAGGACCCATGTTCCGGATCAGTCGGAATTTCGAATCCCTGTACTCGGCCATCGAACCGTACCGGTCCATGTGATCGGGTGTAATGTTCAGCAATACGCCCACCAGGGGGTTGAAGGTGATCGTCCCGTCGAGTTGGAAGCTACTCACCTCCAACACGTACCAGTCGTAGTTGCCAGAGGCAACTTGTCGCGCGAAGCTCACACCTACGTTACCCGCGAGAGCCACTTTGTATCCGGCTTCGCGGAGCAGATGATAGGTGAGCAGCGTGGTCGTGGTTTTCCCGTTGGTACCTGTTATGGCAATGATGTTGCTTTGCGTGTATCGGAAAGCAAATTCGATCTCGTCGATGATTTCAATGCCAGCATTCTTTGCAGCAACCACAGCCGGTGCACTGAAGGGTATTCCCGGGCTCTTCACCATAAGGGTACAATCCAGTACGCGTTCCAGCGTGTGGGTTCCTTCTTCAAACGTCACACCTGCCGTCGTCAATTCAGCCTTGTAGCGGTCGGCGATGGCGCCACGGTCGGAAACGAAGACGTCGTATCCCTGAGCTTTCGCCAGAAGTGCGGCACCCGTCCCGCTTTCGCCTGCACCCAATATGGTAACGCGTTGCTTCATCTCAGTTTTAGTGTTGCCAGGGTCACAATCGCTAACAGGATACCCGCGATCCAGAACCGTGTGACGATTTTGGATTCATGCAGATTTTTCTTCTGATAATGATGATGCAGGGGCGACATCAGGAAGATGCGCCTGCCTTCGCCGTATTTGCGCCTCGTATATTTGAAATAGGATACCTGGAGGATCACGGAGAGATTTTCAACGAGGAAAATCCCGCAGAGCACCGGTATGAGCAGTTCCTTGCGTACGGCGAGGGCGAGCACGGCGATGATACCGCCCAGCGTAAGGCTGCCTGTGTCACCCATGAAAACCTGGGCGGGATAGGCATTGTACCAAAGGAATCCCAGGCAGGCTCCGACGAACGCGGAACAGAAAATTACCAGCTCGCCGAGGTTGGGGATGTACATGATGTTGAGATAGTTACTAAAGTCGATACGGCCTGAGAGGTACGCCAGTATCGCAAGTGTTAGCCCGATGATGCCCGACGTACCTGCAGCGAGTCCGTCGATCCCGTCCGTAATGTTGGCACCATTTGAAATCGCGGTGATCACAAGAATCACCACGCCGACGTAAACGATCCAGGTGAATTCGGAGGGGATGAAAGGAATCTTTCCATAGTCGAGTTCATTGTTCTTGAAGAACGGAACTGTAGTCTTGGTCGATTTCACATCGCGGAACTGCAATACGAATTCATCGTCGGGAGAAATCAATGCCTGACGTTCGGCCGCAACCGGATCCACTTCGCGAACAATGACATTCTCATTAAAATAAAGAGTGAGCCCTACGATAAGGCCCAGGCCGATCTGACCGAAAACCTTGAATTTTCCGGCAAGTCCTTTCTTGTCCTTCTTGAAAACCTTGATGTAGTCGTCGAGAAATCCGATCAGTCCCAGCCACACGGTGGCGACAACCAGCAGCACGACGTACACATTCTCGAGCTTGGCAAATAATAGCGTAGGGATCAGAATGGCAGCAATGATGATGAGCCCTCCCATGGTTGGCGTACCTTTCTTTTCCAACTGACCTTGCAGTCCCAGGTCGCGAATCTCCTCGCCCACCTGCTTGCGGCGAAGGAACCGGATGAGATCCTGACCGAAGAAGATGGTAATCAGTAAGGAAACGAACACTGTCATTCCTGCGCGGAACGAGATGTACTGGAACACTCCTGCGCCAATGAGATCAAATTCACGGTCCAGATAATCAAAGAGATAGTACAGCATTCACCCTTTCAGTTTGAAAACAGTTTTAACATCCGCGCA
>DASVCT010000114.1:0-4613 GCA_036381475.1 Cyclobacteriaceae bacterium
TTCGCAGGTTGGTGACGAGTTCCAGAAGAACCTTCGTCAAGATAATAAAATTGATTCTGATTTTGGGCTCAGTTTCAAAGACAAATGTAATGTCCCTAATGTAACTGGCAAGCATTTTAAAAAATAAATAATTTTCCATGCGGACGCCCGAAAAATCAAATCAGATCAGGATTGCCATGCTGCTCAACTGGCCGGAAACCTTGAGGTTTGATGTCGCAACGGATTCCTGGTTCAACTCAAATTTGAGCCGGCCGTCCACGACTTTAAAGTTGATGCAGCTCCCTTTTTGTGCGAGGCCGTTTCCATCGGTTATTGTGAGTACAGACTTGCCGGCGGTAGATGCAACTACTTCATCAAGTTCCCGGCTCTTGGATTTCCCGATATAGACCACTTGGCAGGACGCCGCTTCGCTACCGGATGTCAGTTTTTTAATGACGTATTTTTTAGCACCCTTGGGCTTCCCATCATACCATTGCTTCAGCGTATTGTAGACGTCGTCTTCACCAAGCACACCAACGACGAAATCGCCGGCCGAGCCTTCATCCGGCCATTGTACATACTTAATAAAGTTGTACAACATTGCCGCATGAATTTCATATGTCGGCCTGTTCTGTGCGAAAACCGATGCCAGCCCCAGCAGAGAAATCATTACAAGTAAGAAAATCCTTTTCATAGGTCAACGGTTATAAAATACTCACATCCAAATGGGAGAAGAAAAAAGCCCCCAGCAACGAGGCCGGGGGATTTTCCAAACAACCCATTAAATCAAGATCGCCATTGAAGCCAGTGCGCCGGCAACTTTCAGGTTTGCGCTTTCGAGCGCTTTTTGATTCAACTCGAATTTGAGTTTGCTGTCAACAACCTTGAAGTTTATTGCGCTGCCGCGCTGCCCCAGTCCATTCTTATCTGTAATCAGCAGCGTGCTTTTTCCATGCACCCTGCTTTGAATTTCGTCAAAGTCTCCGCTCCTTGATCTGTCGAGAAACACCACCTGGCAACCTTCGACATCGGAAGTCCTTTCGATCTTCCGGATCACGCATGTCCGCGTTCCCATCTTGCGTCCGTTGTACCAGCTACTCATGGTCTCGAGCATCTCGTCGTTACCTGCTATCCCGATTACGAATTGACCTGACCCGTCGCCTGGCCACTGTATGTACTTCATGAAATTGAATACCATCATGGAGTACACTTCGTGAATCGGTTTCTGTTGTGCAAAAACGTTGCCACTCGACAGCAGCAGTGCGAGAAAAAGCCCCTTATAGATCCGTCTCATTTGTAGTGGTTGTATTGATTAATTGAACCGGAACAAAAATAGGCTCTCCTGTCCGGGCAGAAGAGCCTATTCGCAGGGCAACCTTTCCGATGTAAGATTTGCCGTTTAAAACCTGACGTCAGCGTATATATCGGAAGTCCTGACCCGGTTTTACCTGCAAAACGACCGCATACAGCAGTTTTATGACGTTCTCGATGTCGTCCTTGTGTGCCATTTCCACCGTAGTATGCATGTATTTTAACGGCAGAGAAATCAAAGCTGACGCGACACCTTCAGCGGAGTATGCAAATGAATCTGTATCCGTTCCTGTCGACCGACTCACCGCTTGTCGCTGGAAGGGAATTTTCTCTTTTTGGGCCACGTTGAGTACCATTTTGAGAACGTTTTGCTGTACCGCCGGACCGTAACATAACACCGGTCCCTTGCCGCATTTTTGGTACCCGCTCTCCTTCTTATTATACATTGGTGAGCAGGTATCATGAGTGACGTCCGTACAAATAGCCACATCGGGTTTCAGCCGTCTCGAAATCATTTCAGCGCCGCGCAGGCCGATCTCTTCCTGTACTGCATTCACGATATAAAGACAGAAGGGTAGCTTCTTCTTTTTTTCCTTAAGCCGCCGGGCCACCTCAGCGATCATAAAGCCTCCGATCCGATTATCCAGCGCACGCCCTACCAGCCAGCTCTTATTCAGTTCCATGAGCTCGTCCTCAAAAGTGATCACGCAGCCCACGTGTACCCCCAGGTCCTCGACTTCCTGGCGCGACTCGCATCCCACGTCGATAAAAATGTTCTTCAGTGACGGGGCCTCCTCCTTGCCCGAATCGCGAACGTGGATCGCCGGCCAGCCGAACACGCCTTTCACGACCCCCTTTTCGCCCTGGATGTTCACGCGCTTCGATGGTGCGATCTGGTGATCGGAGCCTCCGTTCCGGCGCACGTATATATAACCCTCGTCAGTAATGTAGTTGACAAACCATGAGATCTCATCGGCATGTGCTTCGATGACTACCTTGTACTCACCGCGGGGATTGATAACGCCTACCGCAGAGCCATACACGTCGACGATCTGGTCATCGATGTAGGGTTTCATGTAGTCCAGCCAGATCTGCTGACCCGAAGCTTCAAAACCGGTAGGGGAAGCATTGTTGAGATAGTCAAAAAGAAACTGCCTGCTTTTCTTGTCCATAATACGATATCTATTAATTGAGCTTTTTACAGCGGAATGTTCCCGTGCTTTTTGCGTGGCAAAGTAACAACTTTGTTGGCAAGCATCGCATAGGCCTTCAGCAACTTTATTCTGGTCTGGTCGGGGTATATAACTTCGTCGATATAGCCACGGTGTGCCGCCCGATATGGGTTGGCAAATTTCCTCGTGTATTCCTCCACCTTTTCGTTGAGCTTCTTCTCGGGGTCAGCCGCATCGGCAATCTCCCGCTTGAAAATTATCTCCGCAGCACCGCGCGCGCCCATCACGGCGATTTCTGCAGTCGGCCATGCGAAATTCATGTCGGCCCCGATGTGTTTGGAGTTCATGACATCGTAAGCGCCGCCGTATGCTTTCCGCGTAATCACCGTCACCCGCGGCACGGTGGCTTCTGAAAAGGCAAAGAGCAGTTTGGCGCCATTGGTGATAATAGCGTTCCATTCCTGGTCAGTTCCTGGCAAGAACCCAGGTACATCCTCGAACACGAGCAGGGGAATATTGAAGCAGTCGCAAAATCTCACGAACCGGGCACCCTTCACGCTGGCGTTAATGTCGAGAACGCCAGCGAGGGAGGCCGGCTGGTTACCCACGATGCCGATGCTTCTTCCTCCCAGGCGGGCGAAGCCGACGACAATATTCTCTGCAAAGTTCCGGTGTACTTCAAGGAAGCTGTCCGGATCGACAACACCGTTGATGACGTCGCGCATGTCGTACGGATGATTCGGATTGGCGGGGATAATCTCGTTCAGTTGCGGTCGCGTTTCATCGGAAGGCGTATAGGGCACTGACGGAGGATCCTCTTCGCAATTCTGTGGAATATAGCTGAGCAGCTTGCGCATCTGATTCAGGCATTCCACCTCGTTGGCGCATGCGAAATGTGTGACACCACTTTTCGTGCTGTGCGTCTGCGCGCCTCCCAGCGCCTCGGCGGTCACGTCCTCGTGGGTGACTGTACGGACTACGTTAGGACCCGTCACGAACATGAACGAGGTATCTTCCACCATAAAAATGAAATCCGTTATCGCCGGTGAATACACAGCACCGCCTGCGCAGGGTCCCATGATGGCGGAGAGTTGAGGGATCACGCCGGAGGCAAGCGTGTTGCGATAGAAAATATCTGCGTAGCCTCCCAGCGAGACCACGCCTTCCTGGATCCTGGCGCCGCCCGAGTCGTTGAGGCCGATGATCGGAGCACCATTCTTCAGCGCCAGGTCCATAATCTTTACAATCTTTTCCGCGTGGGTTTCCGACAGCGACCCACCGAATACAGTAAAATCCTGGGAAAAGATGTAGACCAGCCGACCATGGATGGTGCCATATCCTGTCACCACACCATCCCCCAGAATATACATTTTGTCAAGTCCGAAATCTTTGGAACGGTGCATTACGAATTTTCCCAATTCCTCAAAAGAGCCGGGATCGAGAATCAATTCAATACGTTCCCGCGCGGTGAGTTTTCCCTTTGCATGTTGTTGTTCGATACGTTCTTTTCCCCCGCCGAGAAGGGCTTCCTCATTCTTACGGTCAAGCTCGTCGAACTTTTTTTGCAACGTCGGATCTTGCAGCTTGCGTTTGGCCATGGGAAATGGGTATGGTATTCACTCGAAATATAGCCAAGACCGGCTGTAACCGGAGCACCGGTGGGGAAAATGTAAGCGATTAATCAAAAAGCAAAAAGGGAGGCCCGTTGCCGAACCTCCCACTTCACAAAGAATCGTGCTGAAATCAGAGTTCTCCGAGTTCGCCCTTTTCCGCCATCCGTTGCATTTTCTTGTTCGCATAGATGGCAACCTCCACGCGGCGGTTTTTTTGGCGGCCCTCGGCGGTATCGTTAGAGGCTATGGGTTGTGATTCGCCGTATCCTTCCATGGTGATACGACTGTTCTTTATGCCCTTTTCGTGGATAAATTTTGACACAGCCTCAGCCCTCCAGTCGGATAATTGCTTATTGTAATCTTCCGCACCTGTATTATCCGTATGGCCTTCTATGAGGATGTTCGTATCGTCGTATTTGTTCAGGGTTTCCGAAAGCTTCTGGAGGTTATCCTCGGTTTCCGGTTTCAATTGGTAAGAGTCGTGATCGAAGAGAAGTCCAGAATCAAACGTAATTCGTATCCCTTCGCCAACTCGTTC
>DASVCT010000115.1:0-7624 GCA_036381475.1 Cyclobacteriaceae bacterium
GCGCACATCAGTCTGTATTCATTCTTCTTTTCATTCCACGGATAGAAGAAATAGTCCTCCTGCACTTTCCTTGCAACGGACGGAGGCATGATAACGAAGAGGCCATTGGCTTCTACCTTTTGGGTGATCCTGACGCCGTTAATTTTTGCGATGCGCGTGGCGAGTTCGCGTGCCATTTGGTTGGCGTGACGCGCATTGGCCGCCCAGAGGTCGTCTGCGAGGAGGCGGTCGAACTGGGCGCTGATGAATCGCATCTTGGAGTGCAGCTGCATCGCTTGTTTTCGGATGAAACGAAAGTCCGATGCTACGTCGGTATTGAAAAACAACACGGCCTCTCCAAACATCAATCCATTCTTGGTACCGCCGAACGACAATACGTCGACACCGGCATCGCGGGTGAATGCGCGAAAGGGAACATCGAGCGCAACCGCCGCATTGGAGATCCTTGAACCATCCATATGCAGCAACAGGTTATGGCGCCGGGCGACGGCGGCGATGGCGCGAACTTCATCGGCGGTGTAAACCGTTCCATATTCTGTGCATTGCGAAATGGAGATGACCCGCGCCTGCGCATGGTGCTGGTCGCCGATACGCTGTATGCGATCCTCGATTTGGTCTGGATAGATCTTGCCGTCGTCGGTGGGAACAGGAAGGAGCTTGCAGCCCGTGAAGTGCTCCGGGGCTGTGGATTCATCTACGTTGATGTGTGCAAATTCGGCACACACAATGGCGTGATACGGTCGGGTAACCGCCGACAGGGCAGACACATTCGCCCCTGTACCGTTGTACACAAAAAATATTTCGACGTCGGAACCGAAGTGCGTCCTGAACCGTTCCGCGGCGCGTTCAGTGTATTCATCGGATCCATACGATGGTGCGTGGCCCTCGTTTGCGCGGGCCAAAGCATCAAGGATTGCCGGATGCACTCCGGCATAGTTGTCGCTCGCGAAGGTGCGCTTGCCCATACGATAATTGATGAATTGCCGGCAAACCCGGATGACCCGCCAAGGTTCGAATTTTAGCGCGTTGCCGCAAGCCTTCTGCCACAAAATGAATGGGTAACCCGATGGCCCGGAGTGTTTTTCCTGCACGCTGAAAGGCCGGGTTATGTGGATAGGGACAAAAACGCTATTTTAGAATTTGAAACCGACTGCGAATGGTAAATATCCTGGTACCGACCGATTTTTCTGACCTGTCACGTGTTGCCATCGACTATGCCGTAAAGCTTGCCAACAAGCTGGACGGCACCCTTACCCTGCTGCACGTGGTGACCGTAATACAACCCACGCGGGCAAGCATGAGACTAAGGCTGGAGGCGTTGGAAGAAGAGCTGATGCGTGTCGCCCGGGAGGACATGGAGTTGCTAACGGCCGAGCTGGCAGGGAAGCTGAAAACGAGCCGGCCCTTGCAGCATCGCATTGTGCAGGGTTCTTCCTTCAACGCGACCGTAAAGAACGAAGCGAAAAAGCTTCGGTCCGGTTTGATTGTGATCGGGACCCGGGGTGCCAACGCGTTGAAGAAGGTGGTCCTCGGAAGCAATACAGCGTCACTCATCGAGATCAGCCATATCCCGGTGATGGTCGTTCCGGAGCTTGCGGAATTTCACGGAATCAAAAAGCTCGTGTATGCTACGGACCTGACTCACATCGACGACGAACTGGCTACGATGCTTCCGTTTGTGAGGATTTTCGAATCCACGGTTCATGTTTTCCACGCTTCCTCCAACGCCAAAGATGTGGCCGTGGCGGAGGCCCGCATACGCGAGGCAATCGCCAAAGTCGATTATGACCGATTCGAGGTGCGCGTGGTGGCTGATCGGGATGTTGACAGGGCTGTCGAGACGTATGTAAAGGAAACGTCAAGCGACATGCTCACGACGTTTACCCATGAGCACAGCGTATACGAAAAACTGTTTGACAGAAGCCTGACACGAAAGCTTGCCTTTCAAAGTCGGGTACCCTTGCTGGCATTCCGCCAGAACCCGTAGCGGTGCTCGCGTCAGAAGTCGGCGTTGCCTGGATACCGGGGAAAGGGGATTACGTCCCGGATATTGGTCATTCCCGTCACGAACTGCATCATCCGTTCGAAGCCCAATCCAAACCCGCTGTGAGGTGCGGAGCCGAATCTGCGAAGGTCGAGGTACCACCAGAGTTCCTTTTCCGGGAGGCCGAGCTGGCGGATGCGGTTCAGCAGCTTGTTGTAATCGGCCTCACGTTCTGAGCCGCCGATGATTTCGCCTATGCCGGGAAACAGAACGTCCATAGCCGCCACCGTGCGGCCGTCGTCGTTTTGTTTCATGTAGAAGGCCTTGATATCGGCAGGATAGTTATACAGGATGACCGGTTTCCTGAAGTGTTTTTCAACGAGGAAGCGCTCGTGTTCCGATTGGAGGTCGACCCCCCAGGTGTCGATAGGAAATTGGAATTTCTTTTTCTTGTTGGGTGCAGAGTTTCTGAGGATGTCGAAGGCTTCCGTGTAGGTAAGCCGTTCAAAGTCGTTGTCGATAACAAACTTGAGCTTTTCCACGAGTCCCATTTCGCTGCGTTGGTCCTGGGGCTTCGCTCGTTCCTCTTCAGCCGACCGGTTGGCAAGGAATGCGATGTCGTCAGCGCAGTGAGTGAGGACGTAGTTACACAGGTAGCGCACGAACGCTACGGCCAGGTCCATGTTGTCGTTAAGGTCGTAGAACGCCATTTCCGGTTCGATCATCCAGAACTCGGAGAGGTGACGCGTAGTGTTGGAGTTCTCTGCCCTGAAGCAGGGTCCGAACGTATAGATCTCACCCAAGGCGAGGGCATGGGTTTCGCCTTCGAGTTGTCCGGACACGGTGAGGTTGGTTTCCCGTCCGAAAAAATCCTCCCGGAAGTCGACACTGCCGTCTTCTGTTCGCGGCGGATTGGCAGCGTCGAGGGTCGTCACCCTAAACATTGCGCCCGCGCCTTCGGCGTCGGAACCGGTAATGATCGGTGTATGAACATAAACGAAGCCGCGATCATTGAAAAAGGTGTGCACGGCATAGGCCAGGGCGTGCCGCACCCGCATCACCGCACCGAACGTATTCGTTCGCGGTCGCAGATGCGCAATTTCCCGGAGGAACTCGAGCGAATGACGCTTGGGTTGGAGCGGAAATTTTTCCGCGTCGCTGTCGCCAAGAATAGCAAGGGACGAGACCCTGACCTCAACGGTCTGTCCTTTTGCGGGCGACGGAACAAGCGCACCTTCTGCGCGAATGCAGGCACCCGTGGTGATACGTTTCAGGAGGGCTTCGTCCGTTGTTTTGAAGTCGACAACAAGTTGTAAGGTACTTAGGGTCGAGCCGTCGCTAAGCGCAATAAACTGATTGTTTCTGAAGGTTCGGACCCAGCCCATTACAACGACGGACTGACCGGAAGGCTCAAGGTTCAGCAGCTCTTTGATGCGGGTTCGCTTCATGCCTGGAACACGTGGGTGAAGGCCGCAAAAAACGATATTTTGTGCGGGATGTCCAAGGAATTGTCCTGCATTCTAAAGCCGCCAAAATATGTTGGAACGAAAATTGTGTTTCACAAATGCCCCTTTAATCGTAGCTTTGTCAAGCTGATAAAAAACGCACTTTTTAAATGCAAAAGCTTGGTTTAAGCCAGTCGTTACAACAGAAGCTTTCTCCTCAGCAAATTCAGTTTATCAAGCTGTTGCAAGTGCCTACAGCCGAACTTGAAGCTCGTATTGAGGAGGAACTGGAGCAAAACCCTGCGTTGGAAGAAGGAGAGGAGGAGACGCATGACGATCAGCCGGAAATGGAGGAGGAGATCCGGGATGATTCGAAGGCGGATGACGAGCTTGACATCAAGGACTACCTGCACGACGACGATTATTCCGGGTACAAGATGCAGGGTGATGGTGATGATGATGAGGATCGGGAAATGCCGATCCCCATGGCCACAACCCTTCACGAACAGCTTATGGACCAGCTCGAGTTTCTGGGACTTGAAGAGCCCCAGTATTCCATCGGAAAGCAGCTGGTCGGAAGCATCGAGGGAGACGGTTACATCCGTCGTGACCTGGATGCGATCGTCAACGATCTTGCATTTTCACAGGGTATCGAAACAACCCGCGAGGAAGTTGAGGAAGTACTGAAAAGGATTCAGACGTTCGACCCCCCCGGTATTGCCGCACGAAACCTCCAGGAGTGTCTCTTGCTGCAATTGGACCGTATGGACAATGGTCACGACATCGACGTGGCTGTCGCGAAGAAGATCATATCCGAGTGTTTCGACGAGTTCACCAAAAAACACTACGGCAAGATCCAGAAGAAGCTCGATACGGAAGACGAAGATTTTATCCGCGACGCAATCGAGCTGATCGTGAAGCTGAATCCTAAGCCCGGCAGTGGCAGCGGTTCCACGATGGTTAAAAATTCCTACATCATTCCCGACTTCATCCTCACATCGAATAACGGTAAGCTTGAGCTGACGTTGAACAGTCGCAATGCCCCCGACCTTCGCATAAGCAGGTCGTACGCGGAAATGTTCAAGGCCTACGACAAGAGTGACAAGAAGGACAAGAAACTGAAGGAAGCCGTCACGTTCGTCAAACACAAGCTCGATGCTGCGAAGTGGTTTATCGATGCCATCAAGCAACGGCAGCAGACGTTGCTGAAAACCATGAAGGCTATCGTCGATTTTCAGTACGAATTCTTTTTGGAGGGTGACGAGACGAAGTTGCGACCGATGATCCTCAAGGACATCGCCAACATGATCAACATGGATATCTCCACGGTATCCAGGGTGGCGAGCAGCAAATCGGTGCAAACGGATTTCGGCATTTATCCGCTCAAGTACTTTTTTTCCGAAGGTATTACCACGGATTCGGGCGAGGAGGTAAGCAGCAGGGAAGTCAAACAGATTATCAAGGAGATTATTGACTCGGAAGACAAGAGCAAGCCTTATTCCGACGACAAGCTCGAAAAAATACTCAACCAGAAGGGTTACAATATCGCGCGGCGCACCGTTGCCAAATACCGCGAGCAGCTTAACATTCCCGTGGCCCGGCTGAGAAAGGAACTCTGAACGTGGATTTTCTGGCCCGTACCATCTCTGTATTGCTTCACCCGCTGCTCATGGGCACATACCTCTGCGCGGTCTTCATGCTGATCTTCCCCACGGCGCTGGAACCTGTCAGGCCGGAGAACTTCCTGGGATTTCTTATGCTCATTTTCCTGGTGACGTTCATGTTGCCGGCCATCAACCTTTTTATCTTCAAATTGTTCGGATCGATCCCTTCGCTTTCCATGCCTGAACGGCGCGACAGGTATGTGCCCTTCGTATTCATTTCGTTGTTCTACCTGATCATGACTTACCTTTTCTACTGGAAGTTCGGAATCGACTACGACGACAACATTTTCCGTTTTTTGCTGATCATGGACTTTCTTGTATTGGGAGCAACGGTGCTTACATTTTTTTACCGGATCAGCGTCCACAGCCTGGCCATTTGCGGTTTGCTGGGAATTTTTGTTCCCTTGAACAAGGCGTCAGATGGCAGCAGTTTGCTTTATGTCACGAGCGCGTGCCTGGTGGTCGCCGGTGCGGTAATGTCTGCCCGGCTTCAATTGAATGCACATACGCCGCGTGAGATTTTGATCGGCGGCGTGTCGGGCTTCGCCATTGGGTTTATCTCGATGATCGTAATGTTCTGATCAGAAGCTGGACAGAGAAAGGCCTATGGTAAACGTACTCATCTCGGCCTGCTCCGGTCCTTCGTTGTCGTCGAAGAGCGGGGTGAGGTTGTAGTACGTGACGAGGCCAAGGTTACCGATGCCGATCTTGAAGAACGTGCCGTAACGAAGCTTGCGAAGGTTATAGTTTTGTTTGTCCTTGGCTGTTCGGACTTCCCCGTCTTCACTATACTTGATTTTTGTAAAGGAGTCGTATAAGAATCCGACCCGGCCACCTACGGACACCTTGAAGCTGTGGCTCGGATCGTCGGGGCGGGTGCTGAAGCGGATTTCAACCGGGACGTTGATATAGTTCGTTACCAACATCGACTTTTTGATGCCTGGATACAGGTCGGACGCAGGGATCAGCTTCGTTTCGGATACCGAACTGATAAGGGTATAGTTATTGGCCAGTTTGAAACGTTCGAAGCTGAACCCGAGACCGGGATGGATGCTGAACTTCGAATGGCCGATCCGTTTGTCCAGCTGGTAGAATACGTTGACGGCCCTTGAACCCCAAAACCCGATATCAAATGTGTCGGGTGCATCTATCGTTCGGTGAAAGCCAAACTCCAATACGAACGATCCGGGCAGGTCGGGCAGGCTCCTGCGGGAGGGTCCCGGGGTTCCGGATGGTTCCTGGGCTATTGCATCGAGAGACAGGACTACTGTAAACAGTAGGAGACAGACTGGCCGTATGATCATGCGATGGGAAAACCTTTTAGAATGAGTCCCAAAAATAAGTTTTTTGCAGGCAGGGCCAAATCATTTCTTTGGCCGGGTAGTTTTATTATTTACATTTGCAATCCCAAAATTCGGGGCATTCCCCGGGCTCGTAGCTTAATTGAATAGAGCATCTGACTACGGATCAGAAGGTTGGGGGTTTGAATCCCTCCGAGCCCGCAAATACCTTCTCAGACATATCCCGCCCTCCTGACAGCGATCACAATGAGCAATGGGGTGGTCCCGTTTAAGGATGACTGAAGCGTCAAAAAAGTTTGGCCAGCCGGTAATATTTGCCGTCGACCCAACCGCTCGTCCAGAAAACCTACGGGGCGTGCGGAACTTAGTAGGGAATTTCCTATTTTTGGTTTACCTCTCGCAAGCGACACTACTCCGATCGATTTTCAAAAAAGGCCTGGGTTCAACTTTCACAGTTGAAGTTCGTTTTACCTGTTATGGCGATTGAACGCATACGAACAAGTAAGAGCAACTGAAAGGATTTAAGAGGTAGTTAACTTAAGTGTTGTGCTATGAAACTTCGAATTAACCGCCCTCTCGACGGAAAGATGAAAGCCATTGTCGAGAAGCGGAACAATCGGCTTAGGGAATTTTTCGCTTCCAAGAATCTTGATGTGGAACTCACCGGAGATGCGGAGAACCCGATGATCGTAATCGGTCAGGCCATCAGCATTGCAGCGTACGTAAAGAACTTCGACCTGATTTTTCTGGACAAATCCCACCAGGGCAATACGAAAAAGATATTCAAACTCACCCATGAGGTGGCGGGTACACGTGCCGAGGTACTGGCAGTAATGCAGGAGTCGGTACACGTCGGGCTCTTCAGGATTCAGGAGAAGAACTCCGACCTGTTTCTTGCCGGTTACAATTTCAAAGATGTGGAAAACCGGAAAGGACGCTTCCCTGTATTCGCGCGGGAGATGAGCATCGTATACAAGACGAGCGAACGCGCCGAGGAAATGCGGGCGATCCTGGAAGAGGATGGATATGAGGTAAAAGTCGTGAAGCCCGACCTCAACCGGTTAAAGATCCACCTCGGCTTTGTCCCGGAAGTAGAGTATTATGACAAGAAGCCCGTCCTTACTGAAAAGGAAGTTCACACCAACCCGCAACAGGGATAGGCGTAACGATTAGCCGTGGTGATGACCGCCCGGGGCGTGTACGTGCCCGTGTTGTAACTCTTCGGGCGTG
>DASVCT010000116.1:0-5892 GCA_036381475.1 Cyclobacteriaceae bacterium
GGCACACCCGTTCTGCTCAGGCAAGTGGCATCCGTTCAGGAAGGTTATCCGCCACGCTATGGAGCGATGACCAGGAACGGAAAAGGTGAGGCGGTGGGGGGAATTACGCTGATGCTCCGAAACGCAAACGCGTCATCGACCTTGGAAAACATCCACAGGCGCATCGCCGAGATACAGTCATCCCTTCCGGAAGGCGTGCACATCCAGCCGTATCTCGATCGATCCGAGCTTGTCGGTCGTACGACAGGTACCATAAAAAAGAACCTCATGGAGGGTGGATTGATCGTCATATTCGTCCTCGTACTGGTTCTTGGAAATCTTCGTGCTGGACTGATCGTCGCGTCGGTGATCCCGCTTTCCCTTCTTTTCGCATTCATTATGATGCATGTGTTCGGCGTATCCGCCAACCTCATGTCGCTCGGTGCCATCGACTTCGGGATCGTGATCGACGGCGCGGTGATTATTGTCGAAGGAATTCTTCACGCCTTGTTTGCCCACCATGCAGGACAAACGTTAAGCCGTCAGGAGATGGATGGCGTTGTGGCCCGCTCCGCATCCTCCATCTACAGAACGGCCGCCTTCGGCGTGTTGATCATCATCGTGGTTTTTGTACCCATCATGACGCTCACCGGCATCGAAGGCAAGATGTTCAGGCCCATGGCGCAAACCGTAAGTTTCGCGGTGTTGGGTGCGCTGCTGCTTTCGCTTACTTATGTACCGATGATGTCGGCCCTGGTACTCAAGCGATCGGTAGTACCAAAGGATACCCTTTCTGACCGGATGATGCGCGCATTGCAACGCGGGTACCGCGCCATGCTTGGCAAGGCGCTGGACCATCCTTCCGGCACGCTATCGATCGCCCTGGGATTATTCATCGGCGCTATCTGGATCTTCAGCCGGATGGGCGGCGTGTTCATTCCGCAACTCGAGGAGGGCGACCTCGCCATGCAAATGACGCTGCCGGCAGGGTCCTCCCTGAATGAGAGTATCAGGAGCAGCACCCTGGCGGAACAGATCCTTCTGAAACAATTTCCCGAAGTAAAGCAGGTGGTGTCCAAGATCGGTACGGCTGAGGTGCCTACTGATCCGATGTCCGTGGAACAGGCTGATGTCATGATTGTCCTTAAGGACAAATCGGAGTGGACCTCGGCAGAAACCCGGGAAGAGCTGATCGCTAAGATGGAGTCGGCACTCTCCGTCCTCATCGGTCCGTCGTTCGACTTCACCCAGCCCATCCAGTTGCGTTTCAATGAGCTGATGACGGGCGCCAAAACTGATGTGGCGATCAAACTTTTCGGTGACGATATGGAAGTGATGCGGGAGAAGGTCGTGGAAGCGGCGGCCCTTATCCATCGCATACCGGGTGTTGCCGACATCCAGATCGAGCAGACCGAGGGTCTGCCCCAATGGCTTATCCGGTACGACCGCGACAAGATCGCGCAGCATGGTATAGCCGTAGAAGACGTCAACACCGTTCTCCGCGCAGCATTCGCCGGCGAGCCTGCAGGCGTTGTGTTTGAAGGAGAAAGGAAATTCGACTTGGTGGTCAGGCTGGATTCCGCGCGCCGCTCGGCGTTTGATCTCAGCAGACTTACAGTAAAGAACAGTGCAGGAATAGCGGTACCCGTAAGTGAGCTGGCTTACGTCACGGAAGCAGTCGGCCCTGCACAGATTTCGCGCGACAACGCTCGCCGCCGCATTACGCTTGGCATTAATGTCCGCAACCGCGATGTGGAGAGCCTCGTGAATGAAGTGCACTCCGAGTTGGAACAAGGTCTTTCACTTCCTCCGGGTTATTACTTTGAGTATGGGGGCGACTTTGAAAATCTCCAACAGGCAAAGAAGCGGCTCCAGGTGGCCGTGCCAATAGCGCTTACGTTGATCATAGTCCTGCTATACTTTGCGTTTGGGTCGTTCAAGTATGCGCTTCTTATTTTTCTCGCCGTTCCCCTGTCTTCCATTGGAGGTGTGCTCGCCTTGTGGATCCGGGGCTTGCCCTTCAGCATTTCCGCGGGTGTAGGTTTTATTGCCCTGTTCGGCGTCGCGGTGCTGAACGGTATCGTGCTCATCAGTTATTTCAATGAGTTGAAAAATTCCGGAAGAATGGATTTGAATGATGTGGTAATGAAGGGGGGTATGGTCCGCTTGCGACCGGTCATCATGACGGCCACCGTTGCCGCGCTGGGCTTCATGCCTATGGCATTATCTCAAAGTGCCGGCGCAGAAGTTCAGCGGCCGTTAGCAACTGTTGTAATCGGAGGACTGATAAGCGCCACCCTCTTGACGCTGGTGGTGTTGCCCGTACTGTATCGGGCAATGGAGACCTACGCGCTGAAACGGATGAAGGTGAGGACGGCAACACTGATCGCGACCGGGGTACTGATGCTGGCACATGTTCCTGCCCGCGCGCAGGATACGCTTCGTTTGGGAGAAGACCAGGCGATCGCCCTGGCGCTGAGCAGACATCCGCAGGTAGAGATGGCGCGGCTTGAGGTGGAAAGCCGGCGACAGCAGCAGAGGGGTTCGTTTGAGATTCCCGCGACGGCGGTGAACCTTGAATATGGCCAGATAAACAGTCCGGCACGCGACGCATTCTGGGATGTGAGCCAGAATCTCGGAAGCATTCCGGCGCATTTTCAGCGGCTGCGACTGAAAATGCAAGCGGTGTCGCTCGCGCAAGAACAGCAACGGCTGACCGAGCGAGATATCGTATACCAGGTTCGCCTCGCGTGGCAGCAATGGCTTTACCTGCGGCAGGTGACGAGGGAACTGGAGCGACAGCTTGCGTTTTATGAGGACTTTGAAAGCAGGACTTCGCTTCAATATGCAGCGGGAGAGAGCAGCCTCCTGGAAAAGACGCTCGCCGAAAGTCACCTTCATGAACTAAGGAACGAACTCGTGCTGCGCACGGAAGAACTTCGTCAGGCGTCGACCGACTTGCAGCATTTGTTGTTTGCAGATCGGCCGCTGATGCCGGATACCGATACCCTGGTTGCGCTCACGGCACCGGAGAGGTACACCGGTGCGGAGCATCCGATGGTGGCGGTTCTGGAAGAGGAAGTGGAGATAAGGGCGAGGGAGACTGCCGTGCAAAGGGCATCGTTGTTCCCGCAGCTGAGTGTAGGATACTTCCGTCAGAACATCACCGACCCCGACCGGCGCTTTACCGGACTCGAGGGATGGACTGCGGGAATAACCATACCGTTATGGTTCTTTCCGTCGCAGGCGTCGGTTCAGCGTGGAATCATAGAGACGCGCAAGGCGAACGAGGCATTGGCACTTGGAAGACAGCAGTTGGACAACGCCCGATTGAATGCCTATTCGGAGTTGGAGAAATACGGGCATCTGCTCGATTACTATCGCACTAGCGGTCTGAACCAGGCTGCGCTGTTGCAGCGCACGGCCGGGCTTCAGCTTGAAGCCGGGGAGATAGATCCGTTCCAGTATCTGCAAAGCGCACAGCAGGCACGCCAGATTTTCATTCGATTCCTGGAATCGGTGCTAAACTATAACAAGACAGTAATAAGGATTGACTATTTAACTGAGTAGAAACTATGAAATTGCACAGAATGTACGGTCTGGCGATTGCGCTGGCGGTTACTGGTTGCACCCGTAACGACGATAATTCAGCCACTGACGCGGTGAAGGAGGAGGGGGCAGTGGAGTTGGTCCCGCAGCAGGTGGCCATGGCAGAAGTAAGAACCAGTCGCATTGAATACCGGGTGATCTCGGACATTGTTACGGCCACCGGTGAGACCGACGTTCCGCCGGAAGCGAAGGCCGCGTTGACGGCGCCCTCAGGCGGCTATATTGTCGAGAGTACCCTGTTGCCTGGGATGTATGTGAAGAAAGGTCAGCGTCTCGCGAAGCTGACAAACCCTGAGTACGTCACACTTCAGCAGGAGTACCTGGAGACAGCAAGTGCACTTCAGTTTGCGGAACAGGATTACCTTCGTCAACGGACGCTCGAAGAACAAAATGCAACGGCGTTAAAGAAGCTGCAACAGAGCGAATCGACCTACAACACACTGAAAGGCCGATTGGCGGGATTGAAGGCGCGGCTTGAGATGATTGGCGTTGACATCGCCGCGCTGGATCGCGGTACCATTCAGCCTGCGATAAGTATCAAAGCTCCGATCAGTGGTTATATTGCCAATGCAAATTTCGCGCAGGGTGCTTATGTGGATGCCAGGGAAGTTATTTTTGAGATAGTCGATACGGAGCATCTCCACGTGGAGCTTAACGTATTTGAGCAGGATATCGCGAAAGTAGCTAAAGGGCAAAGTATGCGGATTCGTGCGATAGGTTCGGATGCGACTTATCCTGGAAGTGTGTTGTTGATCAGTCCTAAGCGCAATGCGGAGCAGCGCACCTTCGCCGTTCACGGTCACATCGACAGCCCCGCCGAGGAGTTGAGGACGGGCATGTTTGTAGAGGCGAGAATTTTGGTGGATGCCGACACCGTGCCGGCGTTACCGGAAGAGGCGATCGTGTACCAGGATGCGAGGCCCTACGTGTTGGTTGGACATGGCGGGCGTTTTGAGTTACGCACAGTGCAGACAGGCGGCAAGCTGGACGGTTGGGTAGAGATCAGGGATCCGGGGACACTGATGCAGGAGAGCATTGTCACTGAGGGTGCGGCGAGGGTGTTTGCGGCGATGAAGAAGTGAGGACCAGCCGCCACAGGTTTTGAGGTCCCCGAGCTTTTCGAAGGGCCGTATATATATATAACACTGAATTTCTTCTTCACAGGTTTATTGAATGCATATGACTGGTCGATCCGTAGTGTTGTTGCTGAGCTTTGTGTCTGTATCGCATTGCGGGGCGCAGACGTTGGGTCATGATCTCACCGGCTCTGTATGGGTGAAACCGACGGAATTCTGTACCGACAGCCTCCGGTTTGATTCGAATGTAAAGTACCGTGAGTACTACTGTGAGTTTCAGGAGGACATGGTGGGTGAGTATGAGATAAAAGGAGATACCCTGACCCTGGTTGAGTATAACCTTTCATCGCAAGTTCCAGGGAGCAATTCGAAGCTTGTTCCCACGTACGTATGGAAATATGTGTTGCGCGAGCCGGGAGCCCTTCAGCTGGTGTACTATGGAGTTCTCGAAACTGGATATATAGAAAGAGGGAGGTTATGGACTTACAAGCGAATCAAGTGAAGTTTTCGTAGCGTGAATTGCTGGCCCCGGATTTAGCACATACAGATGTTATCTATTAGTAGTTTTTATACTGATGTGCGCCATTGCCTCGGTAAAGAGGTATTATCAATGGAAGTATCTTAAGTTAGTAAGATCGGATTTGCAGCAATACGGAACCATTTATACGTATGGGAAGGGCGTCAACTTTGAAGATCGGCACTGTGGAACTACACTATTACAACCTTTTTAGGAGTAGGGTTCGGCCCTGGTCAACAGGCGTTCCGGGCATACCAGTTGTAATTTATAGTAGGATTTAATATGAATTCAAATTTTATGCGAGCAATAATCTTGATTCTACAATGCTGCTTGGTTACATCCTGTAATGGCCAAGTTGGACTAGGGGATGGAAAAAACGAACCGACTGTGAAGCACGCTTATCCCCAGGAATTAGGGCCAGGCTATGAATTCAAGGAGTATGGAATGTCCCTTCGGATTCCAAAAGATTGGACTTTTGGCCAATTTGATGAGAAGTCGTATTACTTGAAATTAGACTGTGATAGTGCCAGTATATTTTGCCCAAACATCGTAATAAGGTTTGTGCCGGGGGAGAATATATCCATGAAGGAATACGCGAGACTATTTGAATTAGCTTCAAGAAATAATTTCAATTCTTTTGAATCCAAAGGAGTGTCCGTGGAGAAATTCGATGAATTGGAAGTAGGTGTGGTGGATTTTGAACTTACGGAA
>DASVCT010000117.1:0-9356 GCA_036381475.1 Cyclobacteriaceae bacterium
GATCCATCCTCCTCTATATAAAGAGTCAGAGCCCGGGATATGTGCCTGATTCGGATGTCGCACAAAAGGAAGTAGCAACAGAGCCGGAGACTCCAACCCGATCTGTTACCGAGGCAACCGAACAAGAGATCAGAACCGGGCGGATGCTTTTCGCCGGTCAGGTGCCCCTGCGTGAAGGGGGGCCGGCGTGCATCTCCTGTCATCACGTGAAAAACGACAAGCTCATCGGCGGGGGATTACTGGCGAAAGACCTTACCGATGCGTTTTCGCGAATGAACGAAACCGGCATCAAGGCTATCCTCACTTCCCCGCCGTTCCCCGCCATGCGGGAAGCCTATCATACCGCACCGATCGCGGACGAAGAGGCGTATGACCTGATCGCGTTCCTGAAACAAGCGGATGAAGATCAGTACGGACAACATCCCCGCAACTACAAGCAATACTTCCTGGTTGCCGGTGGTATCAGTTTTCTTGCGCTGTTGGGCATCTATTCCGTGATCTGGTCCAACCGCAAAAGGCGGAGTGTCAACCAAAGAATTTACGACCGTCAGGTTTATTCTTAATCCTTAACAACTGCGTATGAGTTGGATTGAAGACATTATATCGCCTCAAACCCGCAAGTGGGAAGAGTTCTATCGCAACCGCTTTCAACATGACCGTATTGTGCGCAGCACGCACGGCGTAAACTGCACAGGCGGCTGTTCCTGGCAAATCCATGTGAAGGAAGGAATTGTCGTCTGGGAAACACAACAGGTCGACTATCCCCTCCTCGAAAGTTCACTACCGCCGTATGAACCACGGGGTTGCCAGCGGGGTATTTCCTTTTCGTGGTATCTGTACAGCCCGCTGCGGATCAAGTACCCGCTGGTTCGCGGGGCGCTGATCGATGCATGGCGCGCGGAGAAAAGAGCACATGGCGATCCGGTCAAGGCATGGGCAAGCCTGCAGAACAATCCTGAAAAAAGAAAAAGATACCAAAACGCGCGGGGCAAAGGTGGATTCAGACGAGTGCAGTGGGAAGAGGTACTGGAACTGATGGGAGCAGCAAACATTTACACGGCAAAGAAGTACGGACCTGACCGCGTTATTGGATTCTCCCCTATTCCCGCCATGTCTATGCTCAGCTATGCGGCCGGCGCGAGATTCCTGCAATTGTTCGGCGGCGTTAACCTCAGCTTCTACGACTGGTACTGCGACCTTCCCACGGCGTTCCCGGAGGTATGGGGAGAGCAAACGGACGTATGCGAAAGCGCAGATTGGTACAACGCCAAGATGATTGCCGACATGGGTGCGTGCCTGAACATGACCCGCACTCCCGATTGTCACTTCTTCGCCGAATCACGTCACAACGGAACAAAGACCGTGGTGTTCGCTCCCGACTTCAGCCAGGTGTGCAAATATGCAGATCAGTGGGTTCCCCTCCATGCCGGCAGCGATGGTGCATTCTGGATGGCGGTGACACACATTATATTAAAGGAGTGGCACCACCAAAAGCAAACCCAATACTTTCTCGATTATACTAAACAGTATACCGACAGTCCCTTCCTGGTCAAGCTCGAAAAAGAGGGAGATCATTACACGGCCGGTCAACTTGTCCGCGCGAATGAGATCCCCGAATTCAGCAAACTTGAAAATGGGGACTGGAAATTTCTGAACATCGACAGCAAGACCGGAAGACTGGTGGTGCCGAAAGGCGCCGTGGGTCACCGCTGGCAGAAGGAGGGCGGCAAGTGGAATTTGAAACTCGAGCACGAGGTGGATGACAACCCCTATGATCCGTTCCTGACCTTGCTCGATAATAGTGATGAAATTCTCCAGGTGTCGTTCACCGATTTCGGCCTCGACACGCACCGGCTGAGAGGGGTGCCGGTACGATATATTGAAACGACTTCAGGATTGACACCGGTGGCGACTGTGTACGATCTGGTCATGGGCCAATATGGCGTTGATCGCGGGTTGCCGGGTGACTATCCCAAAGACTACACCGACAAGGATGCGGCATACACTCCCGCGTGGCAGGAAATTTTTACGGGCGTTGATTCCAAAACGGTAATCCAGTTTGCAACGGAATGGGCCAACACTGCCAATCTTACGAAAGGGCGGTGCATGATCATCGTGGGCGCGGGGATCAACCATTGGTATCACGGCAATCTGATGTATCGCGCAGGAATTATGGCGCTGGTGCTTACCGGATGCGTTGGCCGCAATGGCGGAGGAATGAATCACTATGTAGGGCAGGAAAAGCTGGCACCTGTCGATTCGTGGGCGGCACTCACTTTCGCGAGAGACTGGAACAGCGCTGCGCGACTTCAACAGGCGCCCATTTGGCATTACATCAACACTTGTCAGTACCGGTATGACGGTCAATTCTCGAAATACAACAGCGTTCCGAAAAACCACTGGACGCGTCAGCATACGGCAGATACGATCTTTCAGTCAGTCCGCATGGGATGGATGCCTTTCTATCCTCAATTCAACGAAAACACGCTTGAACTGAGCAAGGAAGCACAACGGCACGGGTCAAAGAGCGATGAGGAAATCTGTAATTATGTTCTTGAGAAGCTAAAGGCCAAACGGCTTCACTATGCCGTGAGTGATCCTGACTCCGAAGAAAACTATCCGCGTGTATGGTATATCTGGAGGGGGAACGCGATCATGGGCAGCATGAAAGGGCATGAGTATGCGCTGAAGCATTACCTCGGCACGCATTCAAACCGCATCGCAACAGATTCTCCTGATCATACGGAAGAAGTGAAGTGGCACGATTTGGCTCCTGAAGGCAAGATGGACCTTGTCGTCGACCTTAACTTCCGCATGGATTCGTCGGCGTTGTATTCCGACATCGTGCTCCCCGCAGCAAGCTGGTATGAGAAGGCTGACCTTAACAGCACGGACTTGCATTCCTTCATCCATCCCCTTTCCGCAGCCATTGCACCCGTGTGGGAAGCCAAAACGGATTGGGAGATTTTCAAGCTGATCGCAAAGCATACCAGTGAGATCGCGCGCCGTCATCTCAGCGAACCGCAAAAGGACATCGTGTGTTCCCCCCTGGCCCACGATTCGGCCGGTGAAATAGCGCAACGCCATGTGAAGGATTGGTACAAAGGAGAATGCGAAGCAATTCCCGGAAAAACCATGCATACCATTACGGTGGTGGATCGGGATTACACTATGATCTACGACAAATTCATTGCCCTGGGGGATCGCATTAAGAACAGTGGGCTGGGCGCTCACGGCAACCATTATCAGTGCGCCGATGTGTATGAAGAGATGCTCAGTTCCAATCATTTCCCGAAAGAAAGGGTGAATGGGAAAACATATCCTTCACTTAAGGAAGACAAATCGGCAGCCAATGCCGTATTGAAATTATCAACGCTCACCAACGGCAAGCTTACCCTTCGTGCATACGCGAACGCCGAAAAGAAAACAGGTCTTGTATTGACCGATCTTGGTCAAGGCTATGAACAGGTAGAAATTTCGTATGCCGATTTGCAGGCACAGCCACGCAGGTACAATTCATCTCCCCTTTGGTCCGGGTTGATGCAAAACGGGCGTGCTTATTCCGCTTACACCTATAATGTGGAGCGCCTTGTGCCCTGGAGGACGCTTACCGGCAGGCAGCATTTTTATCTCGATCATGAACTGTATATCGCCTATGGCGAACATTTGCCTACCTACAAACCATCGCCCAGGCCCGAAGCGTATGGCGACCTGCGGGAAACCCTGCAACGTGAACAAGCCAAGATATTGAATTGCCTCACGCCTCACGGTAAGTGGCACATACACTCTACTTATATGGAGAACCTGCGGATGCTCACGCTCTCGCGCGGTTGCGAACCGTGTTGGATCAGCGAAAGAGATGCGAAAGATCTTGGCATCCGGGACAACGATTGGGTGGAGGTTTATAACGATCACGGTGTGTACTGCACGCGGGCTGTTGTGAGCTCACGCATACCGCCGGGTGTATGCATAGTTTATCACGTGCCTGAACGCACGACTGGCATTCCTAAGTCACAAGTGCGCGGTAACCGGCGCGGTGGCGGTCACAACAGTTTCACACGAATCCACCTCAAACCAAACTATCTGGCGGGTGGATACGGTCAGTTTTCGTTCCACTTCAACTATTGGGGCCCCATCGCGCCAAACCGTGACACACATGTGATTGTAAAAAAGATGGAAAAACTCGTGTGGTAAGAATCAATGGAAGATTAGTCACCGCAAAGAAAATACGCTATGGATGTAAGGGCACAAATGTCGATGGTTTTTCACCTCGATAAATGCATTGGTTGTCACACTTGTTCCATCGCCTGCAAGAACATCTGGACCGACCGGAAGGGGGCAGAATACCAGTGGTGGAACAACGTGGAAACAAAACCGGGTACAGGGTATCCCACCAAATGGGAAAACCAGGACATTTACAAAGGTGGCTGGGAAAAGAAAGATGGGGACATCAGCCTGAGGGGCGCGGGAAAATTGCGGGGCCTGATGAACATCTTTCACAATCCGCACTTGCCTGTCATAGACGATTACTACGAGCCTTTTACGTACAAGTATCTTGACCTTATTGAGTCACCCGCTATGAACGATCAGCCTACCGCGCGTCCGGTGTCGCTCATCACGGGCAAGCCTATCGACATTAAGGCGGGGCCCAACTGGGATGACGATCTGAGCGGAACGCCGGATTATGCCCGGCAGGATCCCAACCTGAGGAATCTTTCTCCCGCCGAGCAGGAGGCCATGTTCCAACTGGAACGTATGGCATTTTTCTACCTGCCGCGGATTTGCAATCACTGCCTCAATCCGGCTTGCGTCGCTTCTTGTCCGTCAGGAGCAATCTATAAACGAGGCGAAGACGGGATCGTGCTTATCAACCAGAATGTTTGTCGTGCCTGGCGCATGTGCGTAACGGCCTGCCCATACAAGAAATCCTACTACAACTGGCACACCGGAAAATCGGAGAAATGCATTCTCTGTTATCCGCGTATTGAAGCAGGATATGCGCCAGCCTGCATGCACTCGTGTGTGGGCAGGATCCGGTATCTGGGAGTCGTTCTCTACGATGCAGACGAAATTCACGATGCAGCAAGCGCTGATGAAGATGCATCGGTCGATCGTCAACTCAACCTGATTCTTGATCCCTTTAGCCCATGGGTCATAGAAGCCGCCCAAAAGAATGGCGTTGCCGATTCGACTATAAAGGCAGCCCAGGATTCGCCTACGTACAAGTTTGTTAAGCGGTGGGGCCTCGCGTTGCCGCTGCATCCTGAATTCAGGACCTTACCGATGCTGTTCTACGTTCCACCCCTGCTTCCGGTAATGGCATCGCTAAGAGAAGTCACCAACCAGGCTCAGTCGGAAAAAATAAATGCCATTGGAAAGTATTGGAACGACAACTGGTTGTACGATACCAGCACGGAGGAATTATGGGGAACAATTGACCGCGCACGTTTCCCGCTGAAGTATCTCGCCAGCTTGTTTAGTGCAGGAGATGAAGGAAAAATAAAGCACATCCTGAAAAAGCTGATGGCAGTGCGGATATACAGGAGGGATAAAACCGTGGGCGACATAGACAAGGCCAAAGTGGAACAGGTTATGCAGGACGTTGGCCTGACGGCCGAGGAGGCGGAAGCCATCTACTACCTCACCGCACTGGCCAAGTTTGATGATCGCTTTGTAATACCCGCGTCACACCGTGAGCAGGCTGTTGAGATGCTTGAGTTTACCGGGGATACCCGCGGATCCGTTGGCTTCGGATTCAAAGCAACACCGGCCCGGGGCGCATAAGAAATTCATGATGAGTGAGCAGATGAACGATACGAACCGTTCTGATTTGTTGAGACTCGCGACACTTGTCGATTATCCTATCAAGGGATTTTCCGCAGCAGTGAACGGCATACAACTGTTGTTGAACGAGAAATATCCAGTGCTGGCAAGCGTTCTTCGGCCCTTTACGTACTTCGCTTCGACCGCCCCGATCGACGAAATGCAGGAACTTTACGTCCGGACGTTCGAAGTGCAGGCCGTCACGACGCTGGATCTTGGATATCTCCTCTTTGGGGATGATTATAAGAGGGCGGAACTGCTGGTAAATCTTAACCGGGAGCATTCGCTCGCAGGCAATGATTGCGGAACAGAACTGGCCGATCACTTGCCGAATGTCATCCGCCTGGTGGCCCGGATGCAGGATGATCCGGTCAGACGCCATCTGGTGGAAAAATTGATTTGCCCGGGATTGCAAAAAATGATTTCAGAGTTCGAACCCTTCGCCCTGGAAAAGAAAAATGAGGTCTACAAGCGGCACCACCAAACCCTGATTGAAGTGCCAGGGGAATACGGTACGTTGTACCAACGGCCATTAATCATTTTGCTGGAATTGATCCGGGAAGAATTTGGAGTTCAACCCGATGAAAGCGGAGGGTCGTCGCACTTTCTTCATTCGATAAATACGGAAATGAACCTGGAAGAATAAATCATGGCTGTCTTGAACACATTCTTGTTTATCACTCTGCCTTATCTGGCACTCGCGGTCTTTTTCATAGGCACGATTTACCGGTACCGGAAAGTCAAGTTCCAGATATCTTCCCTCTCCTCGGAGTTTCTGGAGGGAAAGAGACTTTTCTGGGGCAGCGTGCCCTTTCATTGGGGCATGCTCTTTCTGTTCTTTGGTCACCTGATTGCTTTTCTTATCCCGAAAAGCGTGTTCCTATGGAACAGTCATCCAGCCCGCTTGCTGGTGCTGGAGATCGCGGCATTTGCGTTCGGGTTAAGCATTCTGGTGGGGCTTGCGAACTTACTTTACAGGAGATGGACGAACGATCGTATCAGGGTCGTGACGACATGGATGGACCATGTCGTGGAAATACTCTTGCTAGCACAAGTGATACTCGGTTTGTGGATTGCCATACAATACCGCTGGGGATCGTCATGGTTTGCCTCTTCCCTGACCCCTTACCTTCGGTCAATTTTCCTCCTTGACCCTCGGATAGATGCCGTGGTGGCAATGCCTCTCGTTGTTCGGCTCCACATTGTTGGCGCTTACCTGATCGTTTTGATGTTTCCCTTTTCTCGGCTAATGCATGCACTGGTTGCTCCCGTGGATTATCTGTGGCGGCCGTATCAGCGCGTGATCTGGAATTGGGACAAAAACAGAGTCAGAAGCTCCTCGGCCAGATGGACCGTCTTTCGCCCGAAGAATAACTAGACAGGAGTAAAATGATCGATTTCAAAAAAGTTAACTCAGTCGATCCGCTGAAAAGATTGGCTGAAAAGGAAACAGGCGGAGAGGAGTATTCACCCATGAATCCGCCTGATGCCTATCATCCGCCTTTTCTCGACACTGTTCCCTACGAACAAATGCACCCTTGCCTGCGGCGTTTCCTGGATGAACACAAGCAGACGAGGGAAAAACTGGATGCCTTCGAAAAAGCGTTGATCGTTATCAAACAGAACGGTTGGCAGCGCCTGCGGCAAATAGAAAATGAGTTTTCTTCATTCTTTTCCTACCTGGACAACCAATTGGTGAAGCATCACCTTAAAGAAGAAAAGATGCTATTCCCTGTACTCCAGGCAAAACTGATAGAGCGCGGGGAACATAGCAAGGGAAGGTTTCCAAAATCTGCTATCGACATGCTGGAAGATGACCACCTGAAGATCATGCAACACTTTACCTTGATGTTCAACTTTTTATCATTGGCTGGACGTCTGCCCGATGCGGCTTCGCGCGCGGTAACCTTTGATGTGGCCATTGAACAAGGATTTGAGCTGGTTGAGTTGTTGAAACTCCATCTTTTCCGCGAAGAGAACGTTGTTTTCGCGAAGGCCAACAGCTACCTGACGTCCGATGAGCTGAATGACATTTGGGGCAAAGCTGAAATTTATTCTCAATATTGAACTGTTCGCAATTTTGTTGAAAGGTCTCCTAAATCGATTCAAGTGCAATAATATCGTACGTGCAACTGAATCTTATTCAGAAAAGGAAGAACTGCTGAACTGGGTCAGTCATGGATTAGCTGCCCTGGCGAGTCTTGCCGGAATCATAGTTATGTTATGCAAAATTTCGCCTGCTTCACACACCAACAAGTGGATCAGTTTAGGGATTTATTCCTTTTCTCTTGTTACACTTTACAGTGCCTCCACAATCTACCATTTCGTTCGTTCGGCCAGGTGGAAGAATATCTTCCGCATCGTCGACCATGCCGCCATATACATAAAAATAGCCGGAACATACACGCCGTTTCTGCTGCTGGCCTTGAAGGACAGTTACGGTTGGGAATTATTCATAGGCATGTGGACGCTTGTGGTAGCCGGGATAATCTTCAAGCTCTTCTTTGTCGACCGCTATAATCTCCTGTCTACGGGAATATACCTCGCCATGGGCTGGCTGGCGGTTTTTCTGCTCGTGCCGTTATATCAAGTGCTTTCCGAAGAAGTGCTCATTTGTTTGTTGGCCGGAGGGATTTGCTTTACCGCCGGTGTGGGTTTTTACCTATGGAAAAAGCTGCCCTTCGCTCACCCGATATGGCATGTGTTTGTCATTGGCGGAAGTGCCTTTCACTTTGCGGGGATTTATTGGTATGTAACGTAGGGACGACAATGATTTGTGATTTGTGATTCAGTGTTGTCCGGGGAAAATTTCTGAATCGGGCTTCGACTTCGCTCAGTCTCCGGATGTTGATAGGTACTAGGTAATGGTGGTGTCAATTTCTTCTCCGTGACTTCGACTCCGCTCAGTCACCGGTCTTCAGCCACAATCAGTCACCTGACGCGCCCGCAATCTGGAAAAATAAAAAATTTACTCTCCCAGTGGTTCATTCTTGTTGGGTGATCGGATTACTCCGGTGGTTGAGCGGAGTCGAAACTACCGGAGTAATCCGATCATCCCTGACCCTTATCTTTTATTGAATGCTGAGCGGAGTCGAAGTACGGTTGCTGAGCGGAGTCGAAGCGCGGTTGCTGAGCGGAGCCGAAGCGCGGCTTTGCTTTACACCTTTCAGAAAATGTTCCGATTCCCGCTCGGAAGAAGCCTTTTTTCACAATCCCCGATTTTCCCCGGGCAACAATGAATCGTAAATCAAAAATCACCGATCTCACTAGTCAAAAATCAAACCCGTGAAGGCTCCGCTGGAGTCCTTCACGGCAAGAGTCCCTCATCCGCGAAGCTATAGTATCTCTGCCCCGCAAGAATCACATGGTCGAGTACCTGGACGTCGAGGAGGCGACCGCCTTCCGTAAGCTTGCGCGTCAGGTCTCTGTCGGCCTGCGACGCGGTGAGATTCCCCGAGGGATGGTTGTGAGCGAGGATAATGCCGCTGGCGAGTTCTTCAAGGGCGGATTTAAAGATAATTCTCGGATCGGCC
>DASVCT010000118.1:0-8089 GCA_036381475.1 Cyclobacteriaceae bacterium
CGGGTATTGCTCTTTCAGGAAGGCAATATATGCCTTGAGGTCGCCGCCGAACTGCTCCCGCCAAACTCGATTCAGTTCATCCTGTCCCGACTGATAGTGTATAAACGACATGAAGTAAGCATTGTTGGGAAGGTTTTCGTGATAGCGACGGGAGGGCTTCCTTCCGGAATACAACGTCAACGTGTCCATCGTGTGAACGATCCGGCGGATCATAGCCTCCTTGAGGCGCTGCTTGGCAGGGATTGGTTCTGTTTCGATCGCCGTATACAGGCTGTCGAGGTATTGGGTACCGCGAAGCACATGGTCGACGAAAGTGATATAGTCTCTGTCGTCGTGAATGAAATCGAGGTAGGCATCGCTGTCGGGTCCGAACTTTGAGATAAGAAACAGTTCGGCGCCGCGGTCGCCAATGAATGACGCGAGGTTCTCGTTAAAGTCGACGCTGTCTTTGACGAAGATGGTGGCGTGAACCATCTCGTGGATGATGAGGCTGGCAAGATCACCTATGTCGCGTTCGAGCATCTTGCTGAGGATGGGGTCGGTGAACCATCCCAGGGTCGACCATCCGCCGGGATTACGCACGTTGACGTCCCACCCTTCGGCGGCGAGTTTTTCAGCTTCCTTTTTTGCGCTTTCTTCGTTGAAAAAGCCTTTGTATGGCACGGCGCCGAGAATGGGGAACGTCCAGTAGTGCGGTTTCAGGTGAAAGCGTTCGCTCGCTGTTACCACCCACATGACCTCTTTATCTTTTTGGTCGTACAGGGTTTTGTAATTGCGTGTGTCGCGCAGGCCGAGCGAGTCGATGGCGAAGGCGCGCACCTCGTCGATCAGTCGGAGTTTTTGCTTAAGTGTATCGGGATAGAGAGGGTCGGCCAGATACTCCTCAACCGGGCGTGCTTTCCAGACGATGGTCAATTGACCTTTGGCCTGGCTGATGCCGTATACGATCAGGTCGAAGTATCGTATGGCCAGGGTGGCGGCAAGAATGAGGACGACGAGAGTAATCCGCCGCAGCAGCCGTCGCTTTCGGGTACGCATAGCGGGTAAAATACCCCGTGGCTATTAATTCTCCTAGCAAGACCGGCCAGGAATTTATTACTGACAACTACTGTCGCGATCCGTCCCCACCATTTTTATATTGAACCGCGTTCGCGTAATTTGTGCTAACATTCACTGGATGAAACCAGGATCATAAAACAACCCTTACTTATGAGTGACGCGAAAGAAAAACTGAAAGCCCTGCAGCTGACCATTGATAAATTGGAAAAGACCTATGGGAAGGGTACGGTAATGAAATTGAGCGATGAGCGGGTAGTCGATATTCCATCGATTTCCACGGGTTCGCTCGGGCTGGATCTCGCCCTGGGTATTGGCGGGATTCCCCGGGGGAGGGTGACCGAGATTTACGGACCTGAGTCGTCGGGTAAGACTACGCTCACGTTGCACTGCATTGCCGAGGCGCAAAAGAAGGGAGGTATTGCGGCGTTCATTGACGCCGAGCACGCATTCGACAAGAGTTATGCAGAAAGGCTGGGTATCGACACGGAGAATCTGCTGATTTCGCAGCCGGACAACGGCGAACAGGCCCTGGAAATTGCGGACCACCTGATCCGTTCGGGGGCGATAGACATTATTGTAATTGACTCGGTGGCGGCGCTGGTTCCCAAGGGAGAACTGGAAGGCGAAATGGGGGAAAGCAAGATGGGCCTTCAGGCGCGGCTCATGTCGCAGGCTCTTCGCAAACTAACCGGCACGATCAGCAAGACTGGTTGCGCCTGCATTTTCATCAACCAGTTACGGGAAAAAATTGGCGTGATGTTCGGCAACCCGGAGACGACTACCGGGGGTAATGCGCTTAAGTTTTACGCATCGGTGCGGCTGGACATCCGGAGGATCGGGCAGATCAAGGAAGCAGCAGACGACATTACGGGCAACCGGGTAAAAGTGAAGGTAGTGAAGAACAAGGTTGCGCCGCCGTTCAAGGTGGTCGAGTTCGACATCATGTACGGGCGTGGCATTTCAAAGTCGGGTGAGATTCTCGACCTGGGCGTCGAGTTGAACATCATACAAAAGTCGGGGTCGTGGTTCTCCTATGAAGGGAACAAACTCGGCCAGGGCCGTGACGCGGTGAAGCAATTGATTGAAGACAACCCCGAACTGATGGAGGAACTGGAGCGGCGCATCCGGGAAAAGGTAGCTCCGGCGGAGAACAAGAAAGTGCTTGAAGAAAGCGAAGCCTGATTTAGCCCGATGCAGTCGCAGATGCAGATGCAATGGAATACCTATAGCTATTGCGGTTAATAGTACAATCTGCGACTGCGTCTGTCAGGAACGTAGTGCCTCAACCGGGTCCATTCGTGCGGCCAGGAGCGCGGGCACAAAACCCGAGACGACACCTATGGTCGATGCGACGCCGAGGCCAAGTACAATATTTTTGATAGTGAGTGCCACCTCGAGGCTTCCCAGCGGGATGAAGGTGATCATGTAAACCATTCCCAGGCCGGCCAGACCGCCGATGAGGCTGAGGAAGATGGCTTCAAAGAGAAACTGGAACAGGATGAAGTAGTTCTTGGCGCCCAGCGATTTCTGGAGGCCGATGATGCTTGTGCGTTCCTTGACGGACACGAACATAATATTGGCTATTCCGAACCCGCCGACGAGGATGGAGAATCCCCCGATAATCCATCCGGCGATGCTCACCACGTCGAAGAGGCCGCTTATGGCGTTGAGTATTGCTTCCGGCCGGTTCAGGGCGAAGTTGTCGGGTGCCTTTGGTGTCAGTCCCCGCCGCACCCGTAGCAAGCCGCGGATTTCGTTCTCAAGCTCGACGAGGCCAACGTCGTATTCCTGTCCTTTCACCCCGATACGCGAGCTGATCTCCCAGCGCCGGCCGGTCCCGGTAAGGAACAACTTGCGAAAGGACTGATATGGGACGATGACGGTGTAATCGTTGCTGGGTGTGCCGAGGAAGGACTCCCCTTCGCGGTCGACCACGCCTACCACGCGGTATTTGAGGTTTCTGATCTTCACTTCGTCGCCAATGGGATTCCGCCCATTGGGGAAGAGCGTCCGGGCCACCTCGTATCCCAGCACGGCGACGTTTCGCCCTGCCTCGATCTCATCCGCGGTAAAGAACCGGCCCTGGCTGATATTCATTTCGAATATCTCGTCGTATCCCTGCGAGCCGCCCGCCAGGTCGATGTCGCCAATACTATTGTTACCCCGCTTGACGATGATATCACCTCGCCGGGCAAAGATGGCGATAGAACTGAGGTGTTTCAGGTTGGCCGAGAGGAACCGGTAATCACTGTATGACGTGTTTGGGCGGGCAAGAAAATCCCACCACTTATATTCCTCGCCTGCCTCAGGGAGAAAGGGCCATTTCTCCACGTAAATGACACCCGTACCCAGGAAGTTGAGACTGTCTTTGATGTTCTTTTCCAGTGAGTCGACAAGAGTGAGAACGGAAATGATGGCAAAAATTCCGATGGTAACCCCCAACAGCGAAAGTATCGTGCGCAACAGGTTGGCCCGGAGTGCTTTCCAGGCAAACCGAAAACTTTCAAGAATCTGGAGGGCGGTCTTCATCAATCTCCCTGTCCGGGTAAAATGCGCTCAATGGGTCGGTGACAGGCGGGCTAAATTACGCGCATTCGACACTAAATCCGCGTTTTTTTGCACACGGGAAAAACATCCCCCTGTTTTCCGCAAATCACGAATATTCACTTATTTTTGCAACCTTATTTAAAGAAATAGCCATCCCCCGGCTTATTTTGCCGCTTTATGAAGCTATCCGAATTCAAGTTCGAACTTCCCAACAACCTGATCGCCCTCGAACCCGCCGCAAACCGTGACGAATCAAGGCTTATGGTCGTTCACCGGGATACCGGTGAAATCGAACACCGGGTCTTCAAAGACCTGGTCGATTACTTCGAAGAGGGCGACATCCTTGTTGGAAACGACACGATGGTATTCCCTGCCCGTCTGTACGGACGCAAGGAGAAGACCGGCGCCAAGATCGAGGTGTTCCTGCTGCGTGAACTCAACGCGGAGATGCACCTGTGGGATGTGCTGGTGGACCCTGCACGCAAAATACGTGTCGGCAACAAATTGTATTTCGGCAACGGTGATTTGGTAGCGGAAGTTATCGACAACACCACTTCCCGTGGAAGAACCATACGCTTCCTTTTCGATGGTGATTCCGAAGCCTTCGATAAGGTGGTGGAAACTCTGGGCGAAACACCGCTCCCAAAATATATCAAACGCAAAGTGAAGCCGGAGGACAAGGAACGGTTTCAGACCATCTATGCCCGCCATAAAGGCGCGGTCTCCGCACCGACTGCAGGCATGCACTTCACCCGGCAGTTGCTCAAGCGTCTTCAGATCAACGGGGTGGAAATGGTCTTCATTACCCTTCACATCGGGCTCGGCACGTTCCGCCAGGTTGACGTGGAGGACCTGACCAAACACAAGATGGATTCCGAAAACTTCGTCGTGGGTCCTGAAACCGTTGAAGCCGTCAACAGAGCACTCGACAACAAAAAACGCGTGTGTGCCGTAGGCACCACCTCCATGCGTGCACTCGAATCGGCCGTATCGGCCAACAATCGCCTGAAGGTGAAGTCCGGCTGGACAGACAAATTTATCTTCCCGCCCTATGAATTCAAGATCTGCAATGCCATGATCACCAACTTTCACATGCCGGAATCCACGCTCCTCATGATGGCATGCGCATTCGGTGGATATGAGCTGATCATGGAAGCCTATAAGGTCGCCAAAAAAGAAAAATACAGGTTTCTCACCTACGGCGACGCGATGCTTATCCTGTGAGAAAGCTTGAAGAGTTGAATAATTGAATACTGAATATGCACTGATCGCGGCGGGCGGCAAGGGTACCCGGATCAACAGTGAGGTGCCCAAGCAATTCCTGGAACTGAACGGCCTGCCAGTGCTCATGCACGCGATCAACGCCTTCCTGAGTTACTCAGCCTCAATACAAATCATAGTCGTCTTGCCGGACAATGACATCCCCCGGTGGGAGGCGCTTTGTGAGACCCATCGGTTCACCGCGAACGTCACGGTGCAATCCGGTGGATCAACGCGCTTTCAGTCCGTGAAACGGGGTCTGGAACAGATCGGCGGCGAAGGGTTGGTTGCCGTTCATGATGGCGTCAGGCCTTTGGTTAGTAAGGAACTGATCGCCGCTACGTTTGCATGCGCCGCAGTGAAGGGCACCGCGGTGGCAGCCGTCAGGCCCAAAGAATCGCTGCGCGAAGACACAGGCAACGTCACGCGCGCAGTAGACCGATCCAGATTCTGGATGGTGCAGACGCCGCAAACGTTTCGCGTCTCACTCCTCCGCGAGGCATACCAGCTCGGTGAGGACCCGACCCTTACTGACGATGCCAGCGTAGTCGAACGGTATGGCTACGCGATATCACTTGTCGAAGGACACTATGACAACATCAAGATCACGACGGCAGAGGATCTTGTTGTCGCCGCCGCGCTGTTAAGAAAAAAAAGCTGACCCTCCGGCCAGCTTTTTCTGTTTTTCCGTTTCCCTATCGGGATTAGTATTCGTCCTCGTTGAAGAAGAAATCTTCCTTGGTTGGATAATCCGGCCAGATTTCTTCGATGCTCTCGTACGGCTGGCCGTCGTCCTCCAACTCCTGGAGATTCTCAACGACTTCAAGCGGTGCACCTGACCGGATCGAATAATCGATCAGTTCATCCTTCGTGGCTGGCCAGGGTGCGTCCTCCAAATACGAAGCAAGTTCGAGTGTCCAGTACATTTTCTGTTACCCCCTAATTTTCCGCAAAAATAAAATATAATTCATCAAAACAAACAAACGGAATCCTTTCCTTCCGGTTACCCCAAGACGGGTGTAAAAACGCCCATTTTGGACCGGCACAGACAAAGAATTGACAACGGATGAAAGGGCAAACTTATTTTGCCATATTTGCGGCAAAACGAACCGGGAGGCTCCCGGAAAAGGTACAACTGGACGACGATGAGCGACGAGAAGATCATATTTTCCATGACCGGGGTGTCCAAGATATACCCCCCGGCTAAGCAGGTTCTCAAGGATATCTACCTCTCCTTTTTCTACGGTGCCAAAATTGGTGTGCTTGGCCTGAACGGAGCGGGAAAGTCTTCCCTGCTTCGGATCATTGCCGGCATCGATAAGGACTTCCAGGGAGAAGTCGTCTCCGACATCAATTACTCGGTCGGGCTTCTCGAACAAGAACCACAACTCGACAAGAACAAGACTGTCCGTGAAGTGGTGGAAGAAGGTGTCCGTGAAGTCGTGGACCTCCTGAAGGAGTTCGAACAGGTCAACGAGAAATTCGGTGACCCCAAGATCATGGAAGATCCGGACGCGATGGAAAAACTCATCGCCCGGCAGGGAGCGATCCAGGAAAAACTAGACGCCACAGGCGCGTGGGAACTGGATCACCGGCTGGAACGCGCCATGGACGCGCTTCGTTGCCCGCCGCCAGATTCACCCGTATCAATTCTGTCCGGGGGAGAAAAACGCCGTGTAGCCCTTTGCCGCCTCCTGCTCCAGGAACCAGACGTACTCCTCCTCGACGAACCAACCAACCACCTCGACGCCGAATCTGTCCATTGGCTTGAACAGCACCTCAGGCAGTACAAGGGAACGGTAATTGCCGTGACACACGACCGTTATTTTCTCGATAATGTGGCGGGCTGGATCCTGGAACTGGACCGGGGCGAGGGAATTCCATGGAAAGGAAACTACTCTTCGTGGCTGGAACAAAAGCAAAAACGCCTGGCCATGGAAGAAAAGCAGGAATCCAAACGTCAAAAGACCCTGCAGCGAGAGCTTGAATGGGTGCGCATGAGCCCCAAAGGCCGACATGCCAAAGCCAAAGCACGTTTGGGAGCCTATGAAAAGCTGCTGGGCCAGGAGGCGAAGGAACGCGAAGAAAAACTGGAACTCTTTATCCCGCCAGGTCCCCGGCTTGGTAATAAGGTCATCGAGGCCAACGGAGTCTCGAAAGCATTTGGAGACAAACTGCTGTATGAGAACCTGACCTTCTCACTCCCGCCGGCAGGTATCGTGGGCGTTATCGGTCCGAACGGGGCCGGCAAAACCACCTTGTTCCGGATGATCCTCGGCAAAGAGAAACCAGACAGCGGAACACTTTCGATTGGCGACACCGTTAAGATAGCGTACGTCGACCAGGAGCACGACGACCTCAAGCCGGAGCAGACCGTCTGGGAAGCCATCTCGGGAGGCAACGAGCTTATTGAACTCGGCGGACGCCAAATCAATTCACGTGCCTACGTCGGTAAGTTCAACTTTGGCGGCAACGACCAGCAAAAGAAAATCGGAGAACTCTCCGGCGGCATGCGCAACCGGGTCCACCTCGCCATCGCGCTGCGGCAGGGCGGAAACCTCTTGCTCCTCGACGAGCCCACGAACGACCTTGACGTTAACACGCTGCGCGCCCTGGAAGAAGCACTCGAAAACTTCGCCGGGTGTGCTGTGATCATCTCCCACGATCGCTGGTTTCTCGATCGCGTATGTACCCACATCCTCGCCTTCGAAGGTGACTCACAGGTTTTCTGGTTCGAAGGTACCTACAGCGAGTACGAGGAAAACAAGAAAAAACGCCTCGGCGACGACCAACCGCATAGGATACGGTATAAGAAGTTGGTGGGGAATTAGGAGATAGGGAGATAGGGGGATAAGGAAATAAGGAAATAGGGAGATAGGGAGTAGGGCAATAAGGGTGTATAGGGGTATAAGGTATATAGGGGGTCCATGGATTACGATTACAGATTACCGATAAGCTCGTACTTCTCACTTCTTACCGATTACCGATTGCGGATCACCGATTACTTCTTACTATTTACGCTTCGCCATTCCGGTCCATCCCAATGAAAGCTGCGATAACGATCCTCATGCTGACGCTGTCGAACGCGTTCATGACCTTCGCGTGGTACGGGCATCTGCGCTTCAAGGATATGAAATGGAGCCAGAGCCTTCCGCTTTTCAGCATCATCCTGATCAGCTGGGGAATCGCCTTTTTCGAATACGTGCTGCAAGTACCGGCTAAC